>NZ_JBHVVM010000004.1:87594-385859 GCF_042883525.1 Streptomyces sp. NPDC058195
GGCCCCCCCCGCCGCGCCTGCTTCTCCCCCCCCCCCGCCCCCGCGGCCCGCCCCCCCGTGCCGGGGCGCGGCCGGGGGGTCCGCCGGGCCGGCACCGCGCTCAGGCCAGCAACGAGGTGAGCTCCCCGGCGCGGGCCAGGCGCTCCAGCTCGTCCAGCGCCGCGACCGCCGCGCCGGCCGCCTCCGGATCGCGCCCGGCCAGACCGCTCCGGGTGAACTCGTCCTCGTCCAGCCGCAGTACGGACGAGCCGTCCGCCGACACCCACAGGTCGAGGTCCAGGTCCTCCACCCGCAGCTCCCCGTCCCGCAGCACCGCGGGGCGGGTGATGTCGCAGTACCAGCCCTTGAGCCCGCCCGCGCCGGTGCGGACCTCCTTCACGGCGAACCAGCGGTCACGCCAGTAGTGCTCGGTGAACACATCGCCCGGCTCGAAGCGCACGAAGCCGAAGTCCCGCACCCCCGGCGCCGCCCACGGCGCGCGCACCGTGATCCGGGTGCCGTCGTCGCGGACCGCCGTGGCCGGGTACCTGATCTTGGTGCGCCCGGCCTTCACCAGGGCGACGACCAGCGTGGCCTCAGCCGATCCTGCGGACATGGCGCACCTCCGTGGCACAGAGTTCGTAGCCGAACCAGCGGTTGACCGCCAGCATCGGGCCGTTGTCCGCGTCGTTCCCGGTGTACGCGTCCGTGTACCCGGCGGCGCGGGCCCGGTGCAGCGAGTCGTTCTTGACGAGCTTGGCCAGTCCCCGGCCGCGGTACGCCCGGCGGGTGCCGGTCATCCCGGACATGTACCGGGTCAGTCCGTCGGTCTCGGCCGCGCTGAACGCCGCCACTTCACCGTCCACCACCGCCACCGAGGTGAGCTCGTGGTCGAGCCCGGGATGGCGCCAGGTGTGGTTGAGCCAGTCCTCGTAGTCGGACAGCTCCACCGGGGTGTCGCTCGGTTCGTCGGCCGTGGTCTCGGCGTCCGCCTCGAAGAGCGGACGCGGGTCATCCGCGAAGTCCGCGGCGGTCCGCAGCCCCACGCCCGCCGGAACCTCCTGACGGGGCGGCAGCGAACCGCCCGCCAGGTCGAGATGGAGGAAGTGCGCCGGACGGCTCGGCGCGTAGCCGCGCTTCTCGGCGAAGGCCCGGTCGGACGGGGTGTCGAGCACCCAGGTGTAGACCGAGGTCGCGCCCTCCCGCGCCAGATGCTCCTCGGCGGTGCGCAGCAGCAGCGCACCCGCCCCGCGTCCGGTGCGGTCCGGATGCGTGTAGGCGTTGCAGAACCCCTGTCCGGGCTCGGGACTGTCGTGGACGAGGCCGACCTGCGCGGTCCCGATCAGTTCCCCGTCCTCCTCCGCGACCAGCAGCCGGTAGCGCTTGTCCGGGTGGGCCGAGGCCAGGTCGAAGGCGACACACTCGGGCGTCGTCACCATGAACGGCAGTGCGGCCCGCCGCACTTGTACCCAGCCCTCCGCGTCGGTGGGAAGGAAATCGCGAACGATGACAGTCATGCGCCGGACGCTACGCGGGCGACTCGGCCGGCGCCCCCGAATTTTCCGGCGGCGGGGCGGCTGTGAGGGAGAATCGGAACGTGACCCTGAAGATCGTTCTTGACCCGGACACCGGCATCGCCCCGTACGAGCAACTGCGCACGCGGATCTCCGAACTGGCCCGCTCCGGCGAGCTGCCCGTCGGCTTCAGACTGCCGACGGTGCGCGGCTTCGCCGAGGAGCTGGGCCTTGCCGCGAACACCGTCGCGAAGGCGTATCGCGCACTGGAGGCCGACGGGGTGATCGAGACCCGAGGCCGCAACGGCACCTTCGTGGCCGCCGCCGGTGACGCGGCGGACCGGCACGCCGCGTCCGCCGCCCAGGCGTACGCGGAGCAGGCGCGGCGGCTCGGCCTGCCCCACGAGGAGGCACTGACCCTGGCGGCGGACGCGCTGCGGGCGGCGTACGGGACGGGGTGAGTCCGCCGCGGGCGGCGTGCGGGACGGGGTGAGTCCGCCGCGGGCAGCCGCTCTCAGAGGTACAGGCCCGCGTCCGCCCCGGAGTCCTGCTGGGGCACCGAGGCGGGGCCGCTTCCGCGCCGCAGCGCGTACAGCTCGGCGAGGGTCGCGCCCTCGCGGCCGACCCCGTCCTCCGTGCCCAGCCAGCCCACCGCCTCCTCGCGGGTCAGCTGGCCCACCTCGATCCTGGCGAGGCAGCGACCGGGCCGGACCACGGCCGGGTGGAGCCGCTCCAGGTCCTCATTGGTGGTGACGCCCACCAGGACGTTGCGGCCCTGCCCGAGCAGCCCGTCGGTGAGGTTCAGCAGCCGGGACAGGGCCTGGCCCGCGGTGTGCTTGGCCTCGCCGCGGATCAGCTCGTCGCAGTCCTCCAGCAGCAGCAGCCGCCAGCGGCCCTTGGAGGTGCCGTCGTCCTCGCCGATCGCGATGTCCATCAGATATCCGACGTCGTTGAAGAGCCGCTCCGGGTCGAGTACGCAGTCGACCTGGCACCAGTCCCGCCACGAGCGGGCCAGGGCGCGCAGCGCGGAGGTCTTGCCGGTGCCCGGCGGGCCGTGCAGCAGGAGCAGCCGTCCCGCGATGTCGTCGGGGGTGACCTTCATCAGCCGGTCCATGGCGGTGGCCACCGGCGCCGTGTAGTTGCCCCGCACCTCGTCCCAGGTGCCGGCGGCGATCTGCCGGGCGGTGCGGTGCGGGCCGCGGCGCGGGGAGACGTACCAGAAGCCCATCGTCACGTTCTCGGGCTGGGGTTCGGGTTCGTCCACGGCGCCGTCGGTGGCCTGGTCGAGGATCTTCCGGGCCAGTTCCGCGGTGGTGGCGGTGACCGTGACGTCGGCGCCGCGGTTCCACCGCGAGGCGAGCAGCGTCCAGCCCTCGCCCTCGGCGAGTGTGGCGCTGCGGTCGTCGTCGCGGGCGGCGCGCAGCACCGAGGCGTCCGGCGGCAGCAGGCTCGCTCCCGTTCTGACGCGTTCCAGCGTGGTGCTGTGCGAGTAGGGCTGTTCGCCGGTCGCGAAGCGGCCGAGGAACAGCGCGTCGACGACGTCCGACGGGGAATCGCTGTCGTCCACGTTGAGCCGGATCGGCAGCGCGGACTCGGGGTTGGCGGACATGGCCCCATGATCTGGCACCGGGAGGCCCGGCGCACCAGGGTTTCGCGTCCGTCCCCCCTGCCGGAGGCGCGCAGGGCGCTGACGTGCGCTCAAAGAGCCGCCCGGCGCATGTGAATTGATTGGATCAAGTTGGCATGGACACTTCCGGTGGAGGGCGCCGGACTGCTACCACGTACTCGGTAGACCGGACGGAGGTCCGGTCGGTCGGTCCTTGGAGGTCCCATGAAACTGTCCAGACTCGCGGCGCTCTCGTCCTCGCTCCTGCTCGGCGCCGTCCTCGCGCTGACCGGGGCGGCCACCGCCAGCGCCGCGACGTCCGTCCAGGGCGTCGACTACGTCGCGCTCGGAGACTCGTACTCCTCCGGCGTCGGCTCGGGCAGTTACGACAGCGCCAGCGGCAGCTGCAAGCGCAGCAGCAAGGCGTACCCGGCCCTCTGGGCCGCCGCCAGCGCGCCCGCCTCGTTCTCCTTCGTCGCCTGTTCCGGTGCCCGCACCGGCGATGTGAAGTCCGGTCAGCTCGGCTCGCTCAGCTCCGCCACCGATCTCGTCTCCCTCTCCATCGGGGGCAACGACGCGGGCTTCGCCGATGTCATGACGACCTGTGTCCTCCAGTCCGAGGCCACCTGTCTGAGCCGGATCGCCACGGCGCGCAGTTTCGTCGACACCACCCTGCCCGGCAATCTCGATTCGGTGTACACGGCGATCCAGGCCAAGGCGCCGTCCGCCCGGGTCGTCGTCCTCGGCTACCCGCGCTTCTACCAGGTCGGCGGGAGCTGCGTCGTCGGGCTGAGCGACAAGGTGCGCGCCGCGATCAACTCGGCGTCGGACTACCTCAACGCGGCCACCGCCAAGCGCGCCGCCAACCACGGCTTCACCTACGTCGACGTCGCGGGGAAGTTCAGCGGTCATGAGATCTGCTCCGGGAGCGCCTGGCTGCACAGCGTCAACTGGCTGAACATCGGCGAGTCCTACCACCCCACCGCCACTGGCCAGGCCAGCGGCTACCTGCCCGCCTTCCGGTCGGCGGCCTGACCCCGCGGGCGGGCGGAAGATCCCGTGCACCGAGGTCTCCTGCCCGCCGCCGCGGGGAAGCGGGCGCGGAGCTCTGGGGGTGTGCCCAGAGCTCCGGGGCGACGCGGGCGCCTGACTGGAACGCCGTCGTCCGCTTCCGTTCCGTCCAGCCCGCCCGATCATCGGGTGGAATCCTGAGCGGCAGTCAACCTCCGTATGCGTGTACGTAATCCCGTCACCGGGATGCGCGAGTGTCGGCGCGGGACGATAGGGTTAACCTGCCCGGGTCGGGTGCCCTCGTACGGGTGGGGAGTGACATGGAACAGATAGCGATGCGAAGCAGGCCGCGTGTGCCTGCCATCACCTGCGGGAGCGGTGCGACGAGTTCGCGCCTCGACCGCCATCTCGCGGTGCTCGGCGGCCCCGCCGTGCCGCAGCGGGACACCGCGGAGGCGACGTTGCTGATGCGTGAGCTCACCTCGCGCGACGCCGCCCGCCACCGCCGGAGCAAGAGCGCGCGGGTCTCGCTCTTCGCGCCGCTGCGGCGGCTGAGGCGTTCGCTCTTCGGCAGCCGCCACTGAACGACGACGCGTCACGGCCGCCCGCGGGCGGTCACCCGATCCCGGCGCCGCGCTGCTGTCCGCCCTCCTGTCATCCCCGGGGCGCACGGCAGCGCTTCGCTGTGTTCGCGGGCCCGCTGCGAGGCGCCGAAACACTTCTGGACTGTACGTACATCCGAAGAGCGAGCGGTGTGCCTGGGCCCCGGTGGGCGACGGGCTGCCCAGCTGGTCGCCATCGGTCCGGGCGCGCTCGCCGGGCGGACGCCGGACGCACGTTCCACGGACGAGGGCGCGCGCCGGGCGGGTATCTCGCGGGGGCCGCTCTTCCCCTGGGCCGTCGCCGCCCGCGCCCTGGGGCGTTCGCGCGGGAGGCCGTGACCGGCTGGCCGCGTGCGGAGCCGGAAGCGGCGGTGCGGCTCGGGGGGCCTTTCCGGAGCCGGGCTTCATCAGCCTGCCCGGCGCCCTGGACCGCCCTGTGCGCTGCCCGGCGCCCTGGACCGCCCTGTGCGTGCGCTGCCCGGCGCCCTGGACCGCCCCTGTGAGCTGCCCGGCCGAGGCGGGCGCCCCGCGGCCGGACCGGGGCGGATGGGGTACGGGCGGGCCGGGGCGCGGTCACCCGCCGCCGCGCGCGCAACGCCGTACGGACAGCGGTACGAACACCGCGAGCAGCACCGCCGACCAGGCCAGCGTCCCGGCCACCGGATGGGCGACCGGCCAGGCGGCACCGGCCTGCGGGGCCGCGTTGCCGAACAGGTCGCGGGCGGCCGAGGCCATGGCGCTGATCGGGTTCCACTCCGCCACCGTCCGCATCCAGCCCGGCAGGTTTCCGGTCGGGATGTAGGCGCTCGACAGCAGCGGCAGCACGAAGGTGGCGCTGCCCAGCTGGCCCGCGATCTCCTCGTTGCGGATCAGCAGCCCCAGCCAGCAGCCCAGCCACGACGTGGCGAACCTGAGGAGCAGCAACAGTCCGAAGGCGCCCAGTGCCGCGAGCGGGCCGCCCTCGATCCGCCAGCCGACCGCGAGCCCCACGAGGACCAGCGGGACCATACCGGCGGCGGTGGTCAGCAGATCGGCTGCGGTCTGGCCGAACGGCACGGCGGCCCGGCTCATCGGCAGCGTACGGAACCGGTCCATCACTCCGCGGTGGCAGTCCTGCGAGGACTGGAACATGCCGACCATGAGGCCGTTGGCGGCCGTCGCCGCCAGCAGGCCCGGCAGCAGGAACGCGCGGTACTCCCGGCCGGGCACGGCCAGCGCGCTGCCGAAGACGTAGCCGAAGAAGAGCAGCATCGTGATCGGCATGGTCTGGGTCAGGATCATCACGCCCGGGGCCGCCTTGATGCGCTGGAGGTGGCGGCCCAGCACGGCCAGGCAGTCGGCGACGGGGGTGCTCGTGACGCGCGGGGCGTGGTCCATGGCCGTGCCGCTCATGCTGCCGTCTCCTTCGGTGGCGGGGCGCTACGGCCGCTGTCGCGGCCGGTCAGGCGGAGGAAGACCTCGTCGAGCGTCGGCGGGCGCAGGCCGGCATCGGCCACCGGCACGCCCGCCGCGTCGAGTGCGCGGATCAGCCGGGGGAGGGTGAGCGTGCCGTCGGCCGTGACGGCTCCCACCGTGCGGCGCTCGTGGTCCAGCACGGGTGCGGAGCCGGTGAGCTGGTCGAGCACCCCGGCAGCCGCGACCACGGCCGACGCGTGGGCGACGACCACCTCGGCGTAGCTGCCGATCCGGGCCTTCAGCTCGGCGGGGCTGCCGCGGTGGGCGGCTTGGCCCCGGTCGATCAGCACGATGTCGTCGGCCAGCCGGTCCGCCTCCTCCAGGTACTGCGTGGTGAGCAGGACGGTGGTGCCGCGGTCGGCCAGCTCCCGCACCGCCGCCCAGATCCGGTTGCGGCTGTGCGGGTCGAGGCCGGTGGTCGGCTCGTCCAGGAAGAGCACCCGGGGGCGGGTCAGCAGGCTGGCGGCGAGGTCGAGGCGGCGGCGCATGCCGCCCGAGTAGGTGCGGGCCGGACGGTCGGCCGCCTCGGCCAGCCCGAAGCGTTCCAGCAGCTCGTCGGCGCGGGCGCGGGCCGCGTCGCCGCGCAGCCGTTGCAGTCTGGCGAAGAGCCGCAGGTTCTGCCGCCCCGACAGTTCGCTGTCGACCGAGGCGTCCTGCCCCGTGACCCCGATCGCCGCGCGTACCGCGCCCGCCTCGCGCACCACGTCGTGGCCCGCGACGCGGGCGCTGCCGCCGTCCGGTGCCGTCAGCGTCGTGAGCACCCGGACGGCGGTGGTCTTGCCCGCGCCGTTCGGCCCCAGCACCCCGCAGACCGACCCCTGCGCCACCGCGAGATCGAGACCGCGCAGGGCGTGCACCTCCCCGTACCGCTTCTCCAGACCTTCACTAAGTACAGCGTACGTAGTTGTCATGCGGGCCACCGTAGCGCACTACGTACGGTGTACGTAACTACGATGGGGGGCGAGGTGATGATCGATGGTGGGGCGACCCGCTGTACCCGAAGTGATCTGGGCGCGCCCCGAGCGTGCGGGCCGGGGCCCCAGGCCCGCGTTCAGCAGGGCGGACATCGCGGCGGCGGCCGTCCGGGTCGCCGACGCGGAGGGGCTCGACGCGGTCTCCATGCGCAAGGTCGCGGCCGAGCTCGGCTGCGGCACGATGTCGCTCTACAACTACGTGCCGCGCAAGGAAGACCTGTACGAGCTGATGCTCGACGCGGTCAGCGCCGCCTACGACTTTCCCGAGCCGTCGGGTGACTGGCGCGCCGATCTCGTCGCGCTCGCCCACCAGACCCGCGCGATGATGCACCGCCACACCTGGGCGCCCCGGCTGATGTCGCCGGTGTACGGCTTCAGTCCCAACGCTCTGCGGTACCTGGAGTACGCGCTCAGCTGCCTGGACGGGGTCGACGCGCTCTTCGGCGAGAAGATGGAGCTCATCGCCATGGTCAACGGCGTGGTCACCACCTATGTGGCCAACGAGATCGCCACCGAGGAGCGCGGGCGGTCGCTGCCCTGGTCCCAGGAGCAGGAACAGGCCGCCCGCACCGGCTATCTGATCAGCCAGATCGCGACCGGGAAGTACCCGAGGATGGCGGCGGGATTCGCCGAGAACCCCGGGCCGATCGATCTGGACGGGGTCTTCGAACGGGCGCTCCGCCGGGTGCTGGACTCCTTTGACCGCTGAGAGCGCTGAGAGCGTCAAGGCCGCTGAGGCTGCCGGGCTCGGGGGCGGCCGAGTCCGCCGAGTGGCGCGGCCGGGCGCTCAGAGCAGGGCGAACTGCCCGTCCGGGCCCTCCTCCCGGTGGCCCAGGACCGACGCGGGCCGCCGGGAGGCGGCGGCCACGGGCAGGACCCCCGCCGCCCGTAGCTCGGCGGCCGTGATGCACGGGCCTGCGGCCAGGCCCTCCTGCCGGGGCCGCAGCCCGTCCAGCAGGGCGAGCAGGGTGATCAGCTCCAGCAGCTCCGAGGTCCACGCCTGGGGCCAGGCCCCGGGCCGGAGCGCCGCCAGGCCGTCCGCGTCCTTCGCCCCGGCCGCCGAACGGCGCTCGAACCAGAGCTCCAGCATCCGGACCCCGCCCACCCGGAACTCCCACGCCCCGGCCGGAACCGGTGCGATGCGGCCCGTCCCCAGACCGAGCGTCCCGGTGTCCGCGTCGTAGGTCACCGCGTCCGGCACCGGCGGCACCGCCGCCCGCACATAGGGCCGCCGCCCGCCGGGCAGCCGGGGGCGCTCCCCGCCCCGGGCCCCCCGCAGCTGGACCCGCAGCAGTTCCTGTCCCAGCTCCACCCCGGCCGACCAGCGGGCGGTGTCGGCGGGCAGCGGGACCACGCAACCGGCGGGCGAGGGGCGGGCCGCCGCCAGCGCCCACGCCAGCACGGAACGGGCCGTCACCGTCGCCCCGTGGCGGGCCCGCAGCAGTTCGGTCAGCCCGGGGGCCAGATTGGGCTCCCGGGCCCCGGGGCGCCGGAACAGCGGCCGGATCCGGCCGGGACGGCCCGCGGGGGAGTGGCCGTCCGGCAGCAGCCCCGTCACGGACAGGGCGGGACCGGTGTCCTGGGGCACGTGCCCGTGCTCCACGGCGAAGAGCTGGTGGCCGTCGGCGACCCGCCACAGTTCGGGGCGGGCGGCATCGATCAGCCGGTGGTCGGGGAGCAGCCACTGTTCGTCGTACGGGCCGTGCGCGATCCGCACCGGCTCGGGGCACGGCCCCCTTTCGCGGGCGAACCGCCCGGTCCCGGTGGCCTGGCCGGGCAGCGCCGCGACCGTCGTCCGCGGGGTGCGGGCACGGGTCGCTCCGAACAGCCGCTCCCGCTCCTCGGCCGGAGCCCCCACCAGCCGCTCCCAGCGCGCCCGGAGCGAACCGGCGTCCGGGGCGATCACCCAGGGGCGGCCGGTGCGCAGCGGGCGTACGGACCAGGGCATGAGGTCGTCGAGGAGCGGAGCGTCCGCGTCCTGGCCGTCACCCGAGCCGCCCGCCGCCCGTGCTGCCACCGTGTCGTCCTCCCCGTCGCCACGCCGCCCGTCCGTGGGCATCGTAGGGCCTTCAGCGCGCCTCCACGGTGACCGAGAAGGAGAACCGGTCGCCCCGGTAGCGGATCTGGGCGACGTCGACCACCTGTCCGCTCTCGTCGTAGGTCACGCCCGTGTAGAAGAGGATCGGGCTCAGCAGCGGGACCTGGAGGAGGTCCGAGGTAGCCGGGTCCGCCAGCCGCGCCTCGACCGTGTCGGTGATGCGCGCGATCCGTACACCGACCCGGTCGCGCAGCACCTTCGTCATCGGCCAGCGCTCCAGATCGGCGACGTCCAGGCGGGCCGCCACCTCGGGGCGCACCAGGTTCTCCGCCCAGTTGGTGGGTTCGTCGCTCTCCCCGTCGTGGCGCAGCCTGCGGTAACTGACCACTTCTGGGCAGCCGGGGAAGTACGTGCCGAGCTCGCCGGGCACGGCGACGGGGCCGTGGCCGAGCACCGAGGTCCGTTCGCCCGACTGCTGGGCCACGATCGCGTCGATCGACCCCATCAGCCGGACCGGGGACACCCGGCGGGCGCGCGGCTCGATGAAGGTGCCGCGCCTGCGGTGGCGGCTGATCAGCCCCTCGGTCTCCAGCTCCTTGAGTGCCTGGCGCATGGTCAGGACGCTGACCCCGTAGTGCGCGGCGAGCTGCTCCTCGGTCGGCAGCCGTGCCGAGGCGTCCTGGGCCCGCCCCAGTATCGAGGCGCGCAGCGACTGCGAGACCTGGTACCACAACGGCAGCTTGCGGTTCAGGACCAGCGAGTCGGGGGCGAAGGCGGGCCCCGGGGGGATCTTGGGTGTCTGGGGCACCTGGGGCCTTTCGTCCTGGACCGGCCCGCTCCCCGGCGGGAGCGGGCGTCTTCTTCTCGTCGGCGGCCGTCGTCTACGGCCGGAAGTTGCGGCTCAGACCCTGCCACACGTCGTCGTAACCGTGCTGCAGGTGGTCGGCGGCCACCGCCTGTTCCGTCGTCGTCACCGGCCAGCGGGTCTCGAACATGAAGGCCAGGCCGTCGTCGATCTTCTGCGGCTTCAGCTCCGCCCCGCTCGCCCGGTCGAAGGTCGTCCGGTCCGGTCCGTGCGCCGACATCATGTTGTGGAGCGAGCCGCCGCCCGGGACGAATCCGCCCTTGCCCGCCGTCTTGGCGTCGTACGCGCCCTCGATCAGGCCCATGTACTCGCTCATCACGTTGCGGTGGAAGTACGGCGGCCGGAAGGTGTCCTCGCCGACCAGCCAGCGCGGCGCGAAGACCACGAAGTCGACACCGGCCAGGCCCGGGGTGTCGGACGGCGAGGTCAGCACCGTGAAGATCGACGGGTCGGGGTGGTCGTAGCTGATCGAACCGATGACGTTGAAGCGGTGCAGGTCGTAGACGTACGGGGTGTGGGTGCCGTGCCAGGCGACCACGTCGAGCGGCGAGTGGTCGTACGTCGCCGACCAGAGGTTCCCGCAGAACTTGTTGATCACCTCGACCGGGCGGTCCTCGTCCTCGTACGCGGCGAGCGGGGCGAGGAAGTCCCGGGCGTTGGCCAGGCCGTTGGCGCCGATCGGGCCGAGGTCGGGGAGGGTGAAGGGCTGCCCGTAGTTCTCGCAGACGTAGCCCCGGGCGGTGGCGTCGAGCAGCTCCACGCGGAACCGGACGCCGCGCGGGATCAGCGCCACGTGCCCCGGTTCGGCCCGCAGCAGGCCCAGTTCGGTGCGGAGCAGCAGGCCGCCGTGTTCCGGGACGATCAGCAGCTCGCCGTCCGAGTCGCTGAACACCCGGTCGGTCATGGAGGTGTCGGCGTGGTAGAGGTGCACGGCCATGCCGGTGCGCTGCGCGGCGTCGCCGTTGCCGCCGAGCGTCCACAGGCCCGCCAGGAAGTCCGTGCCGGGGGCGGGCTCGGGGAGCGGGTTCCAGCGCCGCCGGTTGGGGTCGGGCACCGATTCGGTGAACGGGGCGGTCCGCAGCGTGCCGTTGCCGGTCCGGACGAACGGCGGATGGGCCGCCGAGGGGCGGATCCGGTAGAGCCAGGAGCGGCGGTTGTGGGCGCGCGGTTCGGTGAAGGCCGAGCCGCTCAGCTGCTCCGCGTACAGCCCCAGCGGGGCGCGCTGGGGTGAGTTGCGGCCGTGCGGCAGCGCCCCCGCGACCGCCTCCGAGCTGTGCTCGTTGCCGAAACCGGCGGAGTACTCCAGCGCCTCCGCCGTTTTCCGCGCCTGCTCGATGCCGCCCATGTGTGCTCCCGGTGCCGAAGGAATCCTATGGGTAACCGTAGGAATCGGTCCGGGAAGAGTCAACGGCATTCGTGCGCCGCCGGTTTCGAAAGTGCGGTACGCGGGGGGTTCAAAAAGGTGAACATTGCTCTACTCTCGCGTCCATGTCGTGGACACGCAGACTTTTGGTGCTTCTGGCGGCGCTTCTCGCCGCCCTCCTCGCGACGCCGAACGCCCAGGCGCACGAGGAGCGTCCGGTCACCCTGCCCGACGGGAAGGGCAGCGTTCCGGTGCACCGCGCCGGCGAGCCCGATCTGCTGGTCTGCAAGACCGACCGGGCGGACTTCGAACGCCGGGTGTCCGGCTTCCCCGCCGTTCTGCGGGCCCGGAACCTGAAGCTCTTCGAACGGTGCCGCGCCTCCGGCTTCCGCCATCTGCAGCAGGCCGTCGACGCCGTCGACCGGCCCGGCATGAACGTCGCCATCCTGCCCGGCCTGTACGAGGAGGAGCCCTCGCTGCCCAGGCCGGCGGGGGAGTGCGCCCGGCTGAAGGCGCCCACATCCCAGCTCGGTTACCAGATCCTGTCGTACGCGCAGCAGAAGAGCTGCCCGCACAACCAGAACCTGGTGGCGATCCTCGGCAAGAAGGACCTCCAGATCGAAGGCACCGGCGCCGAACGCACCGATGTGATCATCGACGCCAAGTACCAGAAGCTCAACGCGATCCGCTCGGACAGGTCCGACGGCATCTACTTCAAGAACTTCACCGCCCAGCGCACCACCTTCAACTCCCTGTACGTCCTCGCCCAGGACGGCTTCGTCATCGACGACGTCCTCACCCGGTGGAACGACGAGTACGGCTTCTTGACCTTCGCCAGCGACCACGGGCTGTACAAGAACTGCGAGTCGTACGGCAACGGCGACTCCGGCATCTACCCCGGCAGCGCCTCCAACATCAACGACCGCTACGGCTACGACGTACCGCGCTACTCCATCGAGATCACCGGCTGCCGCAGCCACCACAACATGGTCGGCTACTCCGGCACGGCGGGCGACTCCGTCTACGTCCACGACAACGAGTTCGACCACAACATGGGCGGCGCCTCGATGGACAGCGCCTTCCCCGGCCACCCCGGCCTGCCGCAGAACCACGCCCGCTTCGAACGCAACCTGATCCACGACAACAACGCCGACTACTACCCCTACGTCGCGGACGGCACCTGCGCCAGACCGCCCGTGGACCGCGGCTACGAACAGGGCGTCGTCTGCCCGCAGATCTCCATGCCGCCCGGCTCCGGCATCATCACCGCGGGCGGCAACTGGAACCTGTACGAGAACAACTGGATCTACGGCCAGAAGCGCGCCGCCTTCGTCCTGACCGCCGTCCCCGCCTTCATCCGCGGCGAGGGCGCGCTGTCCAAGCAGGCCGACACCTCGCACCACAACCGCTACGCGGGCAACCACCTCGGTGTGGACAAGGCGGGTACCTCCCGGCCCAACCGCACCGACGTGTGGTGGGACGGCCAGGGCGCGAACAACTGCTGGCAGGGCGACACCGGCGCCTCCACGCCGCGCACCCTGCCGGTCTGCGGCGCCGAGCGCGGTGCCGTCTCCACCCGCACCGACCGCCTCCTGGGCGAACCGGTCAAGCTCGCCCAACTGCTCGTCTGCGCCGACTACAACGTGCAGGCGCGCCGCCTCCCGGCCGGCTGCGACTGGTACGGGGCACGGGGCATCGAGCGCGTCGAGCTGCAGGCCGCCCTGGTGATCGCGGTGGTGCTCGGGCTGGTCGGCGGGGTGCTGTGGTGGCGCCGGCTGCGCGGCAGCAGGCTCGCCACCGCGGCCGCGGTCCTCGGCGTGACAGGCCTCGGCCTCGACGTGGCCGGTGCGACGATGGGGCTCACCGCGACCTATGTGCCCGCGCTGGCGCTGCTGCTGACGGGGCTGTGGTGGACCGGCACCGGGATCGTGCTCCGGCGGGAGCGGCCGTGGCTGGGCTGGACCACGGTGGTGCTGGGCGCGCTCACCCTGCTCGACGCCGTGGACAAGGCCGTGTTCATGATCCCGTGGATACCGGTCAGCCCGGCCTGGGTACGGGGCCTGCTCGGCGTGGTCTGGGTGGTGTGGGCGGTGATCGCCGCCGCCCGCCACGGCGACCGCGAAGCGCCGCAACGCGCCGCCGACCCGGTTCCCGTCCCCACCGCCCCGGAAGGAGGCGCGGCGTGACGCGCTCCCGCATCCCCGGCCGGATCACCCGGCCCGTCCCGGCCGCCGCCACCCTGCTCGCCGCCCTGGTCCTCGCCCTCGGCACGAGCGGGTGCGGCGGGCGGGCCACCACCCACCACAAACCCGGCACCAGCCACGAGCAGGCCAGCGGCAGCGTCGGCCGGCTGCTCAGGGCCGACGACGGCTCCGGCAGCCGGCTCCGCCAGGTCGACGCCGAGGGCGCCCCCTCACTGACCCTCGCCGTGCGGCCGGACTCCGAGGACGGCTGGAACGTCCACCTCACCGTGCGGAACTTCACGTTCACCCCGGACAGCGTCGGCGGCGCCGCTCTCCCCGGACGCGGCCACGCCCGGCTGTTCCTGGACGGCCGCCCCCTCGCCCGCGTCTACGGCCCCTGGTACCACCTGCCCGCCTCCCTCGCCCGCGCCACCGGCGGCGGAACGAAGCTCACCGCCCGCCTCTACGCCGACGACCACACCGCCTGGGCCGTGGACGCCGCCCCCGTACACGCCACCGCCTCTCTCGCCGCACCGGCCAGCCCCGCCCCGGACCGCTCCGCGAGCCCCCGGCCCGGTGCCACGGTCGCCGTCGAGGTCGCCGACGGCAAGGTCAGCCCCAGCCCCGGCCGCACCGAGGTCAAGAAGGGCACCACCGTCGAACTCCGCATCCGCAGCGACCGCTCCGACACGCTCCACGTCCACGGCTACGACAAGGAGGCCCGCCTCCCCGCCGGAAAGACCGTCACGATCGCCTTCACCGCCGACCGCAGCGGGCTCTTCGAGGTCGAGACCCACGAGTCCGGCCTGCTCCTGACCCAGCTCGTCGTACGGTGACCGCCCTCGCCCACGGCATCGGCGCCCAGCACGACCTGCCGCTGTCCCCCTTCTACGCCTTCGCCGGAGCCTTCGCGGCGCTCTTCGTCTCCTTTCTCGCGCTCGGACTGCTCTGGTCCGCCTCCCGGTTCAGCGGCGACCGGGCGGGGCGCCCGCTGCCACACGCCCTCCAGCGTCTCGTGGACGCCCGCCCCACCCGTCTCGCGGTGCGCGTCCTCGGACTCGCCGCCGCCCTGTACGTCACGCTCTTCCTCCTCCTCGGCCCCGACGACCCGGACCGCAACCCGGGGCCCGGAGCCGTCTACGTACTGCTCTGGGTGGGGCTCGTCCCCGCCTCGCTGCTGTTCGGGCCGGTCTGGCGGACGCTCAACCCGCTGCGCGCCGTCCACCTCCTCGGCTGCCGGGCGCTGCGGCGCGACCCCGCCGCGGGCCGTCCGCTGCCCGCCCGGCTCGGCCTGTGGCCCGCGGCCGCCGGACTGTTCGCCTTCACCTGGCTCGAACTCGTCTCACCCGACCCCGCGTCGACTCGCAGCCTGCTGCTCTTCCTCGCCCTCTACGCCGCCGTCCACCTCGCGGGCGCCGCCCGCCACGGCGCCGGGTGGTTCGACCGGGCCGACGCCTTCGAGGTCTACTCCGCACTGCTCGCCCGGCTCTCCCCGCTCGGCCGCCGCCCCGCCGACCGCCGCCTCGTGCTGCGCTCCCCGTTCAACGGACTGGACGCCACCCCGCAGGACCCGGGACTCGTCGCCACCGTCTGCGTCATGCTCGGCTCCACCGCCTACGACGGCTTCTCCGACTCCCCCTCCTGGATCACCACCGTCCAGACCTCGCCCCTGGGCCGCACCACCGCGGCCACCCTCGGACTCCTCGGCGCCGTCGCGCTCGTCGCCGCCCTCTACGCCCTGTGCGCCGGAGCCGTCCGGCTCATCTCCGGGCGGATCGACCACCCCCTCACCGCCTTCGCCCACTCGCTCGTCCCGATCGCCCTCGGCTATCTCGTCGCCCACTACTTCACGCTCTTCGTCACCGAGGGCCCACGCACCCTCATGGTGGCGTCCGGCACCGACGGTCCCGCCCCGCCCGCGCCGTTCCTGGGCCCCGGCGGCGTCGCCGTGCTCCAGGTCGCCGCGATCGTCCTCGGTCACGTACTCGGCGTCGTCGCCGCCCACGACCGCTCCGTACGGCTCTTCCCGCCCGGCCGCGCCGTGGCCGGCCAGCTCCCGCTGCTGGTCCTGATGGTCACGTACACCCTCGGCGGACTGTCGCTGCTCATCGCCTGACACCCACGCACCGTCACGCGCCGCGGAGGAGGCTCACGGCATCATGGAGCCCGTGCCCCATGCGAACACGAACCTCCGCCGTGCCCCGGTACAGCAACGCAGCGCCGAACGGCTCGCCCGGATACTCGACGCCTGCGCCGAACTCCTCGACGAGACCGGCTACGACCAGCTGTCCACCCGGGCCGTGGCCGTCCGCGCCGGGGTGCCCATCGGTTCCGTCTACCGCTTCTTCTCCAACAAGCGCGCCCTGGCCGATGCCCTGGCCCGGCGTAACCTGGACAGCTACGCCGAGCGCATCACCGCCCGGCTGGCCGCGATCCCCGCCGACGACTGGCGCAGCGCCATCGACGCCGTCCTGGACGAATACCTGGCCATGAAGGGCTCCGTGGCCGGATTCGCCCTGGTGGACTTCGGTGCCCCGCCCCCAGACGACCGGGACGACGACCCCAACCAGCGGGTCGCGGGCCGGCTCACCGAACTGCTCTGCGGCCACCTCGGCCGCACGTCCGACGAAGCCCTGACCCGCACCGTCCTGGTCTGCGTCGAGGCAGCCGACGCCCTCCTGCGGCTCGCCTTCCGCACCGACCCGTCCGGCGACCCGGCCATCGTCGCCGAGACCCGCGTCCTGCTCCGGGCCTACCTGGCCCGCGCACTGGACTGAACGGGCCGATGCGCCAGGGCGCTGCCGGGCCTCCCGCCGCCGCCCGGTCGCCCGGCCGTTGACCTCAAGTCCGCTGGAGGTCGTACGTTCCTCGCATGAGCATGGAAACCACGGCGTGGACACAGCTCCACAACGTCATGAACGCACAAGCGGACAAACGCCCCTTCGACCGGAAGACCCTGCGGCGCATCGCCGCCTTCGCCCGCCCCCACCAGCGCCGCGTCGCCCTGTTCCTGCTGGTCAGTGTGGCGACGGCGCTGCTCGCGGTCGCCACCCCCGTCCTGGCCGGACGGGTCGTGAACACGATCGTGGCGGGCCGGGACGCGGGCACCGTCACCCGGCTCTCCCTCCTGATCGCCGTCATCGCCCTCGCGGAGGCCGCCCTCGGACTGGTCGGCCGCTGGCTTTCGGCCAACCTCGGAGAGGGCCTGATCCTCGACCTGCGGACCGCCGTCTTCGACCACGTACAGCGCATGCCGGTCGCCTTCTTCACCCGGACCCGCACCGGCGCGCTCGTCAGCCGCCTCAACAACGACGTGATCGGCGCCCAGCGCGCCTTCAGCAACACCCTGTCCGGCGTCGTCAGCAATGTGGTGACCCTGCTGCTGACCCTCGGCGTCATGCTCTCGATCTCCTGGCAGATCACCGTGCTCGCCCTGGTGCTGCTGCCGGTGTTCGTGCTGCCCGCCCGGCGGATGGGCGCCCGGATGGCGCGGCTCCAGCGGGAGGCCGCGGCCCACAACGCCGCGATGGGCACCCGGATGACCGAACGCTTCTCCGCCCCCGGCGCCACCCTAATCAAACTCTTCGGCCGCCCCGCCGACGAGTCCGCCGAATTCGCCGACCGGGCCGGCCGGGTGCGCGACATCGGCGTCCGCACCGCCATGGCGCAGTCCGCGTTCATCACCGCCCTCACCCTGGTCTCCGCACTCGCCCTCGCCCTGGTCTACGGGCTCGGCGGCTACTACGCGCTGCACGGCCGGCTGGACGCGGGCGCGGTCGTCGCCCTGGCCCTCCTGCTCACCCGGCTCTACGCCCCGCTCACCGCACTCGCCGGGGCACGCGTCGAGGTGATGAGCGCGCTCGTCAGCTTCGAGCGGGTCTTCGAGGTCCTCGACCTCAAGCCGCTCATCGACCAGAAGCCGGACGCGCGGGCCGTCCCGGACGGCCCGGTCTCCGTCGAGTTCGACCAGGTGCGGTTCGGCTACCCGTCCGCCGACAAGGTCTCCCTCGCCTCCCTGGAGGACGTCGCGAGCCTCGACACCCGGGGCGGCGACGAGGTGCTGCGCGGCATCTCCTTCCGCGCCGAACCCGGCCAGACGGTCGCCCTCGTCGGCTCCTCCGGCGCGGGCAAGTCGACCATCGCCCAACTGCTGCCCCGGCTGTACGACACGGACGAGGGGGCCGTACGGATCGGCGGCGTCGACGTACGCGACCTGACCGCCGACACCCTGCGCGACACCCTCGGCATGGTCACCCAGGACGGCCACCTCTTCCACGAGTCCGTCCGCGCCAACCTCCTCCTCGCCCGCCCCGGGGCCGCCGAGGAGGACCTGTGGGACGCGCTGCGCCGCTCCCGGCTGGAGGGTCTCGTCGCCTCGCTGCCCGACGGGCTCGACACCGTCGTCGGCGAACGCGGCTACCGGCTCTCCGGCGGCGAACGCCAGCGGCTGACCATCGCCCGGCTGCTGCTGGCCCGCCAGCGCGTCGTCATCCTCGACGAGGCCACCGCGCACCTGGACAACACCTCCGAGGCGGCCGTCCAGGAAGCGCTCACCGAGGCACTCGCCGGACGCACCGCCGTCGTGATCGCCCACCGGCTCTCCACGGTGCGCACCGCGGACCTCATCCTGGTCGTCGAGGACGGGCGGATCGTGCAGCGCGGCACCCACGACGAACTCCTCGCCGCGGGCGGCCGGTACGAGGAGCTGTACCGCACCCAGTTCGCGGACCCCGGCGCGGAGCAGGGTGAACTCGACCGGCAGCCCCTGGCGTGACAGGCGCCTGTGGCGCCTGAAAACTAACAGCGCTAGTTTGGGTTGCGGGCGGCGCCCCGCCCGCAACCGTGTCCGGGAGGAACAGCGATGAAGGCGCACGACGGCATGTACCTCGACGGAGCCTGGCGGCCCGCCGCGGGAACGGACAGGATCGCGGTCGTGAACCCGGTGGACGAGCAGGTCATCGCCGAGGTCCCGGCGGGCACCGCCGAGGACGTCGACGCGGCGGTACGGGCCGCCCGCGCCGCGCTCCCCGGCTGGGCGGCCACGTCCCCCGCGCGACGGGCCGCCCGTCTCGCCGCCCTGCGCGACGCGCTGGCCGCCCGCAAGGACGAGATCGCCCGGACCGTCACCGCCGAGCTCGGCGCGCCGCCGTCCTTCGCGCGGGCGGTGCACACGGGCATGCCGATCGTGGTCGCGGGCTCGTTCGCCGAGCTGGCCGCGCACCACCCCTTCGAGGAGCGGGTCGGCAACTCCACGGTGTACGCCGAGCCGGCCGGCGTCGTCGGCGCGATCACCCCGTGGAACTACCCGCTGCACCAGATCGTCGCGAAGGCCGCCCCGGCCCTCGCGGCGGGCTGCACCGTCGTCCTCAAACCGGCCGAGGACACCCCGCTGACCGCTCAGCTCTTCGCCGAGGCGGTCCACGAGGCGGGCGTCCCCGCGGGCGTGTTCAACCTGGTCACCGGCCTCGGATCGGTCGCCGGACAGGCCCTGGCCGGGCATGAGGGCGTCGACCTGGTCTCGTTCACCGGCTCCACGGCCGTCGGCAGCCGGATCGGCGCGCTCGCGGGCGCTGCCGTCAAGCGCGTCGCTCTCGAACTGGGCGGCAAGTCCGCCAACGTCATCCTGCCCAGCGCTGATCTGGCCAGGGCCGTCGCGGTCGGCGTGGCGAACGTGATGGGCAACTCCGGCCAGACGTGCAGTGCCTGGACCCGGATGCTCGTGCACACCTCGCGGTACGACGAGGCGGTCGCGCTCGCCGCCGAGGCGGCCGCCACCTACGGCGACCGCATCGGCCCGCTGGTCAGCGCCCGCCAGCGCGACCGGGTGCGCGGCTACATCGAGCGGGGCCTCGCCGAGGGCGCCCGGCTGGCCGCGGGCGGCCCCGGGGCCCCGCGCGAGCGCGGCTACTTCGTCAGCCCCACCGTCCTCGCCGATGTCACCCCGGAGATGACCGTCGCCCAGGAGGAGATCTTCGGCCCGGTCCTCTCGGTCCTGCGCTACGAGGACGAGGACGACGCCCTGCGCATCGCCAACGGCACCGTGTACGGCCTGGCCGGGGCGGTCTGGGCGGGAGACGAGGCGCAGGCGGTGGCGTTCGCCCGGCGGATGGACACCGGCCAGGTCGACATCAACGGCGGCCGGTTCAACCCGCTGGCCCCGTTCGGCGGCTACAAGCGGTCCGGCGTCGGCCGCGAGCTCGGCGCGCACGGGCTGGCGGAGTACCTCCAGACCAAGTCCCTCCAGTTCTGAACCTGTTCCGGTCCTGCGCCGGTTCTGCTCCGCACCTGCTCTGCACCTGCTCTGCACCTGTTCTGATCCCAGCACCGCCCGCACCCCTCCCGCCGTCGTCCGTCAAGGAGTCCGCTCGTGGTCCGCGCCGCCGTACTGCCCGCCGTCGGAGCCCCGCTGGAGATCACCGGCATCGAGCTTCCCGCACCAGGCCCCGGCCAGGTGAGAGTCGCCCTCGCCGCCGCCGGGGTCTGCCACTCCGACCTCTCGCTCTGCGACGGCACCATGCGGGTGCCCGTACCCGCCGTCCTCGGTCACGAGGGCGCGGGCACCGTCCTCGCGGTCGGCGAGGGCGTCGGGCACGTCGCACCCGGCGACGGCGTCGTCCTCAACTGGGCGCCCTCCTGCGGGAGCTGCCACCACTGCGGGATCGGCGAGGTCTGGCTGTGCGCCAACGCGCTGAGCGGCGCGGGCACCGTGCACGCCCGGCGCGCGGACGACGGCACCGGACTCCACCCCGGACTGAACGTGGCCGCCTTCGCCGAGGAGACCGTCGTCCCCGCGAACTGTGTGCTGCCCGCCCCGGACGGCATCCCCCTCACCGACGCGGCCCTGCTGGGCTGCGCCGTCCTCACCGGCTACGGCGCGGTCCACCACAGCGCCCGGGTGCGCGCCGGGGAGTCCGTCGTCGTGTTCGGCGCCGGGGGCGTCGGTCTCGCGGTGCTCCAGTCCGCCCGGATCGCGGGCGCCGGACGGATCATCGCGGTGGACGTGTCGCCGGAGAAGGAGGAGCTGGCCCGGCGGGCGGGCGCCACGGACTACGTCGTCGCCTCCGACACCACCCCGCGCGCGATCCGCAAGATCACCGGTGGTCAGGGCGCCGATGTCGCGATCGAATGCGTCGGGCGGCCGGTCACCATCCGCGGGGCCTGGGAATCCACCCGCCGCGGCGGCCGTACCACGGTCGTCGGCATCGGAGCCAAGGACCAGCTGGTTTCCTTCAACGCCCTGGAGATCTTCCACTGGGGCCGCTCGCTGACCGGCTGCGTCTACGGCAACAGCGACCCCGCCCGGGACCTGCCGGTCATCGCCGGACACATCCGGGAGGGCGCGTTCGACCTCTCCGCGCTGGTCACCCAACGGATCGGCCTGGAGGACATCCCGGCCGCCTTCGGCACCATGCTCGCGGGCCGGGGCGGCCGCGCGCTCGTGATCTACGGCTGACCCCGCCCCCGTACGGCCGCCCGGCCCGTCAGCCCTTCGCCGGCCCCGTCTCCGACCGCTCCGTGGTGAGCAGCCGGGCATCCATCTCGCCCTGCTCGAAGAGCCGGGAGGCCGGGCCGACGATCAGCGGGTCGGGCTCGCCCACCACCTCCGCGTCCTTGTCCGGGTAGTCGAAGCGGTGCAGCACGTGCCGGATCGCCTCCAGCCGGGCCCGCTTCTTGTCGTTGCTCTTCACCACCGTCCACGGCGAGTCCGCCGTATCGGTGTGGAACAGCATCAGCTCCTTGGCCTCGGTGTACGCGTCCCACTTGTCGAGCGAGGCGAGGTCGACCGGGCTGAGCTTCCACTGCCGCACCGGATCGATCTGCCGGATCATGAACCGGTTGCGCTGCTCGTTGCGCGAGACCGAGAACCAGAACTTCACGACATGGATGCCGTCCCGGGCGAGCATCCGCTCGAAACCCGGCGCCTGGTGCATGAACTCCAGGTACTCGCGGGTGGTGCAGAAGCCCATCACCCGTTCCACGCCCGCCCTGTTGTACCAGGAGCGGTCGAACAGCACGATCTCCCCGGCGGAGGGCAGATGGGCCGCGTACCGCTGGAAGTACCACTGGGTGCGCTCGCGTTCGGTCGGCTTCTCCAGCGCCACCACCCGCGCGCCGCGGGGGTTGAGGTGCTCGGTGAACCGCTTGATCGTGCCGCCCTTGCCCGCCGCGTCGCGCCCCTCGAAGAGGATCACGAGCCGCTCGCCGTGCTCCTTGACCCAGTACTGGAGCTTGAGCAGCTCGATCTGCAGGGAGCGCTTGGACTTCTCGTAGGCCCTGCGGCCGAGCTTGACGGAGTACGGGTAGTCCTCGCGCCAGGCGTCCCGGGGCCGCCCCTCGGGCGTCACCAGGACCGGATCGTCGTCGCCGCTGTCGGTCACGGTGAAGCCCTCGAGCCCGGCTCCGTCGGCCCTGGGCGCCGCCCGCTTCGTACTGCCGCGGCCGTTCGCCCGCTTGGCGTTCCGTGACATCTAGGCTCCTTCCACCGGCTGTGCCCGATCCCCGCGCCTGTGCCCAGTCTGCTCACGCGCCCGGGAGACCGCCACCCCGGCCAGGCAGAGCAGTCCCCCGCCGACGGCGAGCGGCGCGGGCACCTCGTCCAGCACCAGCCAGGACATCACCACCACCAGCGCGGGCACGGCGTAGGTGGTGGCCCCCATCCGCCCGGCGGTGGTCCGGGCGAGCGCGTAGGCCCAGGTCGTGAAGGCCAGCGCGGTCGGGAAAAGGCCCAGGTAGACCATGTTCAGGGTGGCGGGGAGGGGCGCCTTGGCGGCCTCGGAGACCAGCGCCCCGGCGAACGGCAGACAGGCCACCGTGCCGACCAGGCAGCCGAACGTGGTGACCTGGAGCGCCGAGCCGTGTCGCAGCGCGGGCTTCTGGGCGACCACCCCCGCCGCGTACGCCGCCGCGGCCAGCACGCACAGCGCCACGCCGGACACCGGCGCGCCCGAGCGCCCCGACATCGAGAGGCCGACCACGACGGCGCCCGCGAACGACACCGCCATCCCCGCGACCAGCCGGGAGGGCAGCACCTCGCCCAGCACCCGGGCACCGAGCAGGGCGATCAGCAGCGGGCCGGTGTTCACCACCATCGCGGCCGTGCCCGCGTCCACCTGTCGCTCGCCCCAGTTGAGCACCACCATGTAGAGGCCGAACCAGAGCAGTCCGGACCACAGGATGCCCGGCCACGCGGCCCGCGGCGGCAGCCCCTCGCGCCGCAGCACCAGCAGGGTACCCAGCGCCAGGGTGCCCGCCAGCAGCCGGCCGAGGGCCAGCGCTCCGGGCGAGTAGGCGTCCCCTGCGCTGCGGATGGACACGAAGGCGGAGGCCCAGAGCAGGACGGTGGTGCAGGCCGCTGCGGGGGCCCGCCAGTCACGGGGCGCCACGGGGCCGGGTGTCGTCGTCATGCGCCCGACCGTAGAACCGCGACCGTTCGGCGCCTACCGAAGGGACTGCGGCACGATGCCGAGGTGCGCCAGCAGCTCCCGCTCGCCCGCCTCGGTCGTCTTCACCGCGCGCCCGGACCCGATCCGTACGCACCACCCCGCCTCCAGCGCGTGGCGGCACAGCGCGGCTCCCGCCACGCCCGCCAGGTGCGGCCGGCGTTCCGTCCAGTCCAGGCAGCCCCGGGCCAGCGGACGCCGTGACGACGGCTCCAGCCCGATGCCCAGCCCGTCGAACCAGCGCAGACCGTCCTCGGTGAGGGCGAAGCCGGTGTCCTGCCGGAGCAGTCCCCGCGCGGTCATCGCGTCGGCGATCGTGATGCCGAGCCGTCCGGCGAGATGGTCGTAGCAGGTGCGGCCGCGGGCCGTCGCCCGGTCGGCGCCCGCCGCGCCCAGGCTCCGCGGGCGTACCGGAAGGGGGCCGGGGACGGCGTGCGCCGCCAGGTCCTCGATCAGTTGTGCGGCCCGCGCGTCGGCGAGCCGCAGATAGCGGTGGCGGCCCTGCCGCTCCTCGGCGAGCAGCCCGCCGCCGACGAGCCTGCCCAGGTGCTCGCTGGCGGTCGACGGGGCCACGGAGGCGTGCCGGGCCAGCTCCCCGGCGGTCCAGGCGCGGCCGTCGAGCAGGGCGAGGCAGAAGGCGGCGCGGGTCTCGTCGGCGAGGAGCGACGCCAGGGCGGCCAGCCGGGGCGCGGCCGGATCGGGATGTGCCATGTGGACCAGGATGCGTCAGGGGCGCTTCGGCGGTCGCCGAACCGTCGTGCCGGGCGTCAGCAGTTCGTACTGGACCGACAGACCGTCGACCAGGGCCCGCAGCCCGGTCTCGAAGGCCCCCTCGTCGATCTGCCGGCCGCGTTCGGCCAGCAGATGGGCCTGGCCGAGGTGCGGGTAGTCGGCCGGGTCGTACGCCGTCTCGTCGTCCACGAAGCCGCGGGCGAAGGAGCCCAGCGCCGAACCGGTGATGAAGTACCGCATCAGCGCCCCGATGTACGTCGCCTGGGCGGGCGGCCAGCCGGCCCTGACCATCGCGCCGAACACCGCGTCGGCGACCCGGAGCCCGGCGGGCCTGCGGCCCGGCCCCCGGGCGAGCACCGGAACGATGTGCGGGTGCTCGGTGAGTGCCGCACGGTAGGAGACGGCCCAGTCGTGGAGGGCGGCCCGCCAGCCGCGGGGGTCCGACTCCTCGAACATCGACAGGTCGACCTGGGCGGAGACGGCGTCCGCGACCGCGTCCAGGATCTCGTCCTTGTTGCGGAAGTGGTTGTAGAGGGAGGGCCCGCTGACCCCGAGCTCGGTCGCGAGGCGGCGGGTCGACACGGCGTCGAGTCCCTCGGCGTCCACGAGCGCGCTCGCCGCCTCGACGATGCGGTCTCTGCTGAGGAGGGGCTTGCGCGGTCGGGCCATGCGGCACATAGTAGGGCCTGGAAGCCAAAAACTAGCAGTGCTAATTAAAGTGGGGGAGCCGAAGGATGGACCTGGAACTCAGTGAGGAGCAGGAGGCCGTCCGGCGGCTCGCCAGGGACTTCACCGCCCGGGAGGTCACCCCGCACGCGGCGGACTGGGACCGGGCCGAGAGCGTCGACCGGTCGATCGTGAAGAGGCTGGGTTCCGTCGGCTTCCTCGGGCTGACCATCGAGGAGCGGTACGGCGGCTCGGGCGGCGACCACCTCGCGTACTGCCTGGTCACCGAGGAGCTGGGACGCGGTGACTCCTCGGTCCGCGGCATCGTCTCCGTCTCCCTCGGCCTGGTCGCCAAGACCCTCGCCGCCTGGGGCGACGAGCGGCAGAAGCGGCGCTGGCTGCCCGTGCTCGCCTCGGGTGAGGCGGTCGGCTGCTTCGCGCTCACCGAGCCCGGCACCGGCTCGGATGCCGGGAACCTGACGACGAGGGCGGTCCGTGACGGCGACGCGTACGTCATCAACGGCAGCAAGATGTTCATCACCAACGGCACCTGGGCCGATGTGGTGCTGCTCTTCGCCCGCACCGGCGAGGCCCCGGGGCACCGGGGCATATCCGCCTTCCTCATCCCCGCCGACACCCCCGGCCTCACCCGCCGCGCCATCCACGGCAAGCTCGGCCTGCGCGGGCAGGCCACCGCCGAGCTCGTCCTGCAGGACGTCCGGGTGCCCGCGTCGGCGCTCATGGGCCCGGCCGGAAAGGGCTTCTCCGTCGCGATGTCCGCCCTCGCCAAGGGGCGGATGTCGGTGGCGGCCGGATGTGTCGGCATCGCGCAGGCCGCGCTGGACGCCGCCGTGGGGCACGCGGCCGGGCGTGAGCAGTTCGGCAAGCCCATCGCGGGTCACCAGCTCGTCCAGGAGCTGATCAGTGACATCGCCGTGGACGTCGACGCCGCGCGGCTGCTGACCTGGCGGGTGGCGGACCTCATCGACCGCGGCCGGGACTTCGCCACCGCCGCCTCCCAGGCGAAGCTCTTCGCCTCCGAGGCCGCCGTGCGCGCCGCCGGCAACGCCCTCCAGGTCTTCGGCGGCTACGGCTACATCGACGAGTACCCGGTCGGCAAGCTGCTGCGGGACGCGCGCGTGATGACGCTCTACGAGGGCACCAGCCAGATCCAGAAGCTGATCATCGGCCGCGCGCTGACCGGGGTCTCCGCCTTCTGAGCCCGGACCGCGGCACTGCTCGAACAGACATCTGAGTACCAGCTGAGTATGCGAACGGATGTGGCGTGCGCCACGTCCGCCGATGCTGGCGTCATGAGTGACACACCCTCGGTCAAGCAGCAGGGCACCGCGGCCTTCTACGGGCAGGCCGTCGCCTCCTTCGGAGTGGCGATCGGCGCGGTGGCCCTCGGTATCTACTTCCTGGACGCCGACGCCTGGGTCCGGGGATTCCTCGCGATCGGCGTTCTCTACCTCGTCACCTCCTGCTTCACTCTGGCCAAGGTCATCCGTGACCGGCAGGAGGCCGGGCAGCTCGTCAGCCGGGTCGACCAGGCCCGGCTGGAGAAGATCCTGGCCGACCACGACCCCTTCCAGAAGCTCTGACGGCCCCGGCGGACCGGCGGCGGGGCCCTAAGCGCTTGCTCAGGTTCGGGGTATGGTGTTCGTCCTGCCGATGAGAGGGGCGAGCGACGATGAGCACGGCGGAGGAGACCGACGGCGACAGCGCGCCGTGGGCCGAGGTGACACCCGAGGCCGCCAGGCGGCTGCTCGTCGCCGCCGTCGACGCCTTCGCCGAGCGGGGGTATCACGCCACCACCACCCGCGACATCGCGGGCCGGGCGGGCATGAGCCCGGCCGCTCTCTACATCCACTACAAGACGAAGGAAGAGCTGCTCCACCGGATCAGCAGGATCGGTCACGACCGCGCCCTGTCCGTCCTGGAGGCGGCCGCGGACGGCGGCGGCACGGCGGGGGAGCGGCTGGCCGAGGCCGTACGGTCCTTCGTCCGCTGGCACGCCGAGCGGCACACCACCGCCCGCGTGGTCCAGTACGAACTCGACGCCCTCGGCGAGGAGCACCGCGCCGAGATCGTCGAGCTGCGCCGCCGGAGCGACGCGGTGGTGCGGCGGATCATCGGCGAGGGGGTGCGGGCGGGCGAGTTCGACGTACCCGACGTCCCGGGCACCACGCTGGCGGTGCTCTCGCTCTGCATCGACGTGGCGCGCTGGTTCAGCACGGGGGGCAGCCGGACACCGGATGAGGTCGGCGAGCTCTACGCGGGCCTCGTCCTGCGCATGGTCGGGGCGGACCCGCGGAAGTAGCGGGCCCGCCCGCGCGACGGGCCGTCAGGGAGCGCGGCTCGTCAGAAGTAGTAGCGCGACACCGACTCGGCCACGCACACCGGCTTGTCGCCGCCCTCCCGCTCGACCGTGACGACGGCGGTGACCTGCACCCCGCCCCCGGTCTCCTCCACGCTCTTCAGTACGGCGGTCGCCCGGAGCCGCGAGCCCACGGGCACGGTGGCGGGGAAACGCACCTTGTTCGTCCCGTAGTTGATGCCCATCCGCATGCCCTCGACCCGCATGATCTGCGGGACGAACGTGGGCAGCAGCGAGAGCGTGAGATAGCCGTGCGCGATCGTCGTGCCGAAGGGCCCGGTCGCGGCCCGCTCCGGGTCCACGTGGATCCACTGGTGGTCGCCGGTGGCCTCGGCGAACAGGTCGATCCGCTTCTGCTCGACCTCCAGCCAGTCGCTGTGCCCCAGCTGCTCGCCCACCCCGTCGCGCAGCTCCTGCGCGGACGTGAAGATCCTCGGCTCTGCCATGTCCCTGGTCCCTGCCTTCCGCTCCGGGCCGTCCCTCGGTGCACTGTCCAAGCGCTTGCTCAGCATGGTTGGCGGGTGCGCCCCTGTCAACGGCGGGTCGGCGGGGGCTGGGCCACTAGGGTGGGAGGGGTGCCCCAGATCCCACAGACACTTCATGAGCTCACGGTCGGGCAGCTCTCCGCGCGCAGTGGCGCCGCGGTCTCGGCCCTTCATTTCTACGAGGCCAAAGGCCTGATCAGCAGCCGTCGTACCAGCGGCAACCAGCGCCGCTACACCCGGGACGCGCTGCGCAGGGTCGCCTTCGTCCGCGCGGCGCAGCGGGTCGGCATCCCGCTCGCGACCATCCGGGAGGCCCTCGCCGAACTGCCCGAGGAGCGCACCCCGAACCGCGAGGACTGGGCGCGGCTCTCCGCCGCCTGGCGCTCCGAGCTGGACGAACGCATCGAGCAGCTGGGGCGGCTGCGGGACCATCTCACCGACTGCATCGGCTGCGGCTGTCTCTCCTTGGAGACGTGCGTGCTCTCCAACCCGAATGACATCTCCGGTCAGCGGATCACCGGTTCGCGCCTGATGCCGGAAAGCCCGCGGTCCGGGCGCGGGTAGGCGCGGCGGCCTGGGCGTACGCTGCGGCGGCCTGGACGCGTGCCGCGGCGGCCGGGCGCACCGCGGGCCGCGGCGGCGCTCAGGCCACCGAGGCGAGGTCCCGTCGCCCCGCCCTCCTCGCCTTCGTCAGCGCCTCCGGCGTGAGGACCGGGCGGGGCACCGCGATCCCGCACTCCGCGCAGACCGGCCCCGCGCAGGGCTCGTGCGCCAGGCTCTGCCGCCAGTGGATCGCGGCGCCCGCGCACACCGGGCAGGCCGTGCCGGGTGCCGCCTCCAGCGCCGTGATCAGCCGGTGCAGGACCTCGGCGAGCGGGGCGGAGGGATGCACCGCGGGGTTCTCGCACCGCACCACCCCGTTGCCGCCCCAGGTGAGCCGGTGCCAGTCGTCGAAGCTGCCGGGACGGCGCAGCCCGCCGTGCTTCTCCCGCCTGCGCCGCTCGGCGAACCCGGCCTCGTAGCCGAGCCAGACGGCCCGTGCCGCCTCCAGCTCCTCCAGCGCGCGCACCAGGCGCCCCGGATCGGGAGACCGGTCCTCGGGCCCGATCCCGTGCCGGGCGCACAGATGGTCCCAGGTCGCCCGATGCCCGTAAGGGGCGAACCTCTCCAGGCACTTGCGCAGCGAATACCGCCGCAGCGCCAGGTCGTTCCGCGGATCGCGCACCTGTCTCGCAAGACTCCGGAATCCCGCCACCGCTCCGTCACCTCCGTCGCTCGTACTTCGGCGTCATGGGAGGGACGTATGGCCGCCCGAATAGGATCCCGCGCCACGTGACGTTGTCCGGAATTCGACCGGCCGCAGGTCGGAACCCCCGCCGCCGAACTGGTCATGTGATGATTCGGAAAAAGTGACGGATGTTCATCTTACCGATGAGTCATACCGCCAGTAACCTCCGGCGCATCGGCCTTCCGGAGGAGCACGCATGCCCCCACGCACCGTCCTGTTCAGAGCCGCCACCGCCGCAGCGGTCCTCGCGCTCGGCACCACCCTGCTGGCGGCCTCGCCACAGGCCACTTCCGCCGTCGCGGCGGAACCCGCCCCCGTCACCGACTACTGCCAAGGGCAGTGCGACGACATCCTGCCGCCCGGCGAGAACGGCAACGCCACCCTCGTCGAGATCCTCGGCAACAAGACCGTCGGCACGCACCCCGCCCACAGCGACGACCAACTCGACCGCTACAACGGGCTGGTGGCCGGGTATTCCGGCCTCACCGACCAGAAGCTGACCGACTTCTTCAACGACGCCTCCTTCGGGGTGCCCGCGGACCAGGTGGAGTCGGTCACCTCGCCGCGCGACGACGTCACCATCACCCGCGACAAGGCGTCCGGTGTCCCGCACATCAAGGGCACCACCCGCTACGGCACCGAGTTCGGCGCCGGATACGCGGCCGGGCAGGACCGGCTCTGGCTGATGGACCTCTTCCGGCACATCGGGCGCGGCGAACTGACCTCGTTCGCCGGGGGCGCGCTGGCCAACCAGGGGCTGGAGCAGCAGTTCTGGCCGCAGGCCCCGTACACCGAAGCGGATCTCGAAGCGCAGGTCGAATACATCCGGACGCGCGAGGGCGAGCGCGGCGAGCAGGCCATGGCGGACGCCCAGGCGTACGTCGACGGCATCAACGCCTACCGCCAGAAGTCCAAGGACGGACGCTACTTCCCCGGTGAGTACGTGCTCACCGGAAAGATCGACGCCATCACCAACATCGGTGAGATACAGCCCTTCAAGCTGACCGACCTCATCTCCATCGCCTCGGTCGTCGGCGGCCAGTTCGGCGGCGGCGGTGGCGGAGAGGTGCAGGCGGCGCTCTCGCTGCTGGCCGCCCAGCAGAAGTACGGCGTCGCCGAGGGCACCAGGATCTGGGAGTCCTTCCGCCAGCGCGAGGACCCCGAGGCCGTGCTGACGGTCCACGACGGCACCGCCTTCCCCTACGCGGGCAAGCCCGACCAGGCGCGCGGCACCGCGCTGCCCGACCGCGGCTCCGTCACCGCCGAACCCGTCATCTACGACCGCACCGGCTCCGCGGGCACCGGCAGGAAGGACCCCGTCAAGGCCCCGGACCGGCTCAAGAAGGCCCAGGGCATCTACGACGACGGCGTCATCCCCGAGGGCTCGCTGCCCGGCTCCGGCTCCGGCGCCCAGAAGCGCGGCATGTCCAACGCCCTGCTGGTCTCCGGGAAACACACCGCGAGCGGCAACCCCATCGCCGTCTTCGGCCCGCAGACCGGCTACTTCGCCCCGCAGCTGATGATGCTCCAGGAACTCCAGGGGCCCGGCATCAGCGCCCGTGGCGTCTCCTTCGCCGGGGTCGGCATGTACATCCAGATGGGCCGCGGCCAGGACTACGCCTGGAGCGCCACCTCGGCCGCCCAGGACATCACCGACACCTACACCGTCGACCTGTGCGAGCCCGACGGCTCCACGCCCGCCAAGGACTCCACGCACTACCTCTACCGGGGCACCTGCACCGCCATGGAGACGCTGGAGCACACCAACTCCTGGAAGCCGACCGTCGCCGACTCCACGGCGGCCGGTTCCTACCGGATGCAGGCGCGGCGCACGAACTACGGCATCGTCACCCACCGCGCCACCGTGGACGGCAAGCCCGTCGCCTACACCTCGCTGCGCTCCACCTACCGGCACGAGGCCGACTCGATCATCGGCTTCCAGATGCTCAACGACCCCTCGTACGTCAAGGACGCCGCCTCCTTCCAGCAGGCGGCGAGCAATATCGACTACGCCTTCAACTGGTTCTACGCGGACTCCCGCACCGCCGCCTACTACAACAGCGGCATGAACCCGGTGCGCCCGGCGGACATCGACCCGGCGCTGCCGATCAGGGCCGAACGGGCCTACGAGTGGCAGGGCTTCGACCCGGCGGCCAACACCGCCGCGTACACCGCGTTCGCCGAGCACCCGCACTCCAGCGGGCAGGACTACTACGTCTCCTGGAACAACCGCCAGGCCAAGGGGTACGCCGCGGCGGGCTTCGGCCTCAGCGCCGTGCACCGGGGTGATCTGCTCGACGACCGGGTGGCGAAGCTGGTGGAGGACGGCGGGGTGACCCGCGCGTCGCTGACCCGCGCCATGGCCGAGGCCGCCCTCACCGACCTGCGCGGCGAGCAGCTGCTGCCCGAGCTGCTGAAGGTGATCCGCTCCAAGCCGGTCACCGACCCCGGACTGAACGCCGCCGTCCAGCAGCTGGAGTCCTGGCGGGCGGCCGGTTCGCAGCGCCGGGAGAGCAGCCCCGGCTCGCACGCGTACACCCACGCCGACGCGGTGCGGATCATGGACGCGTGGTGGCCGAAGCTGGTCGAGGCGGAGTTCCGGCCGGGACTCGGTGACGACCTGTACGAGGCGCTGACCGCGAGCCTGGCCACCGACGAGTCCCCGGCCGCCAGCCACGGCCCGAGCGGGGCGCACAGCGGCTCCGCCTTCCAGTACGGCTGGTGGGGCTTCGCCGACAAGGACCTGCGTCAGGTCCTGGGGCAGCCGGTCAAGGGGCCGCTGGGCCGGACGTACTGCGGAAACGGCGACGCGGACAGCTGCCGCGAGGCCCTGCTCGGCGCCCTGAAGCAGGCCGTGGCCGAGCCCGCCACCGAGGTCTACCCGGGCGACGGCACCTGCAAGGCCGGCGACCAGTGGTGCACGGACTCGATCATCCACCGGGCACTCGGCGGGATCACCCAGAAGGCGATCCACTGGCAGAACCGCCCGACCTACCAGCAGGTGGTGGAGTTCCCCGCCCACCGGTAGGCCGTGACCCGGGCGGGCCCGCGCACCGCGGGCCCGCCCGGCTCCGTTCTGCCCGTCAGTACTGCAGGTACCGCTTGCGCACCGCACGGAACGCGGCGAGGTCGGCGGACCACGCCCCCACCACCTCGTCGGTGTCCGCGCCCGCGTCGATCATGGTGCGGACCCGGGTGTTGCCGGTCAGCTTGTCGATCCAGTTGTCCGGGCGCCAGGCGAAGCCGTCCCAGGTCCGCTTCGCCGTCACCAGCAGCCCGATGCCGGTACGCACCGGGTCGAAGACCTCGCGGTCCTGGACGTGGAGCTGCACCCCGCCGACCGTCCTGCCCTGGAACTTGGAGAACGTCGGCGCGAAGTACGCCTCGCGGAACGCCACCCCGGGCAGGCCGAGCGCGTTCGCCGCCTGTGCCCAGCGGTGGTCGATGCCTTCCGCGCCCAGCAGCTCGAAGGGACGGGTGGTCCCGCGCCCCTCGGAGAGGTTGGTGCCCTCGAACAGGCAGGTGCCGGAGTAGACCAGCGCGGTGTCCGGGGTCGGCATGTTGGGGCTCGGCGGCACCCACGGCAGCCCGGTGGAGTCGAAGAAGTCCGTGCGCTTCCAGCCGGACATCTTCACGATGCGCAGGTCCACCGGCCGTTCGGCCAGGAAGCGTGCGTTGAAGAGCAGCGCCAGCTCGGTGACGGTCATGCCGTGCGCCTGCGCGATCTCCCGGCGGCCCACGAAGGTGCCGAAGGCCGGGTCGAGCACCGGGCCGAGCGCCGCCCGCCCGGTCACCGGGTTCGGCCGGTCCAGCACGACGAACCGCTTGCCCGCCAGGGCCGCCGCCTCCATGCAGTCGTAGAGCGTCCAGATGTACGTGTAGAAGCGCGCGCCCGCGTCCTGGATGTCGAAGACGACGGTGTCCACGCCCGAGGCCGTGAAGACGTCGGCGAGCGGCTGCCCGCTCTTCAGATACGTGTCGTAGACCGGGAGCCCGGTCGCCGGATCGTCGTACCGCCCCTCCGAGCCGCCCGCCTGCGCGGTGCCGCGGAAGCCGTGCTCCGGGCCGAAGACGGCGATCAGGTCCACCCGGTCGTCCGGGTGCATCACATCGACGATGTGGCGCACGTCGGAGGTGATCCCGGTGGGGTTGGTGACGACCCCGACCTTCTCGCCCCTCAGCAGGGCGTAGCCGTCCGCCGCCAGCCGGTCGAAGCCGGTACGGACCCCGCGCCCCTTGCCCGGCCCGGGGGAGGCGCTCGCCGCCCCGGTCCCGGCGGCCGTCGCCGCGAGGGCCCCCACCGCACCACCGGCGGCCAGCAAACCACGTCTGGACAGGCTCATTCGGCTACCTCCATGATCGCGACGCATGTCATGGTCACGCACGCTAGCGCGGGTTCCGCCCTGACGGAACGAGCCGGACGGGACGGGTGTGACGGGAGCGGCGCTCCTGGCCCGGTTGCCGCGCCGCCGTCCTCCGCGTCTCTTCCACTCCGGCATACCGACTGGTTAGTCTGCCGCTGGAGTCGGCTGAGAGAGGCGGAACCGATGAGTGTGCTCAAGGGCGCGGGCGTGGTGGTCACCGGGGCCGGAGGCGGAATCGGGGCCGCACTGGCCCGCCGGTTCGCCGCCGAGGGCGCGCGGGTCGTGGTCAACGACCTCGACGCGGCGCGGATCGAGACGCTGGCCGGGGAGACCGGCGCCACCGCCGTCGCCGGGGACGCCTCCGGGATCGTGGACGCGGCACGGGACGCGCTCGACGGCGCCATCGACATCTACTGCGCCAACGCCGGACTCGCCTCGCCCGGCGACGCCCTCGCCGAGGAGGAGGTCTGGGCCGCGGCCTGGGACGTCAACGTGATGGCCCATGTCCGCGCGGCCCGGGCGCTGCTGCCCGAGTGGCTGGAGCGCGGCAGCGGCCGCTTCGTCTCGACCGCCTCCGCCGCCGGACTGCTGACGATGATCGGCGCCGCCCCGTACAGCGTCACCAAGCACGGGGCCGTCGCCTTCGCGGAATGGCTCTCGCTCACCTACCGCCACCGTGGCATCAAGGTGCACGCCATCTGCCCGCAGGGCGTGCGCACGGACATGCTCACCGCCGCCGGATCGGCCGGGGAGCTGGTCCTCGCCCCCAGCGCCATCGAGCCGGAGGCGGTCGCCGACGCGCTCCTCGACGCCATGGCCGAGGACCGCTTCCTGGTCCTGCCGCACCCCGAGGTCGCCGGGTACTACCGGGCCCGCGCCAAGGACACCGACCACTGGCTCGACAGCATGAACCACCTCCAGCGCACGTGGGAGGAGACGGGCGCATGACCGGATCGATCTACGCGGCCCAGCCGTGGCTCGCCCTGCTCAGCGAGGCCCAGAAGGCCCCCGTGCACCCCGCCCCGACCCTGGTCCACGCCTTCCGGGAGTCCGCCGCACGCGCCCCAGGACGCCCCGCCCTCGCCTACTTCGACGGCCGCCTGAGCTACCGGGAGACCGACGAGCTCTCCGACGCGGTGGCCGCTCACCTCGCCGCCGCGGGACTGGAGCCCGGCGACCGGGTCGCGGTCATGCTCCAGAACAGCCCGCAGTTCGTCCTCGCGCTGCTCGGTGCCTGGAAGGCCGGTGCGGTGGCCGTCCCGCTCAACCCGATGTACAGATCCGGCGAGGTGGGCCACGTACTGAAGGACGCCGGGGTCACGGCGCTGATCTGCGCGGACCGGGCCTGGGAGGCGTTCTTGCGGGAGACCGCGGCCGCCGCCCCCTCCGTACGGATCGCCCTCACCACCAGCGAGCTCGATCTCCAGACCCGTGACGACGAACGGGTCCTGGGCTTCGAGCGGCTGCCGGTGCCCCCGGACACCGAGGACCTGGTCGCCGTCGCCCGCCGGGGCGCCGAAGCCCCCGCGGGGCGCCTGCCCGCCGCCGACGACACCGCGCTGATCAGCTACACCTCCGGGACCAGCGGCACCCCCAAGGGCGCCATGAACTCCCACCGCAACATCATGGTCAACGCCGAGCGCCAGCGCACCGGGCACCCGGTCCCCGAGAACTCCGTCTACTTCGCGCTCGCCCCGCTCTTCCACATCACCGGCGTCGTGTGCCAGCTCGGCGCCTGCCTCACCAACGCGGGCACCCTCGTTCTCGCGTACCGATTCCATCCGGGCGTCGTCCTCGACGCCTTCGCCGAGCACCGCCCGGCCTACACCGTGGGCCCGTCCACCGCCTTCATGGCGCTGGCCGCCCACCCCGGCGCCACCCCCGGGCACTTCGCCTCCTTCCGGATCATCTCCTCGGGCGGTGCGCCGGTGCCGCCCGCCCTGGTCGAGAAGTTCCGCACGGACCTCGGCCCGTACCTCCACAACGGCTACGGCCTCACCGAGTGCACCGCGCCCTGCGCCTCCGTACCGCCACAGCGCGAGGCTCCCGTCGACCCGGGCTCCGGAACCCTGTCCGTCGGTGTGCCCGGCCCGGACACGGTGGTCAGGATCCTCGACGAGAACGGCGAGGAGGTCCCCTTCGGCACGCACGGTGAGATAGCCGTCCGCGGCCCGCAGGTGGTCCCCGGCTACTGGCGTCTGCCCGAGGCCACCGCCACCGCCTTCCCGGACGGCGAACTGCGCACCGGCGACATCGGCTTCATGGACGAGGCGGGGTGGCTCTACGTCGTCGACCGCAAGAAGGACATGATCAACGCCTCCGGTTTCAAGGTCTGGCCCCGCGAGGTGGAGGACGTCCTCTACACCCACCCGGCGGTCCGCGAGGCGGCCGTGGTCGGCGTGCCCGACGCCTACCGCGGCGAGACGGTCCGCGCCTACGTCAGCCTGCGGCCCGGCGCCACGGCCGGACCCGAGGAGCTGGCGGCGTACTGCGCACAGCGGCTGGCGGCGTACAAATACCCTCGCGAGGTGCAGATCCTGGCGGAACTGCCGAAGACGGCGAGTGGGAAGATCCTCCGGAGGGAACTGCGTTCCCCTCGATGACCGGTTCACGTGGAAGGCAGGTGGCGGCAATGGCCAAGGCGACGGACGGGGAGCAGGCTCCCGTGCCGCAGCGGCTGCTGGCCGCCGCCACCCGGCTCTTCGCCGAGCGGGGCTACGACCGCACCTCGGTCCAGGACATCGTCGAGGCGGCGGGCGTCACCAAGGGCGCGCTGTACCACTACTTCGGCTCCAAGGAGGATCTCCTCCAGGAGGTCTACGCCCGGGTGCTGCGCCTCCAGCAGGAACGCCTCGACGCCTTCGCGGGCGCGGACGCCCCCGTCGAGCAGCGGCTGCGCGACGCGGCGGCCGACGTGGTGGTCACCACCATCGAGAACCTCGACGACGCCTCGATCTTCTTCCGTTCCATGCACCACCTCAGTCCGGAGAAGAACAAGCAGGTCCGGGTGGAGCGCCGCCGCTACCACGAGCGCTTCCGGGCGCTGGTGGAGGAGGGCCAGCGCAGCGGTGTGTTCTCCACCGCGACCCCGGCCGACCTGATCGTCGACTACCACTTCGGCTCGGTCCACCACCTGTCCACCTGGTACCGGCCGGACGGCCCGCTCACCCAGCAGGAGGTCGCCGACCACCTGGCCGATCTGCTGCTGCGGGCCCTGCGCCCCTGAGCCGGGAGTTCTGTTCCGATGCGCAGGCCTGGTCCGCGGCGCGTACGGGGCGGCCGGAGGCCGGGCGGATCGCGTCAGGTGAGAAGCGGGCCGCGCCGGAGGGCGGGTGCGGCGTCGTTCCGCCCGCAGGCGTGGGACGTGCGCTGCCGGAACGTCCTGTCCCTGATCGCCCGCGACCGCGGATCACCTCGCCATGACTGGTCTGCCCGGCGGGCCTCGCCCTCGAAGGGATGGCCGCCGTGCTGTTCCTGGTTGCCGTGCCGTGCCGTGGCGCGGCGGGCACCTACGGGTGGTAGAGGGCGTGGGCGAGAGCCAGGTCGGCAGGCCCGTCCTGGCCGAGGCTGAAGAAGTGGTTCACCTGCCATGCCTGCGTGCTGCGGGCCTGTCGGCTGGTCGTGGTCACCCACGGCGGGTAGACGCGGAATCCGCGCTTCCCTCCTGAGCCGTCGCGGGAGACGATGCCGCGCCCGCACAACACCTCGCGCGGGAACACGAACTGTCCGAAGCCGTCGTCGCCGCGGCTGCTGATGACGAAGAGGTCCACCCCGTCCTCGGCGGCGAAGGGCCGGATCGGCCCCTCCTGGGACCGCTGCCACACGGTGACGAACTGGCCCGCCTTCGCCGGGGTGGTCCTGGCCACGCGGAACCGGACCGAGCGGTCATCGAGTGTGAACGAGCAGGCCGCGTACGCGGCACTCTCCGGTTCGGGCACCGGCAGCGAGCAGGCGAAACCGCTCGGGTCGTACACCAGTGCCTTCGCTGCCGACAGGTCACCGTGAAGGCCCGTCCACGGCTGATGCGTCACCATGCCGTCATCCTGCCATCGCAGGCCGGTCTGTGAGGAATGACCTGGATGCCCTGCTCGCCGCGCGGTGCGTGAGGACCGGCGGCGGGACCGGTGGCACCCGAGGGCTGGGCCGCCCGCCACGGTGGTCTGGCTCCGGGCCCGTATGCCCCGCTGTTGCCCGGGAGACGCCGGGCCGTGTCCCGGGGCCCAGGGGGCTGCGGTTCGTCCGTCCCCGGCTCGGCCCGGTGTTCCCGTACCCGCTGGAGCGGCCTGGCTGGGGCAATAGGCGGCGGGCCGCGCTGCCGCCGGCCGGGCGGACGATACGACTCCTCGGCAGCGGCAGCGGCACCGGCACCGGCCTCTGGTTCGGCAACCGCTGGATCACCGGCTCCGTCCCGGTCCGGGCGGTAGGCCGAGGCCGGCAGTGAAACGGCCGGACGGTCCGGCCGGGCCGGACACGGACATCGCGCTTCCCGCTCCCGTTCCGTCGGGGGCCCGCGGCCGTACGGCCCGGGGCGACGGCCGGGCGACGGGCTCAGGGGCCGTCCGTCGTCAACCGGCCGAGGAGCGCTTCCGCCGCTGGATTGCGCGGCCGGGGCGCCCGTCCGGCGAGGACCACGGTCCGGCCGGGCTCCGGCTGACGGATGCTCACACACGGCAGCCCCGCCTCCACGCCGATCCGCCGGGGCACGATCGCCACGCCGATCCCGGCCCGTACGAGATCGACGAGCAGCCGGATCTGGGTGACGTCGCAGGTGATCCGGCGCTCCAGGCCGCAGTGCGCGGCCAGCCTGCGCACCGCGGTCTCCAGCCCCGTGCCCGCCCGGAAGTCCACGAACGGCTCGTCGGCGAGATCCTTGATCAGGGTGCGCCCGGCGTTCGCCAGCCGGTGGCCCGGCGCGGTGATCAGCACCAGGTCCTCGTGCCAGGTCGCGAAGCCGGCGATGCCCTCGGGGAGTTCGGCGGCGTCCGGGGCGAGGAAGGCCAGGTCCAGCTCTCCGGCGCGCAGCCCCGCCACCAGCTCCGGTGTGGTCGCCTCACGCAGCGAGATCTGCACGCCCGGCCACACGCGGTGGTACGCGGCCAGCTCGGCCGCGAGATCCACGCAGGTCAGCGTCTGGATCGTGCCGATCCTGACCCGGCCGGCCAGCAGTCCCGACACCGCCGCCACCGCGTCCCGCCCCGCCTCCGTTCCGGCGAGCACCGACCGGGCCGACGGCAGCAGGGCCCGGCCCGCCTCGGTCAGCACCACCCGGCGGCCGGTCCGGTCGAACAGCTCGGCCCCCAGTTCCCGCTCCAGATTGCGTACGGAGGTGCTCAGCGCGGACTGAGCGATCAGCTCGGCACGGGCGGCGGCGGTGAAACCGCCCTGGGTGACCACCGCCACGAAATGGCGGAGTTGGCGAAGCTCCATCCATCCACGGTAGCGATGGGAGCCAGCTGAATCATCTGTTGGACCGATCCCGGGAGCGGGTCCGAAGCTGATTCCATGACGCAGATCCAGCACTCCGGGCCCCGGCGGTCCGCGCAGGTCCCCGCCCTGTGGACGGCGGCCTACGGCCCGCACCGCCCGGCGGCCGTCCGGCTGTTCGCCCGCTGCCTGCTGCGGGTGCGTGCCTTCGCCCGCGAACTGGCCCTGGTGGACCACGTCGGCTCCGGGGGCTACTGAGCCCTCGGACCGGCACGGTCCGAGGGAAACGAAACGGCCGCCAGGAAATGAACTGCCCGAAGGGAGCGAGACGTCCCTGAGGGAAGGGAACGGTCCGAGGGGAAGGAACGGCCGGCAGAGCCGGAACCGCTGGGGAGCCGCACCGGCCAGCGGGTTCGAATCCGTTGGCCGGGCCGGTGCTCACGCGGTTAGCATCCGACGATGCTGACCCCGGCCGACGAACAGGTCCACACCGCCACGGCCCCACGGGACCTCACGCCCCGGGAACTGGGACGGCTGATCCGCCACGACGACCCTGCCTCACGCCACCTGGGTCTCGCCCTGCTCACCGAGCGCCTCACCGCCCTTGCGCCGTCCGGCGAAGCGGAGGCGGCCGAACTCGCCGCACTGCTGCCCACGACGCTCACCGGCCCACCGGAGGCGGACCTCCTGCTGGCCGGGCTCCACGAAGGGGCCGGGCACGACGAACGGTTCGGCCGCGCCCTGAAGGACCGTCCCCGGCCGCCGTGGCGCGCCGCTGAACCCCTGCCCGCGTCGGTACGGACCGCCTGGCTGCGCGCCGACCTGCTGCACGACCCGGCGGCGCTGCTGCGCGAGGAACCCCCGGGCGAGCCGCTGTACCAGGCGGTGCGGAGCGCGGACATCACCGCGGCCCGCCGCCCGGTCCGGCTGGTGGCGGAGCTGGCGGGCAGCGGTGACCCGGTGCTCCGGGCCGAGTCGGTCCGTCTGGCCCGGCAGGGGCTGCACGCCGGACTGCTGGCCCCCGCCCCGGTCCGGGCGGTTCTGGCCGGGCTGCTGGGCGCCGACGACGACGGGGCCGCCGCCGCGCTGGGCGAGCTGGCCCAGCCGTGGGCGGCACTCGACCCGCTGCCGCCCGGCCTCCTCGCACCGTTCCTCCGTCCCGCCCCGGCCGCGGTGCCCGAGTCCGTGGCCGATGCCGCCCTCACGGCCGCCGCCCGCCACGGCCACCGGGAGCTGCTGCGCCGGGCCGTAGCGGACCCGGGCCTGCCGCCCGCGCTGCGGCGGCGTGCGCTGGAACTCCTCGGCGATCTCGCGGAGCGCGCGGACATCGGCGAGCTGATCTCCCTCGCCGCACGTGACCCGCTGCTGCTCGGTGCCCCGGCCGTGACCTGCCTGCGCGGCCTCCACCGGCGCGGGCACTTCCCGGACGCCCCGGACGTCCCCGTGGTCGTCGGCCTGGCCCTCGCCGACCACTCGATCGCGCCCCGCGATGTGGCGACCGTCCTGTTCACCGCCCGCCAGGACGCGCTCCGGGTCCTCACCGACGCCCCCGCCGCGGATCCGGGCTGGCCGCGCAGGCTGGCCCTGCTGACCGCCCTCGCCGCCCAGGGAGGCGGTGACCTCCCGGCCGGGGCCGCCGTCACCCGGCTGCTGCCCACCGCGCCCGTACCCGGTCCGTTCCTCGACGCGATCCGCGTGCTGCGCCACACGGACGCCGAGGAGTCCGTACTCGCCCTGCTGCCCTCGGCACCGGACGCGGCCCTGGAGACGCTGGAGGCGATCGGCGGCGACCGGACCGTCCTGGCGCTGAGCGAGGGACTGGGCCTGGGGGACGGGCCGGGCGTGAGCGATGGGGCGGGCTCGGGTGAAGGTTTGGGCCTGAGCGGCGGACCGGGGCCGAGTGGCGGACCGGGCCCGAACGACGGACAGGGGCTGAACGACGGACCGGCCCTGAACGACGGACACGGGCTCAACGACGGGACGGCCCCGGGCGAAGCGACGGCCCCGGGCGAAGAGCCGGACCTCGTCGGCGGCGGGGTGGCGCGCCGCCTGCGCCCCGTACGCCACCGCGCCCTCGAACTGCTCTGGCAGCTGAACCGCGACCCGGAGCGCCGCCGCGCCCTGATCGCCCGGCTCGACCCCGACGACCTGCCGCCCCGCGTCGCGGCCGACCTGGGCCGCCCGGACGCGCGGGAACTGGCCCTGCTCCGCTCCCACCTCGACCCGGACCGGCCGGTCGCCGCGCTGTGCCGACTGGCGGTCCACGGTGACGGGCACACCCTCCCGGCCCTCGCCGACCTGCTGCTGCGCGTCGTGTCGGGCCTGGCCGCCGCGCGAGAGCCGGGCGCACCCGACCGGACCGGCGAACACGGACAGCCGGCCGGGGAGCCCGTGGTGCCCCAGGAAGTCCTGGACGCTGTGCACGGTCTCGGCCGCAGGCTGCACGAACGCGGCGCGATCAGACCGGTCTGCCTGCTCGGCGCCGCGGACGCCGACGAGGCCGGACACGCCCTCGTCGCGAGCCTCGCCCTGGACCTGCTGGACCGCCCGGGGCTCACCGACCACGAGCGGGTCATCCTGCTGGAGCTGCTGCTCAGGGCCCCCTGGACGGGCACCCGGGCCCGGGTCCACCGATTGCTGCGCCACCGGGACCGGCACGTCCGCAAGCACGCCATCGCTCTGCTCGCCCGCGAAGCCACGGGCGAGGACGCCCAGGCGCTCTCGGCGACCCTGATCGCGCTGACCCGTGCCCGGGACATCCAGACCGCACGCCAGGCCCTGCTGGCCCTGGGGCACGTCCGGGCCCATTGGGCCGGTGCCGCGATCGCCGCCCGGCTGGACCACCCGAACATGAACATCCGCAAGACGGCGGCCGCGACCCTGGTCCGCACGGGTGGCCCGGCGGCGGTTCCCGGGCTCCTCGACCGGATCGGCCGCGAGGACCACCCCGCTCTGCGTGACACGCTCGTCGCGGCCCTGCGCACCGCACTCGGCGACGCCCACGCCGCCACGCTGCTGGCCGCCGCCGAGCACAGCCGGGACGACGCCACCCGCGAGCGGTTCCTCCTCGGCCTGTGCGGCGCCCTCGCCACCCGCGCGGTCCTGGCCCTGGCCGAACAGGAGTCACCGGTGGCGGCTTCGCTGCTCGCCCTGCTCGCGTCCGGCCGCGTCCGCCCGGCCACCGGCACCCTGGACGACCTCGCCGTACCCCTGGCCCGGTACGGCATCGCCGCACCGGGCGACGGTCCGCCGCCGCCCGCGCCCGCAGCGGCGGACCGCGACATCGACGTCCTGCTCGCCGCCGGATGGGATCCCGCCGTCGCGCTGCGCCTGGCCCGGCGGGACGAGCCGCCCGCCCCCGGCCGGGCCGAAGCACTGCGGCCGATGCTCGCCGACTGGCTCCGGCTCGCCGCGTCCGCGCCGGTGCGCCGGAACGCGGTCCTGCGGAACACGGTGGTGCGGTACGCGCTGCGCGTCTGCCCCCGGCCCCGGGGCGAGGCGGAACTCGGGGCGTACGCCCGGTCCGCCCCGGTCCTGCTCGACGCGCTGGCCGACGCCCGCGACCGGGACCGGCACGATCTGATCGCCGTGCTCGAAGCGGTGGCGCCGATGCTGGCGCCCCCCGCCCGGATCACCGCCACCGCCGCCGTACGGGCCCTGCACCCCGCCCCGGCCACCCCCGCCCGCTCCACGGTGCCGCTGCTGCGCGGGCTCGGGGCGGTCCCGGTCCGCGCCGACCTCGACCGTGACCTCGCCGCCGCCCGGACCGGCGCCGACCCCTGGCGGGCCGCCACCACCGTGCTCCGGGCCGCCTTCGCCGTAGCGGGGGGCGGTGCGCCCGGCTCCGCCGGAACCCGGACCTGGCGGGCCGCGCTGGAGGAAGCGGTGCGCACCCCGGACGCCCTCGCCCGGTTCAGGGACCGGGACGACGCGACGGTCCCTTCACGGGACCGGCTGGCAGCGCTCGTCGAGACCCACGAGGGCGCCGACCCGGAGGTCCAGGCCGTGCTCGTCGACTGGATGACGCGGCTCCAGCCCCTCGACACACCCCCCTGGACTCTCGCCGAGACCGCCCGTGCACAGCCGCCGTCACCGCGCCGGGTACGCGGCGACGACCTCGGCCAGCCTCGCTCGGCGGCCCTGCGGGAGCGGCTGCTGACCCTGCTGGAGGCAGCCGACGGGGACCGCCGCCGCACCGCCGCCAGGACCCTGGCCCGCTGGCCCGAACCGGAAGCCCGGCTGCCGGTGCTGCGCGCGTATCTGCGCGGCCGGGTCGACCTGCCCGTCGACGGCGGCCTGGCCCGTACGCTGCCCCTGCTGGACACGGCCGAACTGCGCGGCGAGGACATCCTGCGCGAACGGGTGGCGCTCACGGCCGCCCGGCTCGGCCCCTGGGCGCTGGAACGACTGGTTCCGCTGCTGCTGGAGTGGTGGCGGGACGCGCCGCCCGCCACGGCCCGCGCGATCCGCGGGGCCCTGCACGCCTGCCCGCCCGACGCCCTGGCCGCGCACCTCGCCGACCCGCTCGCCACCGGGGCCCGGGGCTTCCTGGACCTGCTCACCGGCCGCCCGTTGCTGCGGACCCCGGCGCTGGAGCGCGCCCGGGAGCGGCTGCGGGAGGAAGGCCACGCCGACCTGGCCGACCGGCTGCTGCTCGTCGGGGGCCCGCTGCGCGGTCCGGACGCCGCGCGGCGGGACGCGGCGGCCCTGGCCTCGCTCCGCGAGCGCCAGGAACCCCCGCCCGCCTCGGGCGGCGCCCGCCCGCCCCGGCACGAGCTGCTGGAGCTGGCCGCCACCGGCACACCGGAACAGGTCTGCCGCGCGCTCACCGCGCTCACCGAGGCGCACCCCGGTCCCGCGCCGGACGACGACCCGCGCCTCCTCGACCTGCTGGGCGGCCTGCTCACCCACCCGCGCACCCGGGTCCGGCTGCGCGCCCACCGCACCTCACGGGCGATGCTCGACCGGCCGGCCCATCTCGGTCACACCCGGATCCTGCTGGACGACCCCAGCCCGGACGTGGTGCGCATGGCGGTCCGCACCCTGTGCCGGGCGGCCTGGACGCCCGCGGTCCCCGCCGTGACCGGCCTGCTCGGCCACCCGCACCCCGGGGTGCGCGAGGCGGCGGCCGAGGGGCTGGCCGGGCTGGGCGCGGCGGCGGTCCCCGCCCTGCGCAACGCGGCCGCCCACGCCCGCCCCGACCGCCGTGCCCGCTACGCCGAGGTGCTGGACCGGATCAGGGCGGGCGGGAACTGATCCCGGACGCGGCCGGGGACCTACAGGTACCGCTTGATCTCGCGCCGGGCCAGCGACCGCTGGTGCACCTCGTCCGGGCCGTCCGCCAGCCGCAGCGTCCGGGCCGCCGCCCACAGCTCGGCCAGCGGGAAGTCCTGGCCGACGCCGCCCGCCCCGTACAGCTGCACCGCCTGGTCGAGGATGCCGGCCACGGCGCGCGGGGTGGCGATCTTGATGGCCTGGATCTCCGTGTGCGCGCCCCGGTTGCCCACCGTGTCCATCAGCCACGCGGTCTTCAGCACCAGCAGCCGCAGCTGCTCCACGGTGACCCGGGCGTCCGCGATCCAGTTCTGCACGACGCCCTGCTGGGCGAGCGGCTTGCCGAAGGCGCTGCGGGACACGGCGCGTCGGCACATCAGCTCGATGGCCCGCTCCGCCATGCCGATCAGCCGCATGCAGTGGTGGATGCGGCCCGGACCCAGCCGCGCCTGGGCGATGGCGAAACCGCCGCCCTCCTCGCCGATCAGGTTCGCGGCGGGCACCCGCACATCGGTGAAGACCACCTCGGCGTGGCCGCCGTGGTAGTGGTCCTCGTAGCCGTAGACCCGCATGGCGCGGCGGACCTCGACGCCGGGGGTGTCGCGCGGGACCAGGATCATCGACTGCTGGCGGCGGATGTCCGCGCCCCCGGGGTCGGTCTTGCCCATCACGATGAAGACCGCGCAGTCCGGGTTCATCGCCCCGGAGATGTACCACTTGCGTCCGTTGATGACGTAATCGTCCCCGTCCTCGGCTCCGCTCGGACGGGAGGTTCCCCCTGCCTCGCGCATGATCCGGGTCTCGATGTTCGTCGCGTCCGACGAGGCCACCTCCGGCTCCGTCATCGCGAAGGCCGAGCGGATCTCCCCGGCGAGCAGCGGCTCCAGCCACCGCTTCTTCTGCTCGTCCGTGCCGAACTGATGGAGCACCTCCATGTTCCCGGTGTCCGGGGCGGCGCAGTTCAGCGCCGTCGGCGCGAGCTGCGGGGAACGGCCGGTGATCTCGGCGAGCGGGGCGTACTGGAGGTTGGTCAGCCCGGCCCCGTACGCCGGGTCGGGGAGGAAGAGGTTCCACAGTCCCTGCCGCCGGGCCTCGGCCTTCAGGTCCTCCACGACCTGCGGTGTGTCCCAGGGGGAGGCCAGCAGCGCACGCTGCTCGTCCGCGGTCCGCTCGGCGGGATACACGTGCTCGTCCATGAAGGCGAGCAGCCGCGCCCGCAGCTCCTCGGTGCGGGCGTCGAACGCGAAGTCCATGGGATCAGCCTTCCTGGAGGGTGGTGAGGCCGTGCTCGATGAAGACGGGGACGAGGCCGCCGATCCGGTCGAATCCGGCGCCGACGGTCTGGCCCAGGGTGTAGCGGTAGTGGATGCCCTCCAGGATCACGGCCAGCTTGAACCAGGCGAAGGCGGTGTACCAGGAGAGGGCGGAGGTGTCCCGGCCGGAGAGGGCGGCATAGCGCTCGATCAGCTCGGCGGGGGAGGGGTGGCCGGGCGCGCCGCTGGTGGTGGAGACCGGTGACTCGGCCAGACCCAGGTCCGAGCTGTACATCACCAGCAGGCCGAGGTCGGTGAGCGGGTCGCCGAGCGTCGACATCTCCCAGTCCAGGACGGCCCTGATCCGGTCGTCGGTGCCGATCAGGACGTTGTCCAGCCGGTAGTCACCGTGGACGACCGTGGGGGCGGGCGAGGCGGGCAGCTCGCGCCCGAGCGCGGCGTGCAGCGCGTCGATGCCGGGAAGTCCGCGGTTGCGCGAGGCGTCCAGCTGCTTGCCCCAGCGGCGCAGCTGCCGCTCCAGGAATCCCTCGGGGCGCCCGAAGTCGCCGAGCCCGACGGCCTGCGGGTCCACGGCGTGCAGGGCGACGAGCGTGTCGACGAGCCCCAGGACGGCCGCCCGGGTGCGCTCGGGGCCCAGCGGGGCGAGCTGCTCGACGGTGCGGTACGGGGTGCCCTCCACGTACTCCATCACGTAGAACGGCGAACCGATCACCGCTTCGTCCTCGCAGAGCAGCACCGGCTCGGGCACCGGCACGCCCGTCGGGTGCAGGGCGCTGATCACCCGGTGCTCGCGTCGCATGTCGTGCGCGGTGGCCAGTACATGGCCCAGCGGGGGCCTGCGGACCACCCAGTGGCCGGTGCCGTCCGTGACGACGTACGTGAGGTTCGAACGGCCGCCCTCGATCAGCCGGGCCCGCAGCGGTCCGCTCACCAGACCCGGCCGCTCGCGGTCGAGATGTCCGCGCAGCCGGTCGAGGTCGACACCTGGCGGGGGGACTGAGCTCATCGTGCGCACCTCCGGGGGAATGAAAGTCGGGGACCATCATGCCGACCAGTCGGTATGTCGTCCAGTGCCGGGCGGCGGGTCGTCGGCGGGTCATCGGTGCCCCGTGGGGCGGTGTGTCCGTCCCGGGCACTCCGGAGTCTGGCGTTCAGTCGCATCCCTGAATAGAGTTCACGTATGAATACAGCGCTGCTGATCGACGACGTCCGGCTGACCCCGATCCTGATTGCCGACCCGCCCCTGCTCAACACCCAGGGCGTCCACCAGCCCTACACCCCGCGCCTCATCGTGGAGGTCGTCACCCGCGGCGGGGTCACCGGCATCGGCGAGACGTACGGGGACGGGAAGTACCTCGAACTCGCCCAGCCGCTCGCCGATGCGCTCCGCGGGCGCCCGGTCAGCGATGTGAACGGCCTCTTCGCTCTGGCCGACGCGGTGTGCGGCGATTCACGCGAGGCCGACGACCGGGTCGAGGCGGGCGGCCTGCGCGGCGTCCAGACGGCCGACAAGCTCCGCCTCTCCGTCGTCTCCGGCTTCGAGGTGGCCTGCCTGGACGCGCTGGGCAAGTCCCTCGGCCTGCCGGTGCACGCCCTGCTCGGCGGGAAGGTCCGCGACCACGTCGAGTACAGCGCCTACCTCTTCTACCGCTGGGCCGCCCACCCCGAGGGCGGCGAACGGGACGACTGGGGCGCCGCCCTCGACCCGGCCGGCATCGTCGCCCAGGCCCGCCGCTTCGCCCGTGAGTACGGCTTCTCGTCCTTCAAGCTCAAGGGCGGCGTCTTCGAGCCCGACCGTGAGATCGCCGCGATCCGCGCCCTGGCCGAGGAGTTCCCCGGACAGCCGCTGCGCCTGGACCCCAACGGCGCCTGGTCGGTGGAGACCTCGCTGTACGTCGCCGAACAGCTCGGGGACGTACTCGAATACCTGGAAGACCCGGCGACCGGCACGGAGCCGATGGCCGCGGTCGCCGCGGGCACCGGCGTACCGCTCGCCACCAACATGTGCGTGACCACCCTCGCCGAGGTGCCGCAGGCCTTCGCGAGCGGTGCCGTGCAGGTCGTCCTCTCCGACCACCACTACTGGGGCGGGCTGCACCGGACCCGGGAACTGGCCGCGGTCTGCCGCACCTTCGGTGTGGGTCTCTCCATGCACTCCAACACCCATCTCGGCATCAGCCTCGCCGCGATGACCCATGTCGCCGCCACCGTCGCCAACCTCGACTACGCCTGTGACAGCCACTACCCCTGGCAGACCGAGGACGTCATCACCACCCGCCACGTCTTCGCCGACGGCCGCCTCGCCGTCTCCGACGCCCCCGGGCTCGGCGTGGAACTCGACCGTGAGCGGCTCGCCGTGCTGCACCGGCGCTGGCTCGACGACGACGGCACGATGCGTGAGCGCGACGACGCGGCCGCGATGCGCAAGGCGGAACCGGACTGGCGGACCCCGGCGATCCCGCGCTGGTGACCGGCCGCCCGGAGTGCGGCGGCCCGCCCCGCGGGCCGCGCACCGGGCGTTCGCGAGGACGGCGTTCGCGAGGACGGCGTTCGCGAGGACGGCGTTCGCGAGGACGGCGTTCGCGAGGGCGGTGTTCGTGATCACCGCTCGTGAACACCGTTCCTGAGGGCCGTTCCTGAGGGCCGCTCGGGACGCCCGCCGGGCACGTCCGCCCCCGGCCTCCGCTCAGAACAGCATGGCCGTGGCGAACACCGCGAGCGCCACCGTGCACCCCGTCACGGTCAGCGCTCCGCGCACCGCCAGCGGCCGGGGCCGGGCGGTCCGCATCCCGAGCACCCGCAGATGCGCCACCCGCAGCACCCCCAGCCAGGCCAGCGCGCTCAGTGAGACCGCCACCAACGCGGCCGGGCCCGCCCCGGCGTGCAGTGCCTGCTTCACCGCCAGAGCCAGCACCACCGTGCAGGACAGCGTCGTACGCCGCCAGGCCAGCCGGGTCCGCTCGGGCTGGAGCCCCGGATCGCGCTCGGCCGTGCTCACCGGCCCTCCCAGCCGAAGAGGACCACCACCACCATCACCACCGCGACCACCGCGACGGCCAGACCGAGCAGTGTCGGGAACCGTGAGACGGGAAGATCCTCCCCGCGCCGCATCGCCCGCTCGCACCGCACCCAGTGGTTGACGGCGCGCAGCGCGCACAGCACCCCGGACGCCAGCAGGGCGAGCGCCAGACCCGCGCGCACCTTCCAGGCCAGCTCCGGCAGGAACTGGTCGACCGCGAAGCCGCCGCCGATCAGCGCCAGGGCTGTCCGGATCCAGGCGAGGAAGGTGCGCTCGTTGGCGAGCGAGAACCGGTAGTCGGGTGTCTCGCCCTCCTCGCGGATGCGCTGCGGCGCGAACCACAGCCGCAGGCCCCGCAGGAATTCGTTCACGTCCGGACCTTATCCGCCGTTGCCCGCGGGCGGCCCGCCGGGCGGGCTCAGCAGGCCGTCCCGCCCGCCCGGAAGGCGCGCAGCCGGTGGTACGCCGCCAGCCCGTCCGGCACCCAGGGCCAGTCGTCGATCCGCCCGTCCAGCTCGGCGTCGGTGAGGAAGGTGTGCCAGGCGACCTCCTCCGCCTGCGGGCTGACCGGCAGCTCGCACCGCACCTGGTAGACGTACGACCACCACGCGTGCCCGGCGCTCTCGTAGAGGAACTTGAAGAGCGGCTCGGGCGCGGGCAGCCCGGACACCCCCAGCTCCTCCTCGGCCTCCCGCAGCGCCGCCTCGTCGTACGACTCCCCGGCGCCGACCACCCCGCCGACGAACATGTCGTAGTGGGACGGGAAGACCAGCTTTCCCGGGGTCCTGCGGTGGACGAAGAGCCGCCCCGCCGCGTCCCGGGCCTCGATGAAGACGCAGCGATGGCGAAGGCCCCGCGCGGTCGCCTCACCGCGCGGGGCCTGCCCCACGACCTCGTCGTTCTCGTCGACGATGTCCAGGATCTCGTCAGAAGGAGTCATGCTCCTCATCCAACATCAGGACACCGCCCGACGGTCACCGGCCCATGACGCGGGGCCGGACGGTCACTGGCCCATGACGTACTTGACGGTCGGACCGGTGGTCCAGCCGCCGTCCACGGCCAGCTCGGCGCCGGTGACGTACGAGGCGGCGTCCGACAGCAGGAAGGCGACCGCGGCGGCGATCTCCGGGGCCTCGCCGACCCGGCCCATGGGGGTGTTCGGGTAGTTGCCCTCGCCCTGCTGGATGCCGACGGAGGCGGTCATCGGCGTGTAGACCATGCCGGGGTGCACCGAGTTCACCCGGATGCGCGCCGTGCCGAGCTCCACCGCGCCGACCTTCGTCAGCCCGCGCACACCCCACTTCGAGGCGCCGTAGCTGGAGGTCAGCGCGAGACCCATCAGGCCGGCCGCCGAGGAGATGTTGACGATCGAACCGCCGCCGTTCTCCTTCATCGCCGGGATCACCGTCTTCATGCCGATGAAGACGGCCGTCAGGTTGATGTCGATGACCTTGCGGAAGTGCTCGACGCTCTCGGTCTCCAGCGGCTGACCGGTCGAGACCCCGGCGTTGTTGACCAGTCCGTCGATCCGGCCGAACTCGGCGACGGTGAACTCGGCGACGCGCTGCCAGTCCTCCTCGGAGGTCACGTCGTGGTGGACGAATCGCGCCTTCGCGCCCAGCTCGGCGGCGGTGGCGGCACCCTCCTCGTCGAGCACGTCGGTGATCACCACGTTGGCGCCGCCCGCCACCGCGAGGCGCGCGGCCTCGGCGCCCAGGCCCCGGGCGCCGCCGGTGATGATGACAGTCTTGTCGCTGAGGTTGCTCGTGTCAGTCATGGTGTTTCCTCTGTGCGGTGCGGAATGGTGCGTGACGCGGAGGTCCGGGCGGGTACGGGCGGCGCCTCAGGGGGCGCCCGGCACCGGGGCGCGCAGGAACGCGGTGGTGGTTTCGATGAGATCGGCGAGGAAGAACGCCTCGTCGGTCAGTGGCTCGATCCCGTCGAGCCGCTGACGGGCGCGGTCGGCGAACGCCGCGCCGATCAGGGTGAGCGCCAGGTCCAGGCGCTCCAGGCGCACCGGAGCGGGCAGGTCGCCCAGACGGTCCCCGAGCAGGGCGATCAGCCGCCCGTAGCGGGAGTCGACCAGGACGGGGTGCGGGGTGCCGGTCCGCAGTCCGGTCTCATGGGTGAGCCGGACCGAGATCCGCAGACAGCGGCAGCCCCGGTCGTCGGCGAGCAGGCTCGCCTCGGCCGTCACCAGCGCGCCGATCAGCTCCCGTACGCCGCAGTCCGCGTCCAGCGCGTCCAGCAGGGGGGCCATCACCCGTTCGGTACGGGCCTGGCGGCCCGCCATCACCGCGTCCAGCAGCCCGGCCCGGGAGCCGAAGTGGTACTGGACGGCGGAGGGGTTGCTCTGTCCGGCCAGCCGGACGATGTCCCGCAGCTGGGCGCCGTCCGGACCCTGTGCGGCGAAGATCTCCTCGGCCGCGCGGATCAGCTTCTCCCTGGTCTCCGGACCGGATGTTCGCGCCATACCCGCACTGTAATACTGGCCATTATTAAAAACCAGTGGCGGGCGGCCCCACCCGCTCAGTTGGGCTGGAGGCTCTTCTCGCGGCGCCCGCCCACCGGTCCCTCGGGCATCGCCGGATGCAGCCCGAGCAGCACGATGCCGACGACGATCGCGGCGATCCCGGCGGCCTGCCAGGTCAGTGCGCCGGTGTCGGTGCGCAGCCGGTCGCCGAGGAAGCCCACCCCGCAGGCGATCCCGGCCAGTGGCTGGGCGGCGGTCAGCGGCGGCAGCGAGACCCTCAGCGGCCCGGTCTCGAACGCGCTCTGCACCAGCAGCAGACCGGTCACGCCCAGGACCGCCACCGCGTACGGCTGCCACGCCGTGACCAGCGCCGTCCAGCCGTCCCCTGAGACCAGCTGGCCGCTGACCCGGGTGAGCGCGTCCTGGAGTCCGTACAGCAGTCCGGCCGCCACCGCGAGCAGGGCGGGGGAGGCGGCCGTCCCGGAGCGCCTGGCGAAGGCGGTCAGGAGCAGCGCGGTGCCCACCACCACCCCGATCACCAGCCAGTGCCGCAGTGCGCTGGTCACCGCCTCGCCGCCCTCGGGCCGCCCCGCCAGCAGAAAAGCCGCCACCCCGCCGGCCAGCAGCCAGAGCCCGGCCCAGCCCTGGCGGCCGAGCCGCTGGCCGGTGCGGTGGCGGGACAGGGCCATCGCGAAGAGCAGATTGGTCGCCAGGAGCGGTTCGACGACGGACACCTCGCCGTTGCCCAGGGCCAGGGCGCCCAGCACCATCCCGCAGACCATCAGCCCGACCCCGGCCAGCCAGCTCGGCACCCGCATCAGGTCGAGCAGCAGCCGGGGCGAGAGGTAGTCGCTCCTCGGGGCGTGTGCGGCGGCGGCCTGCTGGAGGACGAAGCCGAAGCCCAGGCAGCAGGCGGCACTCACGGCGAGCGCGACGACCAGCACCGACATGCCGCTACCTCGAATAAGGCCGGAAATGGGTGATGTGTACCGACGATAGCTCCGGAGCGCCGGGGGTGCGGCAGGAATGGGGCCGAACGGGCCGTTGACGCGGGGGCGGCGGGTGCAGAGGATCTGACGCACGAGTAACTTCCGGCCCCGGGAGCGGCTGCCGCCGCCCCGGCCGGACCTCCCCGGCCCGACCGCCCCGACAAGGATGGAACCCATGGCGTACGACGCTGATGTGATCGTGATCGGGGCGGGGCTGGCCGGTCTGGTGGCCACCGCCGAGCTGGCCGGGGCAGGACGCTCGGTGATCCTGCTCGACCAGGAACCCGAGCAGTCCATCGGCGGCCAGGCGCACTGGTCCTTCGGCGGCCTCTTCCTGGTCGACTCGCCCGAACAGCGCCGGATGCGGGTCAGGGACAGCCACGAACTGGCGCTCCAGGACTGGCTCGGCACGGCGGGCTTCGACCGCGAGGAGGACCACTGGCCGCGGAAGTGGGCCGAGGCGTACGTCGATTTCGCGGCCGGTGAGAAGCGCTCCTGGCTGCACGCCCAGGGGCTGCGGCTCTTCCCCGTGGTCGGCTGGGCCGAGCGCGGAGGCTACGACGCCACGGGCCACGGCAACTCCGTACCCCGTTTCCACATCACCTGGGGCACCGGCCCCGGCGTCGTCGCCCCCTTCGAGCGCCGGGTCCGCGAGGGCGTCGCCAAGGGGCTCGTACGCTTCGCGTTCCGGCACCGGGTCACCGGCCTCGGCCGCACCGCGGGCACCGTCGACACCGTGACCGGCGAGGTGCTGGAGCCGAGCGCCGCGGCCCGGGGAACCGCGAGCAGCCGGGAGGTGACCGGCTCCTTCGCGCTGCGGGCCCAGGCGGTGATCGTCACCTCCGGCGGCATCGGCGGCAACCACGACCTGGTGCGCGAGCAGTGGCCCGCCCGGCTCGGCACCCCGCCCGCGAAGCTGCTCTCCGGCGTCCCCGCGCACGTCGACGGGCTCATGCTCGGCATCGCCGAGGAGGCGGGCGCCCACCACATCAACCGCGACCGGATGTGGCACTACACCGAGGGCATCGAGAACTGGAACCCGATCTGGGCCAGGCACGCCATCCGCATCCTGCCCGGACCGTCCTCGCTCTGGCTGGACGCCCGCGGCAAGCGGCTCCCGGTCCCGCTCTTCCCGGGCTTCGACACCCTCGGCACCCTCGAACACATCATGAGGTCCGGCCACGAGTACACCTGGTTCATCCTCGACCAGAAGATCATCGGCAAGGAGTTCGCGCTCTCCGGCTCCGAACAGAACCCGGACCTCACCGGCAAGTCGGTCCGGGGCGTGATCGGCCGGGCCCGTGCCGACGTACCGGCCCCGGTGAAGGCGTTCATGGACAACGGTGCGGACTTCGTCGTCGAGAAGGACCTCTCCGCGCTCGTCCGGGGCATGAACAAGCTGACCGGCGAGGAGCTGATCGACGAGGCCGAGCTGCGCCGCGTGATCGTCGCCCGCGACCGCGAGATCGCCAACCCCTTCACCAAGGACCTCCAGATCACCGCGATCCACGGTGCCCGCGCCTACCTCGGCGACAAGCTGATCCGTACGGCGGCGCCGCACCGCATCCTCGACCCCAAGGCCGGTCCGCTGATCGCCGTCCGGCTGAACATCCTGACCCGCAAGTCGCTCGGCGGGCTGGAGACGGACCTGTCCTCCCGGGTGCTGACCGCGGACGGCACCCCGCTGGACGGGGTCTACGCGGCGGGCGAGGCGGCGGGCTTCGGCGGCGGCGGGGTGCACGGCTACCGCTCGCTGGAGGGAACCTTCCTCGGCGGCTGCATCTTCTCCGGGCGGGCGGCCGGGCGGGCGGCCGCGAAGGCGGTCGGCTGAGGCGGCCGGCTGAGGCGGCCGGGGCGCGGGCCCGGCTGGGCGGCTACCGCTCCTTCGCCCCCGCGGCGGCGTCCAGCAGCTCGACGACGCGGAACCGTTCGGCGACGACCATGGTGTCGTCGTCGACGGTGAACTCCGGGTCGCCGAGGGCCTCGCGCATCTCGTCGCTGTGCCAGAACCTCTCGTGCCCCGCACGCCACTCGGCCACCGAGGAGTACCCCTCGCCCTCGTCGATCGCGTGCTGGAGACCGACGTCGCCCAGGCGCAGCACCCGTACCTCCGTCACCTCCAGCACCGCGGCCTCCCGGCCGTCGGAGTCGATCAGCGCGGACCGCTCGCCGACGGGCGGCAGTTCCTCGCGCTCCGCCTCGTACTCCGCGAGCAGCCCGGTCGTCGAGACCTTCGCGCCGCCGAGCACCGCCCCGACCAGCTGATCGCGCAGCGGCCCCGGGAAGGCCAGCAGGAAGGGCTTGAGGGGCTCCCGGAGAGAGGGTGCGGGGGTTTCGTCAAGGGGTTCGTGGTTCGGCATGGCGCCAAGTCTGGCACGCGCCGCCGGACCGGCCGGCGCGGCGGGCGGACGGCCGCCGAAGCGCCAACCACGGGAGCGAGGGCCGCGGTTGGCGTGAGCAGCGCGGCCGGTACGGCGACGGCGCCCGCCGCGTCCGGGGCACGCCGTGGCATGCGCACCGGGGCGGCGGACGCCGACGGGGACGGCTCCGGGTGCCGTGGGCTCAGAGGATCAGCGACAGCAGCAGGACGAAGACCAGCGCGACCACGGAGATGATCGTCTCCATCACCGACCAGGTCTTCACCGTCTGGCCGACGTCCATCCCGAAGTACTCCTTCACCAGCCAGAACCCGGCGTCGTTGACATGGCTGAAGAAGAGCGAACCCGCTCCGACGGCCAGCACCAGCAGCGCGGCGTGGGATGTCGACATGTCGGTGGCCAGCGGGGCGACCAGACCGGCCGCCGAGATGGTGGCCACGGTCGCCGAACCGGTCGCCAGCCGGATCGCCACCGCGATCAGCCAGCCCAGCAGCAGGGCCGGGATCGACCAGTCCTGCGAGAAGTCCAGGATCATCTGGCCCACACCGGCATCGATGAGGGTCTGCTTGAAACCGCCGCCCGCGCCCACGATCAGCAGCACGCCAGCGATCGGCGCGAGTGACTTCTCGACCGTGCTGGAGAGCCGCCCCCTGGAGAATCCGGCCGCCCGGCCCAGCGTGAACATGCCGAGCACGACGGCCGCCAGCAGCGCGATCAGCGGCGAGCCGATCACATCGGTGATCTTCTGAAGACCCTGCTCCGGGTCGTCCACGACGATGTCGACCAGGGCCTTGACCAGCATCAGCACCACCGGAAGCAGCATCGTCGCCAGGGTGGCGCCGAAGCCGGGACGGCGGTCGAGCTCCTCCGAGGGGCGCTGCGGGATCATCCGCTCCGGGGCCTGGATGTCCACCCAGCGCGCCGCGTAGCGGGAGAACAGCGGTCCCGCGATGACCACGGTGGGGATCGCGACCAGGACGCCCAGCGCCAGCGTGACGCCGAGATTGGCGCCGAGGGCGTCGATCGCCACCAGCGGGCCGGGGTGCGGCGGGATCAGACCGTGCATCACGGAGAGACCGGCCAGCGCCGGGATGCCGATCCGCATCAGGGAGTAGTTGCCGCGCTTCGCGACCAGCAGCACCACGGGGATCAGCAGCACGATGCCGACCTCGAAGAAGAGCGGCAGGCCGATCACCGAGGCGATCAGCACCATCGCCCACGGCATGGAGCGCTTGCTCGCCCGGTCGAGGATGGTGTCGACGATCTGGTCCGCGCCGCCGGAGTCGGCCAGCAGCTTGCCCAGGATCGCGCCGAGCGCGATCAGCACACCGACGCTCGCGACGGTCGAGCCGAGGCCGGCGGTGAAACTGGCGATCGTCTTCGCCGGGGCGGCCCCGGCGAACGAACCGAGCGCCAGCGAACCGATGGTCAGCGCGAGGAACGCGTGCATCTTGAATGTGGTGATGAGCAGGACGATGACGGCGATGCCCGCCAGAACGGCGATGCCCAACTGCGCGTTGCCGGCCGAAGTGATCGGTTCGACGGCGTCCGCTGCCAACATCTCGACGCTGAGACTGGTCACGGTGGTGGTCCTTAGTCGTCGAGCCGGCGCAGGGCCGCGACGGCTCGCTGGGTGATTTCTTCAGGGGTGCCGGACACGTCGACCGCGACACCGGCCTCGTCCTCCCGCAGGGGCTGCAGGGTGGCGAACTGGGAGTCGAGCAGCGCGGTGGGCATGAAATGACCCGTGCGCCCCGCCATGCGCGCCTCGATCAGCGCCCGGTCGCCGGTCAGATGGAGGAAGAGGGCCCCGGGTGCCCCGGCGCGCAGCCGGTCGCGGTAGGACCGCTTCAGCGCCGAGCTGCTCACCACGCCGCCGAGCCCCGCCCGGCTGTGCGCCCAGCGGCCGATGGCGTCGAGCCAGGGCCACCGGTCCGCGTCGTCCAGCGGGATCCCGGCCGACATCTTGGCGATGTTGGCCGCCGGGTGGAAGTCGTCGCCCTCCGCGTACGGAACGCCGAGTCCGGCGGCGAGCAGGGGGCCGATCGTGGTCTTGCCGGTCCCTGCAACGCCCATCACCACGACGACGTGGGGAGTGCTCATGGGGGTGCCTCGCAGTCTTCCGCGATGTCTTCCTCGACATCGGTCCGTCGCGCTACTGAAACCCATACGTACGACTTATTCAAGATGGTGTGACGTAAACGTCGTACTTTTCGTTACCGGAGCGTGCCCCGTAGGCTTTGCCCATGACCACACAGGGCCCCGGGCTCCATACCCATGTGCTGGACACTCTGGGGCTGGAGATCGCCGCCGGTGCGCATCCGCCGGGGCAGGTCCTGCGCACCGACGAGCTGGCCCGGCGCTTCGGCGTCTCGCGCACGGTCGTGCGCGAGGTGATCCGGGTCCTGGAGTCCATGCACCTGGTCGAGTCCCGGCGCCGGGTCGGCGTGACCGTACGGCCGTCCGAGGCGTGGAACGTGTACGACCCGCAGGTCATCCGGTGGCGGCTGGCCGGGGCCGACCGCCCGCGCCAGTTGCGCTCGCTGACCGTGCTGCGTTCGGCGATCGAGCCCGTCGCGGCCGGTCTCGCCGCCCGTCATGCCACCCCGGAGCAGTGCGCGGCCCTCACCGAGCGTGCCCTCGGCATGGTCGCCACCTCGCGCGGCCAGCAGCTGGAGGGTTACCTGGAGCACGACATCGCGTTCCACCGGATCGTGCTCAACGCCTCCGGCAACGAGATGTTCGCGCGCCTCGGTGACGTGGTCGCCGAGGTGCTGGCGGGCCGCACCCACCACCAGGTCATGTTCGAGGACCCCGACCCGGCCGCCGTCACCCTCCACGTCCGGCTCGCCGAAGCGGTGCGCGAGGGCGACGCGGCGGCGGCGGAGCGGCTCACCAAGGAGATCGCCGTGGGAGCCCTGCACGAACTGGACGTCCTCGCCCCCTGAGGCCCCGAAAGACGCGACCACCCCGCTCCGGGGCCGGGGCGGGGTGGTCGCGGGGCGACGCCGGATCAGCCGCCGTGTCCCTCATGCCCGCCGCCGTGCCCGGCGCCGTGGTCGAACTTCATCGCCTCGGGCGGCATCACGACGAACGGCCGCATCATGCCCATGTCCTCGTGCTCCAGCAGATGGCAGTGGTACATGAACCTCCCGTACGCCCCGTCGAACGTCCCGAGCACCTTCACCATCTGCCCCGCGGGCACCCGGAAGACATCCTTCCAGCCCTGCTCGTTGGGGGCGGCCGGGATCTTGGTGCCGTGGTCGAACGCGACCGGGGAGCGGGTACCGCCGAGTGCCGGGTCGAAGCCGTCGAGCGTGTACGCCTCCCGGCCCATCACCTGGAAGTCGGTCAGGTGGATGTGCATCGGGTGCGTCGGGCCGCCCAGGTTGAGGAACGACCACTGCTCGAAGGTGCCCTCGCCGACCGTGAAGCCGAGACCGTCGTTGAAGGTCCGCGAGATCCTGCGGTACGTGCGCACCGCGCCGTCCTCGCCCTGGACCTGGATGATCCCGTCCGAGGGCACCGGCACCGTCGCCGGGTCCTCGACCTCCGCCATCTCCCAGATCTCCGGGTGCCCGCCGCCGCCGACCGTGCCCGGCACCGTCAGCACCACCAGCCGGTGCCCGTGCTCCACCAGGCCGTGCTCGTACCGCCGGAAGGAACCCGACAGCACCTCGGGCAGCTCGAAGGTGTCCCGCCGGCCGGTCTCCCGCACCCGGAACTCCATCACCTGCGGGAACGGCACGTTCGCCGCCGGGTCCGGGACACCGGGGGCGAGCTTGCCGCGGTTGACCAGACGGACCCGGCGCCCGGCCAGCGCCGAGAAGTCGACCAGCAGGTCCATCCGCTCGGCCGGGGCGACCGTCAGCTGCGGCAGCGACCCGTCGAAGTCGACCGGCACCGGGCGCGGCAGCAGCCCGCCGTCACTGCCGATCTGCCGGATCACCCCCGGCACCGGGTTGTTCTCGTCGTCCACCAGCACCAGGTCGTAGATCCGCGCGTTGGACGCGTTGACCAGCCGGAAGCGGTACCAGGCGTCGTCCACGTCCAGATGCGGCCAGATCCGCCCGTTGACCGTCGTGTACGGGCCGAAGAACGGGAGCGACACCGGCTTCCCGGTCTCCGGATGGGCCTTGGTGAGCACCGTCGTCTTGTGCAGCAGCCGCCCGTTGAGACGGCCGTCCTCATCGGTGTCGAGGTTGCGGTCGGCGAGGATCAGCGGCAGCTCCCGGTCGCCGGACGGCAGCCCGAGCGCGTCCTCCTCGTCGTCCCGGACCAGATACGTGCCGACCAGCCCGGCGTACACGTTCCACCGGGTGATGTTCATGGCGTGGTCGTGATACCACCACTGGGCGGCCTGGTGGTCGTTCGGGTACTCCGACAGCTGCGCGTCGCCGAAGCCGACCGCGTTGTCCGCCCAGCCGTCGTTGCCGCCGCCGGTCTGCGCGCCGTGCAGATGGGTCACCGTCCAGGCGGGCAGGGCGGCCACGTCCGGGTCCGGCTCGACGCCGTCACGGCCGGGGCTGTTGTGCGGGGCGGGCGCGCCCTGCGCGACCGGACCGACCTCCACCGCCGTGACCGGGTACTCGCTTCCCTTCGGGACGCGGTTGGTCCAGGCGATCCTGACCCGCTGCCCGCGCCGCACCTCGATGGTGGGCCCCGGCACCATGCCGTTGTACCCCCACATCAGGGTCGGCGGCAGCTGCGCGTGAAGCCGCACCCAGGCGGGTGACACGGCGATCTCGGTCTCCCGGAGCACATCGCCGCTCTGCGGGCGCAGCACCGGCGGGACGGGCAGCGCGTCGGTGTACGGCACGAGCCCGCCGACCGGCGCGCCCAGCGTGGTCACCCCGGGTGCCGGGGCGGACTCGCCGCCCGGTTGACTGATCTTCTCCGTGGCCTCGATGATCTCGGTCAAGGTACTTCCCCCATGATCAGTGATTCCCCTGTGACGGGTCGTCCGGCCCCTGCCCCCGCAGGTACCGGCCGGGCTCCCCCTGCGTATCAAAGGACCTCAGGGAGTCCGTCAAGGTTCTGCACCACGCACCATCTGACCGAAACCGGTACATCCCGCCGGGTGGGCGACGGTGGTTTCCCGCCAACGCGGCGCGCCGCCGTGACACCCTCACGGGGCGTACGGTTGTTCGCGTTCGATCTTCGTAAAAAGACGGAAACAGGAGACCACGGTATGTCGCAGCAGGTGCAAGGGGTCATCGCACCGGGGAAGAACGAGCCGGTACGGATCGAGACGATCGTGATCCCGGATCCGGGCCCCGGCGAGGCCGTGGTCAAGATCCAGGCATGCGGCGTCTGCCACACCGACCTCCACTACAAGCAGGGCGGCATCAACGACGACTTCCCCTTCCTGCTCGGCCACGAGGCCGCCGGAATCGTGGAGTCCGTCGGCGAGGGCGTCACGGACGTCGCCCCCGGTGACTTCGTCGTCCTCAACTGGCGTGCCGTGTGCGGGCAGTGCCGCGCCTGTCTGCGCGGCCGCCCCTGGTACTGCTTCGACACCCACAACGCGAAGCAGAAGATGACCCTCCTCGACGGCACCGAGCTGTCGCCCGCCCTCGGCATCGGCGCGTTCGCAGAGAAGACCCTGGTCGCCGCCGGCCAGTGCACCAAGGTCGACCCCGAGGTCTCCCCGGCCGTCGCCGGACTGCTCGGCTGCGGCGTCATGGCGGGCATCGGCGCCGCCATCAACACCGGCCAGGTCGGCCGCGGCGACTCGGTCGCGGTGATCGGCTGCGGCGGCGTCGGCGACGCGGCGATCGCCGGGGCGCGGCTGGCCGGTGCGGCGCGGATCATCGCGGTCGACATCGACGACCGGAAGCTGGAGACCGCGAAGACGATGGGCGCCACCCACACCGTCAACTCCCGCTCCACCGACCCGGTCGAGGCGATCCGTGCCCTGACCGGCGGCAACGGCGCCGACGTCGTCATCGAGGCGGTCGGCCGCCCCGAGACGTACCAGCAGGCGTTCTACGCCCGCGACCTCGCCGGCACCGTCGTCCTGGTCGGCGTCCCCACCCCGGAGATGAAGCTGGAGCTGCCGCTCATCGACGTCTTCGGACGCGGCGGCTCGCTCAAGTCCTCCTGGTACGGCGACTGCCTGCCCTCGCGCGACTTCCCGATGCTGATCGACCTGCACCAGCAGGGACGGCTCGACCTCGGCGCGTTCGTCACCGAGACGATCGGACTCGGCGACGTCGAGCAGGCCTTCGCCCGGATGCACGACGGCGATGTGCTGCGCTCGGTGGTGATCCTCTGATGACCGCCCGCATCGACCACCTGGTCACCTCCGGCACCTTCGCCCTCGACGGCGGCGAGTGGGAGGTCGACAACAACGTCTGGATCGTCGGCGACGACACCGAGGCGATCGTCATCGACGCCGCCCACGACGCCGCCGCCATCGAGGCCGCGCTCGGCGGCCGTGCGCTGCGCGCCATCGTCTGCACCCACGCGCACAACGACCACATCGACGCGGCCCCCGCCCTCGCCGACGCGACCGGCGCCCCCGTGCTGCTGCACCCCGACGACCTGCCGCTGTGGCGCCAGACCCACCCCGACCGCACGCCGGACGGCGAACTGGCCGACGGCGGGACGCTGGAGATCGCCGGAACGGCCCTCCAGGTCCTGCACACCCCCGGCCACGCCCCGGGCGCCGTCTGCCTCTACGCCCCCGGGCTGTCCACCGTCTTCACCGGGGACACGCTCTTCCGGGGCGGACCCGGCGCCACCGGACGGTCCTTCTCCCACTTCCCGACCATCGTCGACTCGATCAGGGACCGGCTCCTGACGCTCCCGCCGGACACCACCGTGCGCACCGGGCACGGCGACTCCACCACCATCGGCGCGGAAGCCCCGCACCTGGGCGAGTGGATCGCCCGCGGTCACTGAGACGCGTCGCAGTTCACCGGTCCGGCCAGGCGGAGAGCCGCAGCCCGCTCTCGAAGCGGCGCGGCTCGCCCGTGACCGGATCGGTGAACTCCAGCACCCGGGACAGCAGCTGGAGCGGGCGCGAGAAGTCGTCCGCCGCACCCTCCGCCTCGACCACCGGATAGACGGGGTCGTGGACGAGCGGAAGCCCCAGAGCGTTCATGTGGACGCGCAGCTGATGGGTCCGCCCGGTGGCGGGCAGCAGCCGGTAGCGGCCGAGCCCCGCCCGGTGCTCCAGCAGCTCGATCCGGCTCTCGCTGTTCGGCTCACCGGGCTCCTCGCGCGCGGCGATCACCCCGCGCTCCTTCACGATCCGGCTGCGCACGGTCCGCGGCAGCGCCAGCGCGGGATCGTACGCGGCCACCGCCTCGTACTCCTTGCGCACCCGGCGGTCCCGGAACATCGTCTGGTACGCGCCCCGCTCCCCGGGCCGCACCACGAACAGGACGAGCCCCGCCGTCAGCCGGTCCAGCCGGTGCGCGGGCTGGAGCTCCGGCATCCCCAGCTCGCGGCGCAGCCGGGCCACCGCCGTCTCGGTGATGTGCCGTCCGCGCGGGGTCGTCGCCAGGAAGTGCGGCTTGTCGGCGATGACGAGGTGCTCGTCGCGGTGCACCACCCCGACGGGGAACGGCACCGGCTCCTCCGGTGCGAAATCCCGGTGGAACCAGACGTACCGGCCCGCCTCGTACGGCTCGCCGGCCGCGACCGGGCCCCGCAGCGACACGAACCGGCCCTCGGCGACCATGGCGCCGACCCGCGCCGCCCCGATCGCGCCCGCGAACCGCGCCACCAGATGGTCCCGCACCGTCGGCCACGCCCCGTCCGGGTCGCCGGGCAGCCGCAGCCGGACCGGATCGATCCCGTCCCGCTGCGGCAGCGGAGCCGCCGGAGGCCTCCCGCGCCCCCTCACCGGGGCATACCGACCGCTGCCGTGCCATCCATGGTGTCCGCTCCTCGCTCCGCCGCCCGGGGTTCTTGCAGCGTAACGCCGGTCTGGCGGCCCTCAGTCCTCCGGCGCCGCCACCCGTTCCGGACCGCAGCCGATCCGCTCGGCCTCGGCGGCCACATAGCCGGGCAGCAGCGCGCCGGCGAGCCCCGAGGGAGCGCGCTCGATGCGGTCCAGCTGATCCACCACGAAGACCACCGGACCGCTCTGGCAGGCCGCCCGGTAGACGGCCCGGGAGCCGTCGATGCTGCCGGACCCCTTGGATCCCCTGACGGTCCGCCCGCTGCGCAGCGCGCGCGAGGCGAAGATCTCCGTCAGCACCGGGTCCGTCACCGTCGTCAGCCGCACCGCCGGATCGAAGGAGCCGCCGGCCTCGCAGACCCGGGCGGGCCCGCCGTCACCCCCGACCCGCGTCCGGGGCAGGTCCTTGCGGTACGCCGAGGGCACAGTGAACCCCTCGATGCCGCAGAAGGCGTCGGGCCGGGACTTCTGCCACTTCACCGGAGCAGGCATCGCACCGGGCATCCGGTACGTGCCGGAACAGCCGAAGTCGCGCATGACCCCGTTGGCGGCCTCCACCACGGTCCGGGTCAGCGCCGCGAGGTCCTCCCGGTCGTACGCGTCCGAACCGTCGAGTCCGGCCGCGCCCATCGCGGCATCCACCACCGTCGGCCCGGTGAACTCGTCCCGCCCGACACAGCTCTGCGGCAGCGCCAGCCAGGCCCGCGACGGCGAGACCAGACCGGGCAGCCCGCCACCGGGCGGCACCGCGCCCGCCGTGAGGAACTCCCCGGGCCATTCCCGCCCGTCCGTGCCCCGCAGCCCGTCCAGCCGGTGCACCCGCACCGTGAGCTGCCGACGGGCCCGGTCGTCCCGGTAGCTCGTGATCCGGCACTGCCCGTACATGTCGTCGTGGCCCCCGGGATCGGCCTGGAGCACCTGCTCCTCGGTCTCGGTCCTGCGCTCGCCGAAGAGATCCGACACCGTCGTGTCGCTCAGGGAGTCCCAGCACGGGGCGGGGCCGACCAGCGCGAGCGTGTCCGTGCGCCAGGCCACCGCGCCCGCCCCGAGGAGCGCCCCGGCCAGCCCGGCCGCGGTGACGGCTAGCCCGGTACGGCGCCGCAGCAGCCGCCGCAGCACCGTGGCCCGCGCGGGACCGCTCCCGCCGGAGACCCGCTCCGGCGCGTCCGCCGTGCCGCCGTCGTCCACCGCCGCCCCGTTCCCCTCCGGCCCGAGGTTCCCGCTCACGCGCCCTCACCGGCCCCGCACCCGATGCGCCTGCCCACCGACTCGGTGAACCGCGTGAAGACCGTCCGGTCGTCGGGCAGGCCCGCACCCTTCAGCGCCGTACCCAGATGCGCGTAGAACACCGTCCGCCGCCCCTTGCACTCGGTTCGCTTCAGCCCCTCACCGGCCCCTTCCGGTAGGCCGTCGAACAGCGCGGCCAGCCGGGGCTCGGACGTCATCACGTACTGCGCCGCGGGCTCGTCCGGCTCTCCCCGCGCACGCCACGCCACCGAACACGTCTGGAGCCGTCCGTCGACCACCCCCACCCGCTGCTGGTACCCGGAACCCCCGCCGAGCTTCACCGTCACCCCGGGTATCCGGCACAGCGGGCGCATGGCGCGATCGGCGTCCTCCGGGATCGTCACGATCGGCGACGTCGTGCGCAGTGGCTCGTCCGGGGCGCAACCGGCCTTCCGCATCCCGGTGTTGGCCAGGTCCACCAGCATCCGGGCCACCTCGGACCGGGTGCCGACCGAGAACGGCATGGTGAGCCTGCCCAGGTGGCCGTCGCCGGTACTCCCGCCGCGGATCGTCACCGCGGACGGCCTGCCGTCCACGTCGCAGGCCCTGGGCAGGACCAGCATCGCCCGGTCGGGGGAGACCAGCCCGTCGAGTCCGTCCGGCAGCCGGGTCGTCGAACCGTCGAAGTAGCGGGCGATCCAGGCGCGGCGGTCCCCGGCCGCGGACGGGACCGGGCCGTACTCGGCGGTGACCCGCTCCTCGAAGGCGAGCGGCTCACCGGAGTCGTCGTCCGGCACTGCCGAGGTCACCGTCACGGTGCAGCGGGCGAGGTGGCGTCCGGCCGAGGGCGGGGCGGATTCGGTGGTGCTCCGCCTGGAGCCGGACGTGGCGAGCCCCTCCTCCCCGAGGAAGTCCGGGCCGCTGTCCTGCTGCCACGCCCCCCAGCAGTAGCTGTCCCGGAACGGCGGACTGCCAGTGGCCCACAGCCCGGTCCCGGAGGCGATCACCGCCCCGACGGCCACTGCGGCCAGTACCGTTCTGCGCCGTCCGCGCCCGCTGCCCACCGCATGCCCCCGTCACGTACCAAGATCGCGTAAAGCGCCGATGCTACGTCGTCGCCCCCGAGCCCTCCCGGGCCGGGCGGCGGGCGGTGCTGGGCCATCTGGCCCGAAAAACAGAAAAACCCCAGATCAACTGGGGTTTCTGCTGGTGTCCGAGGGGGGACTTGAACCCCCACGCCCGATAAAGGGCACTAGCACCTCAAGCTAGCGCGTCTGCCATTCCGCCACCCGGACAAGGTGTCTGTCTCGCGGGCTCCTGCCCGCTCCGACGTGGAAAACAATAGCAAACATTCGGGGGTGCTCGATCACGTCCCGCGCTGCGGGAAAGGCGCATGGCGAGGGGTGGGTGCCCTTGGGCGTCCGGGACCGGCGCGGGAGGATGAGGGGGAGCACCACAGCGACGGTGGAAGGAAGCAGCGTGAGCGAGACCAGCAAGGTTCGGGGCGCCTCCGGCGAGGACGAGGTCGTCGACCTCTGTCGTGAGCTGATCCGGATCGACACCAGCAACTACGGGGACCACTCGGGACCGGGGGAGCGGCGCGCGGCCGAGTACGTCGCGGAGAAGCTCGCCGAGGTCGGCCTGGAGCCGCAGATCATCGAGTCCCACAAGGGCCGCGCCTCGACCGTGGCACGGATCGAGGGAGAGGACCCGTCGCGCCCCGCGCTGCTGATCCACGGCCACACCGACGTGGTCCCGGCCAACGCCCACGACTGGACGCACCACCCGTTCTCGGGTGAGGTCGCGGACGGCTGCGTGTGGGGCCGCGGCGCGGTCGACATGAAGGACATGGACGCGATGACCCTCGCGGTCGTCCGCGACCGGATGCGCAGCGGCCGCAAGCCCCCGCGCGACATCGTGCTGGCCTTCGTCGCGGACGAGGAGGCGGGCGGCACGTACGGCGCGCGGTACCTCGTCGACAAGCACCCCGGTCTCTTCGAGGGGGTCACCGAGGCGATCGGCGAGGTCGGGGGATTCTCCTTCACGGTCAACGAGAAGCTGCGGCTCTACCTCGTCGAGACGGCCCAGAAGGGCATGCACTGGATGCGGCTGACCGTGGACGGCACCGCCGGGCACGGCTCGATGACCAACGACGACAACGCCATCACCGAGCTCTGCGAGGCGGTCGGACGGCTCGGGCGGCACCAGTGGCCGGTCCGGGTGACCAAGACCGTACGGTCCTTCCTGGACGAGCTGTCCGACGCGCTCGGCACCCCGCTCGACCCGGAGGACATGGAGGCCACCCTCGCCAAGCTGGGCGGCATCGCCAAGATGGTCGGCGCCACGCTCCGCAACTCCGCCGCGCCCACCATGCTCGGCGCCGGTTACAAGGTGAACGTCATCCCCGGCCAGGCCATCGCCCATGTCGACGGCCGCTTCCTGCCCGGCTTCGAGGACGAGTTCCTGGCCGACCTGGACCGTATCCTCGGCCCGCGCGTGAAGCGTGAGGACGTGCACGGCGACAAGGCGCTGGAGACGAGCTTCGACGGGGCGCTCGTGGACGCGATGCAGATCGCCCTGAAGGCCGAGGACCCGATCGCCCGCGCGGTGCCGTACATGCTCTCCGGGGGCACCGACGCCAAGTCCTTCGACGACCTCGGAATCCGCTGCTTCGGGTTCGCCCCGCTGAAGCTGCCGCCGGAGCTGGACTTCGCGGGCATGTTCCACGGAGTGGACGAGCGCGTACCGGTGGACGGTCTGAAGTTCGGAGTGCGGGTGCTCGACCGTTTCATCGACAACTGCTGACGTCCTGCCGGATTCCGCCGACTTTGCCGTTCGGCAATCGTCAGCGTGTGCGTATCTGACCGGAACGAGTGAAAGGGGCGACGCGCTCGTAGCTCCCTTATCTCTTCCTCGTTACAGGTGATGCGGTCCGCGGCTGGGACCGCATTGCCAAACTAGGAGGAATCATGATCAAGAAGGTCGTCGCTGCTGCGGCTGTCACTGGTGGCCTGGTGCTCGCGGGCGCGGGCATGGCCGTCGCCGACTCCGGTGCCGAGGGGGGCGCTTTCGGCAGCCCCGGTGTCATCTCGGGCAACGTCATCCAGGTGCCCGTGCACGTCCCGCTGAACGTGTGCGGCAACACGATCAACGTGGTCGGGCTGCTGAACCCCACCTTCGGCAACACCTGCGTCAACGCCTGACGTTGTGCGTCAACCCGTAAGGGTCTGAGCCAGTTCGGCCCCGGAGTGCACGCCATGCGCTCCGGGGTCGCTGGTGCTCCGCCCCCGCACGATCGAGTCCGGGGGTATTCCGGAAGGCTTAGAAGGCAGGAAACACCTATGCGACAGGTCACGCGCAAGGGCCTGATCACCGTGGCGGCCGCAGGCGGCGTACTCGCGCTGAGCGGCGGCTACGCGCACGCCGACGCGGGAGCGTCCGGCGAAGCAACGAATTCCCCGGGGGTGCTGTCAGGGAATTCGGTACAGATCCCGGTTCACGTACCGGTCAACCTCTGCGGCAACTCCGTGGACGTCGTGGCGCTGCTCAACCCGGCGTTCGGCAACACCTGCGGAAACGGTTCGCAGGACTCCCCGGGCAAGCACGCCTCCGGCAGCCAGGTCTCCGGCGACCTGAGCCAGGCGAGCCGGCCGGGCAACGGCAAGCACCGCGCCCCGCTCAGCGGCGGGTCGGCGGCCCAGGCCGTCGCGGAGGGTTCGCCGGGCGTGCTGTCCGGCAACACCATCTCCGCGCCCATCGACGTACCCGTGAACGTCTGCGGGAACAGCGTCGATGTCGGTGGTCTGCTCAACCCCACCTTCGGCAACCACTGCGAGAACGGCCCGGACGTCGTCACGCCGCCGGTCAAGCCGCCGGTCACGCCGCCGGTCAAGCCTCCGGTCACCGAGCACAAGCCTCCGGCGCCGGGGAAGCCGGAAGTGCCCCAGGTGCCGGAGAAGCCGACCGTGCCGCAGCTCGCGCACACCGGGGCGGGCGGGCTCGACCTGCTGGTCCCGGTGAGCGCCGGACTGATGCTCGCGGGCGCGGGCGCGGTCCTCTACCGCCGCGGACGGCAGTCCGCCTAGCGGAGCCGGGCGGCGACGCCGGTACGACGGGAGGGGCGGGTTCCGCGGCTGCGGTGCCCGCCCCGACTCACCAGGTGGCCCGGATCTGGCGGATGATCCTCCGGCGCAGCCGCACCCTGCGGCTGCCGTCGCGACGCAGCGACAGCCGGTCCAACTCCCAGTGACCGTACTCGGCGTGGTCGGTCAGCAGGCGGGCCGTCTCCTTCCGGGAGACCCCGCGCGGCACGTACACATCGACAAATTCGTATTCCGGCATCGCATCTATTGTGCGGGCAGAGCCCGTGTACGGATAGCGTCTGCACTATGTCTGATGCTGCGCAGCCCACGGCTGCCGAGGTACGCGCCGCCGCCGAGGCGGTCAAAGCCGCGCTCGATCACCACCTCGCGGCCGTCGAACGCCGGACCGGGGACGACGACGCGGCCGTCTACGACGCGTTCAACGCACTGGCCGCTGCCGCCGAGTTCTACGACGAACTGCTCTACGACCGATATGACGAAGTCACTCCCTTCGAGATCCCGGGTGCGGACGATTCGCTGCCGCCGTACACCGGCCCCGAGGAGCCGAACGCGCTCAGTGTGATGATCCGGCGCGACTACGCGGTGGTGGAGCCGCAGCGGCTGCTCGCACAGGCGCAGCGGATCGCCGACGCGGACCGGGACGGCGGTGGAGGGACCGCCGCGGTGGTCGGCTCCAGCGTCCACGCGGCGCTCGGGGTGCTCTTCGGGGAGTACGAAGCGGACGAGATCGCCTCCCGGCACACGGAATTCGGCCTGGAGGAGGGCGATTCCACGCTCTGGGTCACGGCCGCGGAGGAACTGCCCGAGGCGGGGGAATGGCTCGGCGCGCCCTTCGACGACGCGGATCCGCAGCTGGTGGTCTGCCGCTTCGACGTCAGCGCCGTCTTCGACGAGGACGACGACGAACCGGAGGACGAACCGGCCCGCCTGGATCCCGTCTGACCCGCTCCACGACCGGGCCGGGCTCGGCGACGAGCCCGGCCCGGCGCGGGTGACATCCGTGCCCGGCCGCTCAGTGGGCCGGGGCCTCCAGCAGCGCGCGCAGCCTGGTCGTGCGGTCCAGCGCCGGTGGCTGGGCGACGGCGCGCGGGAGCGCCTGGTCCACCCCGTGCACCACCGAGAGATGCCGCTCGCCCCGGCCGAAGGCGGTGTACACCCACGAGCGGCTCAGCCCTTGCGCCGCATCGCCCGGCAGCACGACGACCACCGCGGGCCACCGCGTCCCGGCCGCCTGGTGCGCGCTGAGGGCCCAGCCGTGGCGGACGAAGGACGCCACGCGCTCCTGCGGGACGACGACAGTGGTGCCCGCGCAGTCCAGCCGCAGGCCCTCGGCGTCGGCTGAGACGACCACCGCAGGCACGATCCGGCCGGGCGCCGGGACGTGGACGACACGGTCGCCCGGGTCGAAGCCGCCGAACCGGCCGGGCCCGGGGTTGAGGCGCTGTTTCAGGGCCGCGTTCAGCGCCCGGGTGCCCGCCGCCCCGCCGTGGCCGACCGTGATCACCTGGGTGTCGGCCGACGGTACGCCGATGGCGCGGGGCACCGAGTCGGCGACCAGCTGCACGGTGCGGTGCACCGCCTCGCCCGCGTCGCGCACCGGGACGATCACCACCTCCTTGCCGGGCGCCTCGACCTGGTTCAGCTCGCCGATGCCGATGCCCGAGACCAGCTCACCGATCGGCCCCGGATCGGGCGTACGGGAGACGACCTGAGGGCAGGCGCGGGCCGCGAGGACATCCGCGAACACCCGCCCCGCCCCGGCCGAGCCCAGCACCCCGGGGTCGCCGCTGAGCACCAGACGGGTGCCGTCGGCCAGCGACTCGACGAGGATCGCCGCGCTCTCCACATCCAGCTGCGGGGCGTCCAGCACGACGAGCAGGTCGACGGCGAGCGCGCCCTCCTCGTCCCGCCCCGGGCCCTCGGTCCCGGCGAGCAGCCCGGCGAGGGTGACGGCGCTCTCGGGGACGCCGGTCGCCGAGGCGAGCCGCTGTCCGCCGTCGACGCTGTGCGTGGCGCCCAGGGCGCGCAGACCGAGCTCGCGGGCCGCGGTGATCAGGGCGGCGGGCTCGGCCCGGGCGGCCTCGCCCCCGGTGTGCGCCACGAGTCCGTGGGCCGCGGCCGCGCGGATCAGCTCGGCCGCCGAGCCGGGGTTCGTGTCCGCGGCCGCCCGCGACCAGTCGGCGTCCTTCTCGCAGGTGCTGACCAGCCGGGCGAGACCGTCGGCCAGGCTCTCCTCGGCGAGGGCGTAGCGGTCGAGGCCCAGCAGCACCCGCACCGGCTCGTCGGGCGCCGTGGCCGCCGTGGCCGCCTCGGACTCCGGAGCCTCCTGGCCGCCCCGCCCGTCCTGTTCGTCCTGCCCATCCTGTTCGTCCTGCCCATCCTGGAAGACCAGGACCACTCCCTCGGCGACGGCGTGCCGGACGGCGGCCTCGGGGTCGGACACCGAACGCCCGGCGAGCGCCTCCCGTACCTCCGCCGCGTCCAGCACCGTGTGGCCGCGCAGGGCGGCCCGCTCCAGCAGCCAGCCGACCAGAGCGGCGGTGCGCCGCTCGTCGTCCGGGCCGCAGCCGCCGCCGAGGAGGGCCCGGGCGAAGCCGTCCGCCCGCTCGGGCGTGACACCCGGCACGGCCAGCAGCTGCCAGGGGTCCGCGCGCAGGACATCGGGGGCCTGGGCCCCCAGGGCCTCGGCGGCGGCCCCGGCCAGGGCCGCCGGAGCCCCGCCCTCGGACAGCACGGCCGCGGTGGCGGCGACGGCCTCCGGCGGGGCGGCCCGCGGGGCCGCCGGCGGCGCGGGGGCCCGGGGAGGCGAGGGTGCGGGCGCGGGCGCGGCGCGGCGCGGTCCGGCGGGGGAGGGGGCGGGCGAGTCGAAGAACGCGCCAGCGGGCTGTTCACCGCTCTCCACCGCGCGCACGGCCGCCATCAGGTCGGCCGCCTTGCCGCTCAGCTTCGTCCCGGCGGCGATCGGGCCCTCCTTCTCCGCCTTGCGCTGCTCGATCCGCTGCCTCAGCTCGCGCTGGGCGGCCAGCTCGGCCTCGGCCTCGGAGAGTGGTGCGGCGGCATCCGCCCGGCCGCTCTCGCCGCCGTCGGTCACGCTCCCGGCGTCCTCAGGCCCGGCGCCCGCATCCGCGCCCGCATCCGCATCCGCGCCCGCATCCGCGCCCGCGGCCCCGTCCGCGTCACCCGTGTCGTCGTCCGTCGGCGATCCGCCGGACGCGTCGTCCGCCGACTGCCCGGCGGACGGGCCGGGCCCGTCGGCACCAGGGGTGGCGTCGGCGTCGTCGGAGGCGGCGGCCGGGGAGCCGGGGGTCTCCCCCCGGGGAAGCGCAGTCACAGCGTGCTCCAGTCCTGGTCGGGATAGCGGTGCACGGGCGCCGACACATCGTCGAGCGCCTGGCAGATCTCGTCAGGAAGACTAAGCGCCTCCACTGACAACGCCTCCGTGAGCTGCCGCGCCGTGCGCGCGCCGACGACCGGGGCCACCACCCCGGGCCGGTCCCGCACCCAGGCGAGGGCCACCTGGAGCGGCGTGGTCGCCAGGCCGTCCGCCGCCGTCGCCACCGCGTCCACGACCCGGCTCGCCGGTTCGTCGAGATACGGCTCGACGAACGGGGCCAGCAGATCAGAGGCCCCGCGCGAGTCGGCCGGGGTGCCCGTCCGGTACTTCCCGGTCAGCACGCCGCGGCCCAGCGGCGAGGACGGCAGCAGCCCGATCCCGAGGTCGAGGGCGGCGGGCAGCACCTCACGCTCCACGCCCCGCTGCAACAGCGAGTACTCCATCTGGGTGCTCGCGATCCGGGTGCGCACCCCGGGCGAGGCGAGCTGCCAGGTCGCCGCCTTGGCCAGCTGCCAGCCGCAGAAGTTCGACACCCCCGCGTACCGGGCGCGCCCGCTGGACACCGCCAGGTCCACCGCCTGGAGCGTCTCGTCCAGCGGGGTCGCCGGATCGAAGGCATGTATCTGCCACAGGTCCACGTGATCCGTGCCCAGCCGCTCCAGCGAGGCGTCCAGCGCGTCCAGCAGATGGCCGCGCGATCCGTTGAACCTGCGGTACGGATCGGCCACGCTCCCGGCCTTCGTCGCGACGACCAGATCGCTCCTCGGCACGAGGCCGCCGAGGAGCTGACCGAGCAGGTACTCGGCCTCCCCGCCGCCGTACACATCGGCCGTGTCGACCAGTGTGCCCCCCGCCTGCCAGAAGGCCTTGAGCTGTTCGGCGGCGTCGTGCTGATCGGTGTCCCGGCCCCAGGTGAGGGTGCCGAGCCCGATTCGGGACACGCGAAGGCCGGTGCGGCCGAGATGCCTCTGCTCCATGGAGGCTGAGATTACTGGCCGCGACCCCGCCGGGCGGAGGGCTGTGGACAACCCGGCGACAAGTCGCCCCTGCCGCATACCGCCAGCGCGCGCTAGAGTCCAGGACTCAGTGACGTTACTGATCGGTAAGGGGAGCGGCCATGCGGCTCGGCATCAATCTCGGCTACTGGGGTGCGGGAATGGACGGCGACAACCTCGCCGTGGCCCAGGAGGCCGACCGGCTCGGCTACGACGTCTGCTGGGCGGCCGAGGCGTACGGCTCCGACGCGCCGACGGTGCTCTCCTGGGTCGCCGCCCGGACCGAGTCCATCGACGTCGGCTCCGCGATCATGCAGATCCCGGCCCGCCAGCCCGCGATGACGGCGATGACCGCGGCCACCCTCGACTCCCTCTCCGGGGGCCGGTTCCGGCTCGGCCTCGGTGTCTCGGGACCGCAGGTCTCCGAAGGCTGGTACGGCGTCAAGTTCGACAAGCCGCTCGCCCGCACCCGCGAGTACGTCGAGATCGTCCGCCGGGCCATGACCCGCGAACGCCTCTCCTACGAGGGCCAGCACTGGACGCTGCCGCTGCCCGGCGGTCCGGGCAAGCCCATCAAGCTGACCGTGCACCCCCAGCGCGAGCACATCCCGCTCTACATCGCGGCGATCGGGCCGAAGAACCTGGAGCAGACCGGTGAGATCGCCGACGGGGCGCTGCTGATCTTCCCCTCCGCCGAGCACCTGGAGGAGACAGCGATGAAGCCCCTGCGGGCGGGCCGCGAGAAGGCGGGCCTGACCATGGAGGGCTTCGACGTCTGCCCGACGCTGCCGCTCGCGGTCGGCGACGACCCGGACGGCCTCGCCGACATCTTCCGCCCGTACACCGCCCTGTACGTCGGCGGCATGGGCAGCCGCAAGCAGAACTTCTACAACCAGCTCGCGCAGCGCATGGGCTACGAGAAGGAAGCCGCCGAGATCCAGGACAAGTACCTGTCCGGCGACAAGAACGGCGCGGCCGCCGCGGTGCCGCGGGAGCTGGTCGACCAGACCTCGCTGCTCGGCCCCGTCGAGCGGATCGCCGACCGGATGCAGGCGTACGCCGACGCGGGTGTCACCACGCTGACCCTCGCCCCGGCCGGCTTCACCCTGGAGGAGCGGCTCACCGCCCTGCGGGCCGGAACGGACGCGCTGGAGCGTGCCGGGCTCGCCTGAGCCGCACACGGGGCAGCCCGGACCCGCCCAGGCCGGTCCGGGCTGCCCCGTCCGGCGTAGCCGGGGCCCGTTCCTGTTGCCCGGGTGGGGGCGCCGCACTTGACTGTCGTGCGGAGGACGCGGCACGGAGGTGGCAGTGATGCTCTCGGCGAAGAACCTGTTCCAGGAGATCCTCGACGACGACGAGTCGTTCCGGCTGTTCTGCTCCATCGCGGCCGGCGGGGAGTCCCAGGGCGGCTGGGAGAACGGCCGGATCGCCGCCCTGGCGCCCGAGAGCCAGCGCGCCCTCGCCCCCAGGATCGCCCGGCACGGTGCCGACGAGGACAAACACGGCAGGATCTTCAACGCGCTGCTGCGCAAGCGGGGGCTGCGGCCCGTGACCGTTCCGCGCGAGACCGACTACACGATGCTGCTGGAGAAGCACGGCATCGGCCTCGCCCACGAACGGCTGCGCGGTGAGGAACGGCTCACCGAGCACGACATCATCACCTACCTCGCGCACAGCCGGGTCACCGAGCAGCGCGCCTCCGAGCAGATGGCCCTGCTCCGCAAGCACTTCGCCGACCACCCCGACCTCGGCCGCGCCGTACGGATGATCTCGCACGACGAGGACAACCACCTGGCGTACTGCCACGAGGAACTGCTGCGCTTCGCGCGGGCCGGGCACGGCCGCGCGATCCAGCGCGCCCTGCGTGCCTGCGCGCTCGCCGAGATCCGGATCTACCGCGATGTCAGCCTCGCCGTGATGGACCACATGGGCCGCATCCTGGGCTGGTCCCGGGCCAGGGCAGCGGTGCTGGCCGCCGGGATCCACGCGGTCTACGCCTACGAGCGGTTCGCCGGGTGGCGGCGCATGGTGAGCCTGGCGCAGCCGGCGCGGCGCGACGCGCTGGGCGGGCCCGCCACGGCCGAGCCCGGGATCGCCTGAACCGGCGGCAGACCGCGCGCGGCCGTGACCGGCACGACGCCCTCAGAGCCAGCCGCGCCGCTTGAACTGCCGGTACAGCGAGAACACCGCCACGGCCATCAGCCCGATCACCGCCGGATACGCCCACACCCAGCGCAGCTCCGGCATGTGCTCGAAGTTCATGCCGTAGATCCCGGCCACCATCGTCGGCACGGCGGCCATCGCCGCCCAGGCGGAGATCTTGCGCATGTCGTCGTTCTGCCGTACCCCCACCTGGGCCAGATGGGCCGACAGGATGTCGGAGAGCAGCCGGTCCAGCCCTTCCACGTACTCGGTGGCACGCGTCAGATGGTCGCTGACGTCGCGGAAGAACGGCTGCGAGTGCTCGTGGACGAACGGAACCTCCGCGCTCGCCAGCCGGGCCATCGGCTCGCTCAGCGGCCCGGCGGCCCGGCGGAACTCCAGGAGCTGCCGCTTGAACGTGTAGATCCGCGACGCGGTGCTCTTGGTGTCCCGGCCGCCGGTCGGCGCGAAGACCTCCGTCTCCAGCTCCTCCAGGTCGGACTGGAGCTCGCCCGCGACCTCGATGTAGTGGTCGACGACGGCGTCGCTGATCGCGTACAGCACCGCGGTCGGCCCGTGCTTGAGCACCTCGGGCTCCGACTCCAGCCGACGCCGTACCGCGGCCAGCGGCGCGCCCTCCCCGTGCCGGACGGTCACGACGAACGAATCACCGACGAAGGCCATCAGCTCGTCGGTGGAGACCGTGTCGTCCGAATGGTCGTACACCACCGGCTTGATGACGGCGAACAGCGAGTCGTCGTACACCTCCAGCTTGGGGCGCTGGTGCGCGCTCAGGGCGTCCTCCACCGCCAGCGGGTGCAGTCCGAACTCGCTGCTCACCAGGGAGAACTCCTTCTCCGTAGGTTCGTGCAGCCCGATCCAGAGGAAAGCGTCCCCGGCGGCCCGTGCCTCGGCGAGGGCATCGGAGAGATCGGCGGGGCCGTCCGTGCGGCGCCCGTCCCGGTAGATGGCACAGTCCACGATCACGGCGCGCATTCTTCCCTGCCCCGCTCCTCGGCGCACCTCCTCGCCGCCACCCCCTACGCTGGCCCGTATGCCCACCCTGATCCTCGTACGCCACGGACGCTCCACCGCCAACACGGCCGGGGTGCTCGCGGGCCGCACCCCCGGCGTCGCGCTCGACGAGCGCGGGGCCGCGCAGGCCGCGGCGCTGCCCAGCCGCCTCGCCGGACTGCCGCTGGCCGCGGCCGTCAGCAGCCCGCTCCAGCGCTGCCGGGAGACCCTGCGCCCGCTGCTCGACGCCCGCCCGGAACTGGAACTGCACACCGAGGAGCGGATCAGCGAGTGCGACTACGGCGACTGGTCGGGCCGCAAACTCGCCGAACTCAACGACGAACCCCTGATGGACGTCGTGCAGCGGCACCCGTCGGCCGCGGCGTTCCCCGGCGGTGAGTCGATGCGCGCCATGCAGGCCCGCGCCGTCGACGCGGTACGGGACTGGAACACCCGTATCCAGGACACGCACGGCGAGGACGCCGCCTATGTGATGTGCTCGCACGGCGACATCATCAAAGCCCTGGTCGCCGACGCGCTCGGGCTGCACCTCGACCTCTTCCAGCGCATCCACGCCGACCCCTGCTCGGTCACCGTGATCCGCTACACCCGGCTCCAGCCCTTCCTGCTCCGGCTCGGCGACACCGGGGACCTCGGAACGCTCGCGCCGGGCGAGCACCCCGGCGCGGCCGGGCCGGACGCGCGGGCGGCCGTCGGCGGCGGCGCTGGGGCACCGTGATCGCTTCGCGCAGTAGGGTGGGCGCTCCGTAGGTGCCAGGGCGACACGCCCTTGCCCCGGGGAACCTCCCGCGGCCCCGGCCGCCTCCCCGCCGCCGTCGATCTCAAGGGAGACAGGACGTGTCCCGTCAGGTGTTCCTCTACGACCCCCCGGACCGTTTCGTGGCCGGTACGGTCGGACTGCCTGGACGCCGTACGTTCTTCCTGCAGGCTTCCTCAGGCGGACGTGTCACCAGCGTGGCCCTGGAGAAGACCCAGGTCGCCGCGCTCGCCGAGCGGATCGACGAACTGCTCGACGAAGTGGTGCGGCGGACCGGCGGAAACTCCCCGGTGCCCGCCGTGGCGCCGATGGACGTCAGCGACACGGCGCCTCTGGACGTCCCCGTCGAGGAGGAGTTCCGGGTCGGCACGATGGCGCTCGCCTGGGACGGCGAGGAACAGCGCATGATCGTCGAGGCACAGGCGCTGGTCGAGCTGGACATGGACGCCGACGAGGACCCGGCGGAGGCGGAGGAGCGGCTGCTCCAGGACGAGGAGAACGGCCCGCCGATGCTGCGCGTCCGGCTCAGCGGCGCGCAGGCGCGGGCCTTCGCCAAGCGCGCCCTCGACGTCGTGAACGCGGGCCGTCCCCCGTGCCCGCTGTGCAGCCTGCCGCTCGATCCGGAAGGACACGTATGCCCGCGCCAGAACGGATACCGTCGCGGAGCCTGACCGGCGCCGACCCTCTCACCCTGCTCGCCGAGGGCGAGCTGACCGTGCTCGGACAGATCCGCGGGGCCTCCAACACGGCGCTGCACTGCACCGTCGCCCGTGACGGCCAGGAAGCGGCCTGTGTCTACAAGCCGGTGGCGGGCGAACAGCCCCTGTGGGACTTCCCGGACGGCACGCTCGCCGGGCGCGAGGTGGCCGCGTACCAGATCTCCGAGGCGACCGGCTGGGACCTGGTGCCGCCGACGGTGCTCCGCGACGGCCCGTACGGCGAGGGCATGTGCCAGCTGTGGATCGACGTGCTGCCCGAGCGCGGCGAGGACGGTGAGGACGGCGCGCCCGTGCTGCTCGCGCTCGTCGAGGACGAGGAGGCGGAGGAGGGCTGGAAGGCCGTGGTCCGCGCCGGGATCGGCGAGGGCCGCACCGCCCTGCTGGTGCACGCGGACGACGAACGGCTGCGGCGGCTGGCCGTCCTCGACGCCGTGATCAACAACGGCGACCGCAAGGGCGGCCACCTGCTGCCCGCGTCCGACGGCCGGATCTACGGCATCGACCACGGGGTGACCTTCAACACCGACGACAAGCTGCGCACACTGCTGTGGGGCTGGGCGGGAGAGCCACTGACCGCCGAGGCCGCCGAGGTCGTCGAGCGGCTCGCGGACCGGCTCGCGCCCGGAGCCCCGCTCGTCACCCGGCTGGGCGAGCTGATCACCGAGGCCGAGATAGCCGCCCTGCGGGGCCGGGTGGCGCGGCTGCGGGAGACCGGGCGGCACCCGGCGCCGAGCGGGCAGTGGCCCTCGATCCCCTGGCCGCCGGTCTGAGCGGCTCGGGAGCGGCGGACGGAACCCGAAGCACGGGGGAGGCCGAAGCGCAAGACCGCGACTTCGGACAGGATCCGGTATCCGGTTCGTATCCGGAACGTGCATCCGGTTACGCTCGTGACATGCATGCCTGGCCCGCTTCTGAGGTCCCCGCCCTGCCTGGCAAGGGCCGCGACCTTCGGATCCACGACACCGCGACCGGCGGACGGATCACCCTTGACCCCGGTCCCGTCGCCCGCATATACGTCTGCGGCATCACGCCGTACGACGCGACCCACATGGGTCATGCGGCGACCTACAACGCGTTCGACCTCGTACAGCGCGTGTGGCTCGACACCAAGCGGCAGGTTCACTACGTCCAGAACGTGACGGACGTGGACGACCCGCTGCTGGAGCGGGCCGTCCGCGACGGACAGGACTGGACCGAACTCGCCGAGCGCGAGACGGCCCTGTTCCGCGAGGACATGACCGCTCTGCGCATGCTTCCGCCGCAGCACTACATCGGTGCCGTGGAAGCGATACCGGGCATCGTCCCGCTGGTGGAACGGCTCCGCGACGCGGGCGCCGCCTACGAGCTCGACGGCGACGTGTACTTCTCGGTCGAGGCCGACCCGCACTTCGGCGAGGTCTCCCGCCTCGACGCCGAGGCGATGCGGCTGCTCTCCGCCGAGCGCGGCGGCGACCCGGAGCGCCCCGGCAAGAAGAACCCGCTCGACCCGATGCTCTGGATGGCCGCCCGAGAGGGCGAGCCGAGCTGGGACGGCGGCTCGCTCGGTGCCGGTCGCCCCGGCTGGCACATCGAGTGCGTCGCCATCGCCCTGGACCACCTCGGCATGGGCTTCGACATCCAGGGAGGCGGGTCCGACCTCGCCTTCCCGCACCACGAGATGGGCGCCTCGCACGCCCAGGTGCTGACCGGCGAGCACCCCTTCGCCCAGGCCTACGTCCACGCCGGAATGGTCGGCCTGGACGGCGAGAAGATGTCCAAGTCCCGGGGCAACCTGGTCTTCGTCTCCCAGCTGCGCCGCGACGGCGTGGACCCGGCGGCGATCCGGCTGGCCCTGCTCTCGCACCACTACCGGTCCGACTGGGAGTGGACGGACCAGGTGCTCGCCGACGCGGTGGCGCGGCTCGGGCGCTGGCGGTCCGCCGTCTCCCGGCCTGACGGGCTGCCCGCCGAGGCCCTGGTCGAGGAGGTCCGCGAGGCCCTCGCCGACGATCTGGACGCTCCGGCCGCACTGGCCGCCGTGGACCGCTGGGCCGAGCGGCAGATCGCCGAGGGCGGCACGGACGAGGGCGCGCCAGGTCTGGTCTCGCGCACCGTCGACGCACTGATGGGCGTCGCTCTGTAGCGCCCGCCGGGCGCCGCCCCGCGGCGCCGCACGTGCGAGCAACTCGCTGATTTCCTGCGGGTGTTCACATGGAACCGGTCCTGGACTCCCTACGGGGTCCGGGGCCGGTTCCGTTCGGTCCATGGCCACGTGTTCGCCGCCGCGCTCCAAGCGCTCTACGCGATCGCCAGCACGCGTCGGGGCGGCGGCAGTTGCGGCCTTGCCGGGACGGGTGGCCGTCTTCACGGGCGCCGGGGCCGAAGCCCGGCCACGGCCGCCGTGCCGGGCGCCACCACCGCCCGCCCGGATGCCACGGCGGCTGGGCGGGACACCACGGCCGGCGGTGTCACCGGCTTCATCGCCGACGGAGCCGTCCGCCGCCGCGCGGCCAAAACGGCCGAGGCCGGGTCAGCCTCGTCTCCGCCGCCACCCTCCGCATCGAACCGGCCTCCGGCGGCACGTTCACCGGCCCGGCGGGCGATGAGACCGTGCTGCCGCGGGGCACCGCGCCGCGCACCGGGCGGCAGGAGCCCGGCGACCGCGACGAGCCGTCCACCGCCGACGGCATCCGGCGCGGCCCGCACGCCGCCCCCGCGCTCCGCCCCGTACCGGGCGGCCGGCAGCCGGATCCGGTCCAGAAGGGCCCCGCCGGACAGGAAAGCGCCGGGCGGTCACGGACCGGCCCGGCGCTTCCCGCGTCCCCTCACTCCTCGGGGGAATCCTCCGACGAATCCGACGAATCCTGCGAACCGTCGCCGTCGCCGTCCTCCTGGCCGGAGGGGCGCTGCCGGGAGTCCGGTCCGCTGCCCGTGTCGGGGCGGAGCGGCTTCGGCGGGCGCGTGCGGCCGCTGGAGGTGTCACGCAGATAGGAGGAGTCGCCGCTCTCCGTCGCGTGCCCGCCCGGTCCGACGTCCCGGCGGCGCAGATAGCGCTCGAACTCCCGGGCGATGGCCTCGCCGCTCGCCTCGGGAAGCTCGGCGGTGTCCCGGGCCTCCTCCAGCGTCTGTACGTATTCGGCCACTTCGCTGTCCTCGGCGGCCAGCTGGTCGACGCCGAGCTGCCAGGCGCGCGCGTCCTCGGGCAGCTCGCCCAGCGGGATGCGTACGCCGATGAGGTCCTCCAGCCGGTTCAGCAGGGCGAGCGTGGCCTTCGGGTTGGGCGGCTGCGACACGTAGTGCGGCACCGCCGCCCACAGGCTCACCGCGGGCACGCCCGCGTGCGCGCAGGCTTCCTGGAGGATGCCGACGATCCCGGTCGGCCCCTCGTACTTCGTCTCCTCCAGGTCCATGGTCCGCGCCAGGTCGGGGTCGGAGGTGACCCCGCTGACCGGCACCGGGCGGGTGTGCGGGGTGTCGCCGAGCAGGGCGCCCAGCACCACCACCATCTCCACCCCCAGCTCATGGGCGAAGCCCAGGATCTCGTTGCAGAACGAGCGCCAGCGCATGGACGGCTCGATGCCGCGGACCAGGACGAGATCGCGGGGTTTGTCCCCGCCGACACGGACCACGGAGAGCCGGGTGGTGGGCCAGGTGATCTTGCGTACCCCGCCGTCCAGCCAGAGCGTCGGCCGGTTGACCTGGAAGTCGTAGTAGTCCTCGGCGTCCAGCGCCGCGAACACCTCGCCCTTCCACTCCCGGTCCAGGTGCGCGACCGCCGTGGAGGCGGCGTCCCCTGCGTCGTTCCATCCCTCGAACGCGGCCACCATGACCGGGTCGATCAGCTCGGGAACCCCCTCGAGCTCGATCACCCAGGCCTCCTTCCGAAGTTCCCTTGTGTACCCATCAACCTTACGGCTTCCGGCCTCTCCTGCCGCAGCCTCCGCGCACAGCCGCCCGAACCCGCACCACGAGGGTGCATCACCGGTCGAATCAGGGCAACGGACTGCGGATTCATCCGAGCTGTAGGGGGTAAGTTTCTAGAAAACCCTGGACGATGGCGCCTTCGTGAGGCTATACATCGGATGACCAGAACAGAGGTCCGATGTTATTCCCCTGGGGGGCCGCACATGAGTCAGACCGTCACGGATTTCGAGGTCCACGACATCCGTTTCCCGACCTCGGAACAACTGGACGGCTCGGACGCCATGAACCCCGATCCCGACTACTCGGCTGCCTACGTCGTCCTGCGTACCGATGTCCCCGACGCCGTGGACGGACCGGACGGCCTCAGCACCGGCATCGAGGGACATGGCTTCTGCTTCACCATCGGGCGCGGCAACGAGGTGATGGCCGCCGCCATCGAAACCCTGCGTCCCTACCTGGTGGGGCGCCCGGCGCCCCGCACCGCGGCCGATCTCGCCGCACTGCACCGCGAGCTGACCCATGACTCGCAGCTGCGCTGGCTCGGCCCGGAGAAGGGCGTGATGCACATGGCGGCCGGCGCGGTCGTCAACGCCGCCTGGGACCTGGCGGCCAAACAGGCCGGTCTGCCCGTCTGGGAGTTCCTCGCCGGGATGACCCCCGAGGAACTCGTCTCGCTGGTGGACTTCCGCTACCTCACCGACGCCCTCACCCCCGAGGAGGCCCTGGAGATCCTGCGGGCCGCCGAACCGGGCCGGGCCGGGCGGGCCGAGCGGCTGCGCGCCGAGGGCTACCCGGCGTACACCACCTCGCCCGGCTGGCTCGGATACAGCGACGACAAGCTGGTCAGGCTGGCCAAGGAGGCCGTCGCCGAGGGCTTCACCCAGATCAAGCTGAAGGTCGGTGGCAGCCTCCCGGACGATGTCCGCAGGCTCGCCCTGGCCCGTGAGGCGGTCGGCCCCGGTATCCGGATCGCCGTCGACGCCAACCAGCGCTGGGACGTCTCCGACGCGGTCGCGTGGATGACCGCGCTCGCGCCGTACGACCCGCACTGGATCGAGGAGCCGACCAGCCCCGACGACATCCTCGGCCACGCGGCCGTACGTTCCGGCCAGCCGGTCAAGGTCGCCACCGGCGAGCACGTCGCCAACCGGGTCGTGTTCAAGCAGCTGCTCCAGGCCGGGGCCGTCGACTTCGTCCAGATCGACGCGGCCCGCGTCGCGGGCGTCAACGAGAACCTGGCGATCCTGCTGCTCGCCGCGAAGTACGGCGTACCTGTCTGCCCGCACGCGGGCGGTGTCGGACTCTGCGAGCTGGTGCAGCACCTCTCGATGTTCGACTATGTGGCGGTCTCCGGAAGCCGGGACGACCGCGTGATCGAGTACGTCGACCATCTCCACGAGCACTTCGCCGACCCCACCGTGATCGAGTCGGGCCACTACACGGCACCGAGCGCCCCGGGCTTCTCCGCCAGGATGCTCCCCGAATCGATCGCCGCACACCGCTATCCGGAGGGCGCCGTATGGCGCTCCCGCCGCACCGAGGAGGCCAACCGATGACCGGCACACGCGACTTCGAGGGGATGGGGGCCCTGGTCACGGGCGGCGCCTCCGGCATCGGAGCAGCCGTGGCGACCCAGCTCCTGGCGCGCGGCGCACGCGTCGCCGTCCTGGACCGGGACACCTCGGGCGCCCCCGAGGGCACGCTGGCCGTCGAGGCGGACGTCACCGACGACGCCGCCGTACGCCGGGCGGTTGACCGGGCCGCCGCCGAACTGGGCACCCTGCACACCGTGGTGTCCAACGCGGGCATCGGCTCCGTCGGCACGGTCGAGGACAACGCCGACGAGGAGTGGAGCCGGGTCCTGGACATCAACGTCCTCGGCATGGTCCGCACCGCCCGGCACGCCCTGCCCCATCTGCGGCGCGCGGCCGCCGGGCGCCCCGGCGCCGTGTCGATCACCCAGACCTGCTCCATCGCCGCGACCGCCGGGCTGCCGCAGCGCGCCCTGTACAGCGCGAGCAAGGGCGCGGTCCTCTCGCTGACCCTGGCGATGGCCGCCGACCACGTCCGTGAGGGCATCCGGGTCAACTGCGTCAACCCCGGCACCGCGGACACGCCGTGGATCGGCCGCCTCCTCGGCCAGGCCGACGACCCGGAGGCCGAACGGGCCGCGCTCAACGCCCGCCAGCCGCTGGGACGGCTGGTGGCGGCCGACGAGGTCGCCGCCGCGATCGTCTACCTGGCGAGCCCGGCCGCCGCCTCGGTCACCGGCACGGCCCTGGCCGTCGACGGCGGCATGCAGGGACTGCGCCTGCGCCCCGCCGGGAACTGACCGCGCGGGGTACGGCCCCGAGGGGTGTCCGTCCGGCCCTGACACCGGCCGGACACCCCGGGCCGCCCGGCCGGGTCCGCGCCCCCTTCTGCACCTCCGCTCCACCGACAGAGCTCCGAGAACCGGTACTCACGAAGGACGGGACAGCAATGAGTGTGCGTACGAAGACCGCGGCGGCCTGCGCCGTACTGCTGGCAGTGACCGCCCTGGCGGGCTGCAACCGCGAGGGCGCCGACGGCGCGGGCGGCGGGAAGGCAGGGATCGACCTGCCGCGCAGTGACAGCGACTTCTGGAACTCCTACCAGAACTACGTGAAGAAGGGAGTCGCGGCGGGCGAGGTCGAGGCGCTGGCGCTGACCAACTCGCAGAACGACATCGGCAAGCTCGTCGCCAACGTCCAGACCCTCGCCGGCCAGGGCGCCAAGGCCGTCGTGATGGCGCCGCAGGACACCGGCGCGATCGCCGAAACGCTCCGCACGCTGAACGGGAAGAACATCCCGGTCGTCAGCGTCGACACCCGCCCCGACCAGGGCGACCTCTACATGGTGGTGCGCGCCGACAACAAGGCCTACGGAACAAAGGCCTGCACGTACCTCGGCGAGCGGCTGGGCGGCAGGGGCAAGGTCGTCGAACTCCAGGGCGATCTCGCCTCGATCAACGGCCGCGACCGCTCCGAGGCGTTCAAGGCGTGCATGGACCAGGACTTCCCCGGCATCGAGGTCTTCGAGCTGGCCACCGACTGGAAGGGGGACGTCGCCTCCGCCAAGCTCCAGGCCACCCTGGCGGCCCATCCCGACATCAACGGCATCTACATGCAGGCCGGTGGCGTCTTCCTCCAGCCCACCCTCGCCCTCCTGGAGCAGAAGAAGCGGCTGAAGCCGGCCGGAGCACCGGGCCACATCACGATCATCTCCAACGACGGCATCCCCGAGGAGTTCGACGCCATCAGGGCCGGGAAGATCGACGCCACGGTCTCCCAGCCCGCCGACCTGTACGCGAAGTACGCGCTGTACTACGCCAGGGCGGCCCTCGACGGCAAGACGTTCGAGCCGGGCCCCACCGACCACGGCTCCACCATCATCAGCATCCCGAACGGGCTGGAGGACCAGCTCCCCGCGCCCCTGGTGACCAAGGACAACGTGGATGACCCGAAGCTCTGGGCCAACCAGCCGGCGAAGCGGAACTAGCCGTGGACCAGGCCCCGGCCGCCGTGCAGGCGGAAGGCGTTGTCAAACGATTCGGTCCCACCGTGGCGCTGGACGGGGTCCGGCTCACCGTGCGGCCCGGTGAGTCCCACGCCCTCGTCGGGCGCAACGGCGCGGGAAAGTCGACCCTGGTCGGCGTGCTGACCGGGCTCCTCCGGGCGGACGCGGGCACCGTCACCTTCGGCGGGGAGCCCGCGCCCGCCTTCGGGGACACCGCGGCCTGGCGGTCGGCAGTCGCCTGCGTCCACCAGAAGTCCATGATCGTCCCGGACCTGAGCGTCGCGGAGAACCTCTTCCTCAACCGTTTCGGCCCGCACTCCCGCCGGATCGCCTGGGGCAGGCTCCGTCGGCGCGCCGAGCAGCTGCTGGCCGACTACGGCGTCCGGGTCGACCCGGCCACCCGGGCGCGCGATCTCACCGTGGAACAACGGCAGTTCGTCGAGATCGCCCGTGCCCTCTCGTTCGGCGCCCGGCTGATCGTGCTGGACGAGCCGACCGCCCGGCTCGACGCCCGGGGCATCGAGCGGCTCTTCGAGAAGCTGCGGGAGCTGCAGGGCCGGGGCGTGGCCTTCCTCTTCATCTCCCACCACCTCCAGGAGGTGTACGAGCTCTGCACCGCGGTCACCGTCTACCGGGACGCCCGCCATGTGCTGACTGCCCCGGTCCCGGGCCTCGCCAGAGCGGAGCTGGTGGCCGCGATGACCGGCGAGCGGCCCGCCGACGGTGCCGCCCGGCCCGCCCGCGACGACCGGGCCGCCCCGCGCGAACGGTCCGCCGAACCCGTACTGAGCACCGAAGGGCTCACCGTCCGGGGCCGGTTCGCCCCCGTGGACCTCACGGTCCGCCCCGGCGAGGTGCTCGGCCTCGCCGGTTCCGCGGCCAGCGGGAACACGGCCCTGGGTGAGACCCTGGCCGGCATGCGCAAGGCGGACGGCGGCACCGTCCGGGTGCGTGGCCGGACCGTGCGGGGCGGGAGCGTGCCGCACGCGCTGGACGCGGGGATCGGCTACGTGCCCGAGGACCGGCACGCACAGGGGCTCGTCCCGGACCGCAGCGTCGCCGAGAACGCCACCCTCACGGTCGCCGGCCAGCTCGGCCCCTGGGGCACCGTTCTGCCCTCCCGGACCAGGGAGTTCGCCCGCGCGATGATCGACTCGCTGGACATCAGGACCCAGGGGCCCGGACAACCGGTCTCCGGGCTCTCCGGCGGCAATCAGCAGAAGGTGGTGGTCGCCCGTGCGCTGGCCCGCGAGCCGAGTGTGCTGGTGGCGCTGCGGCCCACCGCGGGTGTGGACGTCAAGTCGAAGGAGGCGCTGCTCGGCGTCGTACGACGGGTCGCGGACGAGGGCAGCGCCGCCGTCATCGTCTCCGACGAGCTGGACGACCTGCGGGTCTGCGACCGGGTGATCGTCCTGTTCCACGGCCGGGTGGTCGCGGCGTTCGACGGCGGGTGGAGCGACGGGGAACTCGTCGCCGCCATGGAAGGTGTGGGGGAGAGGCAATGACCGGTACGGCACGGCCCTCGACGGCCGACGGCATCGACGGCGAACCCGCGGCGCGGCCGCTGGACCGGCTGAGACTGGTCCGCTGGAGCGACGTCTCCCTGGTGCCGGTGATCCTGGTGCTGATGGTGATCGGGTTCATCGTCTCGCCGGTCTTCCTGACCTCCGAGAACCTGATCAGCGTCGTCCAGCAGTCCTCCGAGCTCAGCCTGCTGGTGCTCGGTCAGGCGCTGATCCTGATCTGCGGGCGGATGGACCTGTCGCTGGAGTCGACCATCGGCATCGCGCCGGTCGTCGCGATGTGGCTGGTTCTGCCCCCCGACGGCGGGCGCTTCACCGGACTGGGCCTGCTGCCCGTCTGGACGGCGATCCCGCTCTGCCTGCTGGCGGGCCTCGTGATCGGCGCGGTCAACGGCTTCCTGATGCTGAGACTGCGGGTCAACGGCTTCATCGCCACGCTCGGCATGCTCACCATGCTGCGCGGCCTGCACATCGGGATCACCGAGGGCAAGTCCATCACCGACGTACCGGAGTCCTTCCGCTACCTCGGCAAGAGCGCGTGGTTCGGCGTCCCGGCCGCCGTCTGGATCTGCCTGGCCCTGTTCGCGGCCGGCGGCGCCGCGCTCGCCTGGCTGCGCCACGGCCGCGCGCTGTACGCCATCGGCGGTAACCCGGAGGCGGCCCGCGCCGCGGGCATCCGGGTGGACAGGGTCACCTGGACCGTGCTGGCCCTCGGCGGGCTGCTGGCGGCCTTCGCGGGCATCCTCTACACCGGCCACTACGGATCGGTCGCGGCCACCCAGGGCGACGGCTGGATCTTCCAGGTGTTCGCCGCCGCGGTCATCGGAGGCATCAGCCTCAGGGGCGGCCGGGGCACCCTGTTCGGCGCGCTCACCGGGGTGCTGACGCTCCAGCTGGTCGTCAACGTGATGACTCTCGGCGGCGTACCGGCGCTGTGGAACCAGTTCCTCAACGGCGCGATCATCATCGTCGCCCTGGTCATCTCCCGCTTCGCGAGCGGCGAGAAGCAGGACTGACCCGCACACGGCGGGGTGTCCCCCATGGAGGCACCCCGCCCTGCGTCACAGCGTCGAGCGCAGCCACTGCTCCACGCTCGCCACGTGCACCGTCGCCCAGGCCCGCGCCGCCTCCGCGTCCCGGTCCCGCAGCGCCGACACGATCGCCCGGTGCTCGTGGAGCGTACGGCTGACCGCGTCCTCCTGTGTCAGACCGCGCCAGACCCGCGCCCGGGTGGTCGGCCCGGACAGCCCGTCGAGCAGCGAGCAGAGCACCGAGTTCCCCGACGACTGCACGATGCCCCGGTGGAACTCCAGGTCTCCGGCGACCAGTTCCTCCACCGATGGCTGCGCCCCCAGCGCGTCCAGCTGCGCGGTGAGCGCGTCGAGCCGGTCCTCGGTGATCCGGGTCGCCGCCATCGCCGTGGCGGCCGGTTCCAGGATCCTGCGCACCGCGAGGAACTCCAGCACCGTGTCGTCGCGGTGGAAGTCCACCACGAAGCTCAGCGCCTCCAGGAGCAACTGCGGGTCGAGGCTGGTCACATACGTGCCGTCGCCCTGGCGCACATCGAGGATGCGGATCAGCGACAGGGCCCGCACCGCCTCCCGCAGCGAATTGCGCGACAGCCCCAGCTCCGCCGCGAGCTCGCTCTCCTTGGGGAGCCGGTCGCCGGGGCGCAGCGCACCCGAGACGATCATTCCCTTGATCTTCTCGATCGCCTCGTCGGTGACAGCCATGACGGTCCTCCTGCGTCCGGAGCGGAATCAGACATCCGATGTATCCCCTCATTATGCGGGTCGGCGTGAGCCGTCGGACGGGGGCCGCCCCGGTACGCGCGAAGAGGCGCCCCCACGGGAGCCGCCTCTTCGCGTACGCGTCCGGCCCGGTCAGTCCCGGTCGCCGAGCATGGAGGCGACGCCGGCCCGGATCTCGTCCGTCGCCAGGCCCCGGATCGTCAGCGTCGTCCGGCGGCGCAGCACGTCATCGGCCGTCTCGGCCCACTCGTGGTCCCGGGCGTAGGCGACCTGCGCCCAGATCTCCGGTGCGTCCGGGTGGATGCGCTCGGCCAGCGCCGGGTTCTCGTTCGCCATCCGGGCGATGTCGAAGGAGAGCGAGCCGTAGTGGGTGGCCAGGTGCCGGGCGGTGTCGGCGGCCATCCGCGGGCCCGGCGCGGTGCCGTCGATCACCAGCCGGTGCGCCACCGCGTTCGGGTTGGCGATGCCGGGCAGCGGGAGCTTCCTGGGCAGGTGCGCGATCGGCTCCATGTCCTCGGCCAGCGGGTGCCCGGGGAGCGCGGCCAGCTTGTTCATCACCGTACGGCCGATGTGGCGGAAGGTCGTCCACTTGCCGCCCGCCACCGACAGCATCCCGCCCCGGCCCTCGGTGACCACCGTCTCGCGCTTGGCCTTGGAGGTGTCGCCGGGGCCGCCGGGCAGCACCCGCAGCCCAGCGAAGGAATAGGTGATCAGATCGCGTGAGAGCTGCTGGTCGCGGACCGAGAACGCGGCCTCGTCCAGGATCTGCGCGGTGTCCTTCTCGGTGACCGCCACGTCCGCCGGATCGCCCTCGTACGCCTCGTCCGTGGTGCCGAGCAGCAGCATGTCCTCCCACGGCAGGGCGAAGGTGATGCGGTACTTGTCGATCGGGGTGGCCAGCGCGGCCTTCCACGGGCGCGTGCGCTTCAGCACCAGGTGCGCGCCCTTGGACAGGCGTATGGAGGGTGCCGCGCCCGGGTCCTCCATCTTCCGCAGGTGGTCGACCCACGGCCCGGTGGCGTTCAGTACGAGACGGGCGTCGACGCCGAACTCCGTACCGTCCAGGCGGTCCGCCAGCTCGGCGCCGGTGACCCGGCCCCGGGTGAACCGCAGCCCGGTCACCGCCGCGTGGTTGAGGACGACGGCCCCCGCCTCGACGGCCGCGCGGACGGTCATCAGCGCCATCCGGGCGTCGTTCATCTGGTCGTCGCCGTAGACCGCGACGGCCCTCAGGTTCTCCGTCCGCAGCTCGGGCACGTCGCGCCGGGCCCGTGCCGGGCTGATCACGTGCCCGACGCCGTCACCGAAGGCGGAGAGCGCCGAGTACGCGAACACGCCCGCGCCGAGCTTGGCCGCGCCGTGCGGGCCGCCCTTGTAGACGGGCAGGTAGAAGGTGAGCGGATTGGCGAGGTGCGGGGCGACCTGACGGGACACCGCGCGCCGCTCGAAGTGGTTCTCCGCGACCAGCTTCACCGCGCCGGTCTGCAGGTAGCGCAGACCGCCGTGGAGCAGCTTGGAGGAGGCGGAGGAGGTGGCGCCGGCGAAGTCGCCGGCGTCCACCAGGGCCACCCGCAGCCCGGACTGTGCGGCATGCCAGGCGGTGGAGATGCCCAGAATGCCGCCACCGATCACCAGGAGGTCGTACGCCGCCTTGGACAGCTGTTCCCTGGTTTCGGCACGGCTCGGAAGGGAACCGGGGGCCGGGTGGGCCCCGAGGGCCGGGACGCTCTGCAGGGTGGTCATGTCGATTACTCCTCGGCAGTGTTCTCGTCGAGCCAGCCCATGGAACGCTCCACGGCCTTGAGCCAGCTCTTGTACTCGCGGTCGCGGGTGTCCGCGTCCATGCGGGGGGTCCACTCGGCGGCCCGGCGCCAGTTGGCGCGCAGGGCGTCGGTGTCCGGCCAGAAGCCGACGGCCAGACCGGCGGCGTAGGCGGCGCCGAGGCAGGTCGTCTCGGCGACCATGGGCCGCACCACGGGCGCGTCCAGGAAGTCGGCGAGCGTCTGCATCAGCAGGTTGTTGGAGGTCATGCCGCCGTCGACCTTGAGGGCGGTCAGTTCCACCCCCGAGTCCTTGGTCATCGCGTCGGTGATCTCGCGGGTCTGCCAGGCGGTGGCCTCCAGCACGGCACGGGCGATGTGCGCCTTGGTGACGTACCGGGTCAGGCCGGCGATGACGCCGCGGGCGTCGGAGCGCCAGTACGGGGCGAACAGGCCCGAGAACGCGGGCACGAAGTAGGCGCCGCCGTTGTCCTCGACCGACAGGGCCAGGGTCTCGATCTCGGCCGCCGACTTGATCAGCCCCATCTGGTCGCGCATCCACTGCACCAGCGAACCGGTGACGGCGATGGAGCCCTCCAGGGCGTAGACCGGCTTCTGCTCGCCGATCCGGTAGCCGACAGTCGTCAGCAGCCCGTTGTACGAGTTGACCGGCGTCTCACCGGTGTTCATGAGCATGAAGGTGCCGGTGCCGTACGTGGACTTGGCCTCGCCCTGGGAGAAGCAGGTCTGGCCGAAGAGGGCCGCCTGCTGGTCCCCGAGCGCGGACGCCACCGGAACGCCGTCGAGCACGCCGCCCCTGGCGGTGCCGTACACCTCCGCGGAGGAGCGGATCTCCGGAAGCACCGCGGCCGGGATGTCCATCGAGTGCAGGATGCGCTCGTCCCACTGCATCTCGTGGAGGTTCATCAGGAGCGTGCGTGAGGCGTTGGTGACGTCGGTGACGTGGACGCCGCCGTCGGTGCCGCCGGTCAGGTTCCAGATGACCCAGGAGTCCATGGTGCCGAAGAGGATGTCGCCGCGTTCGGCGCGCTCGCGCAGCCCCTCGACGTTGTCCAGCAGCCAGCGGACCTTGGGCCCGGCGAAGTACGAGGCGAGCGGCAGACCGGTCTCGCGGCGGAAGCGGTCCTGGCCGACGTTGCGGCCGAGCTCCTTGCAGAGCGCGTCGGTCCGGGTGTCCTGCCAGACCAGCGCGTTGTGGACCGGCTCGCCGGTGTTCTTGTCCCAGAGCAGCGTGGTCTCGCGCTGGTTGGTGATGCCGATGGCCTTCACGTCGGCGGCGGTGATGCCCGCCTTGGCGATGGCACCGGCCACCACCTCCTGGACGTTCGCCCAGATCTCGGTCGCGTCGTGCTCGACCCAGCCCGGCTTCGGGAAGATCTGTTCGTGCTCCTTCTGGTCGACGGAGACGATCCGGCCGTCCCGGTCGAAGACGATGCAGCGGCTGGAGGTGGTGCCCTGGTCGATGGCCGCGATGAAGGGGCCGGCGGTGTGTGCGTCGGTCACGGTGTGCTCCCGGAAGTCTGTGTGGTCGTGAGGGGTGCGGCGGTGGGGTGCCGCGGCTCAGGCGAAGGCGACGTTGTAGAGCCCGCCGGCTATCGCGCCGCCGGCGAGCGGTCCGACGATCGGGATCCAGGCGTAGCCCCAGTCGGATCCGCCCTTGTTCGGCAGCGGCAGCAGTGCGTGCACGATACGCGGACCGAGGTCGCGGACCGGGTTGATCGCGTACCCCGTCGGACCGCCGAGGGAGAGACCGATGCCGACGACGACCAGCGAGGTGATCAGGGCGCCGAGGGTGCCCAGACCGTCGCCGTCATTGTTGAGGCCCTGGGTCAGGATGGCCAGGACCAGCACGACGGTGGCGATGATCTCCGTGACCAGGTTCTGCGCGGCGTGGCGGATCTCCGGGCCGGTGGAGAAGATGCCGAGGACCGGTCCCGCGGCCGGTGCGGCGGCCTGGTCGACCATGCCGTCCTCACCCGTCCGGGTGCCCACGATCTCCGGGTCGGTCAGATGGGCCCGGAACTGCCCGTAGTACGTCAGCCAGACCAGCACCGCGCCGATCATCGCGCCGAGCAGCTGGGAGCCGAGGTAGACCGGTACGTCGCCCCACTTCGTGCCGCCCTCGATGGCGAGGCCGATCGTGACCGCCGGGTTGAGGTGCGCGCCCGACACGCCGCCTGCGAGGTACGCGCCGGTCAGTACCGCGAAACCCCACCCGAAGGTGATGGCCAGCCAGCCGGCGTTGCGTGCCTTGGAGCGCTTGAGCGTGACGGCGGCACAGACACCACCGCCGAGCAGGATGAGTACGGCGGTACCGATGGTCTCGCCGATGAAGATGTCGGAGCTGGACACCCGCGACTCCTTTGTCCTTCGTCCAGGGAAGCCGAACCACGGGTCACTCCGGTGGTCCGCGCCCTCGTGGGAGGGCGTTTCCGGCCCTGGGCACCGTCACACCCTAGCGCTAGTTTCCGTCAGGTGTTCGACAATGCCGACCGATGAACGGCAATGCTTCCCCCCGGTGAATCGGGCGTCAAGAGTTGTGGGGCCCCATGACCCGATCGTTACCGGCGGTGCCGCCGAGGGGCCGCCCCGCGTGCGGGCCGGATCAGAACCGGCCGGCGCCCAGGTCCCGGGAGACCGCGCGGGCGCAGTCGCGCACCGCCGCGACCAGCTCGGGGCGCAGCTCTCCGGTCGCGCAGACCCGCTCCACGGCACCGGTCACGGCCACCGCGCCGACCGGCATCCGGCGGCGGTCGTGGATCGGGGCGGCCACCGCGGCCACCCCCTCCCAGGTCTCCTCCACGTCGGCCGCCCAGCCCCGCGCCCGGATCAGGTCGAGCATCGCCTCGAACTCCTCCGCGCCGGTCACTGTGCGCGGGGTGAAGGGCTGCCGCTCCGCCTCCATGGCCTCGGTGTGCGCCACCGGGTCGTACGCCGCGAGCACCTTGCCCAGGGCTGTGGAGTGCAGTGGCTGCATGGCGCCGACCTCCAGCACCTGACGGCTGTCGTCGGGGCGGAACACGTGGTGGACGATGAGGACGCCCTGCTGGTGCAGGACGCCCAGGTGGGCGCTCTCGCCGCTGGAGCGGGCCAGGTCGTCCGTCCACACCAGCGCGCGGGCCCGCAGCTCGTGCACGTCCAGATAGCTGTTGCCCAGGCGCAGCAGCTCGGCGCCCAGCTGGTAGCGGCCGGACGCCGCGTCCTGCTCGACGAAGCCCTCGTGCTGGAGGGTGCGCAGGATGCCGTGCGCGGTGCCCTTGGCCAGGCCGAGCGAAGAGGCGATGTCGGACAGCCCCAGCCGACGCTCGCCGCCTGCCAGCAGGCGTAGCATCGCCGCCGCCCGCTCCAGCGACTGGATGTTCTTGGCCATCGCGCCGTACTCCTCCACCTTGGTTCGACAATGCTGAACACTATCGGTCGATGCCGACCCGCGCTCGGCTGTGCGGCGAAACCGCGCCACCGCATGGATCCGGACATCCCCCCGCACAGCATGCAGTCCGCTTCGTGGGACGGAATGACGGCCCAGGCCGCCGCCCGGCTACGCTGGCCTGGTGCGTCTTCCACCGAAGTGCGCAAAGCCGACAGCCGTCGCATCCCAGGGAGTACATCCATGGCCTCGTCGCCGACCCCTTCCGCCGACAGCCGGAACCGAGCCGAAGCCCTCCGCGAGGCGCTTGCCACCCGTGTCGTGGTGGCCGACGGCGCCATGGGCACCATGCTCCAGGCGCAGGACCCGTCCCTCGACGACTTCCAGGACCTTGAGGGCTGCAACGAGATCCTGAACGTCACCCGCCCGGACATCGTGCGCTCGGTGCACCAGGAGTACTTCGCCGCCGGCGTGGACTGCGTCGAGACCAACACCTTCGGCGCCAACCTGTCGGCCCTGGGCGAGTACGACATCCCGGAGCGGATCTTCGAGCTCTCCGAGTCCGGCGCGAGCATCGCCCGCCGGGTCGCCGACGAGTTCACCGCGGAGACCGGCCAGCAGCGCTGGGTGCTCGGCTCGATCGGCCCCGGTACGAAGCTGCCGACCCTGGGCCACGCCCCGTACACCAAGCTCCGCGACGCCTACCAGCAGAACGCCGAGGGGCTGATCACGGGCGGCGCCGACGCCCTGCTGATCGAGACCACCCAGGACCTGCTCCAGACCAAGGCGTCCGTCATCGGCGCCCGCCGCGCCCTGGCGGCCACCGGCACCTCGCTGCCGGTGATCTGCTCCGTCACCGTCGAGACGACCGGCACCATGCTGCTCGGCTCCGAGATCGGCGCGGCGCTCACCGCGCTGGAACCGCTCGGCATCGACCTCATCGGCCTGAACTGCGCCACCGGCCCCGCCGAGATGAGCGAGCACCTGCGCTACCTGGCCCGGCACTCGCGCATCCCGCTCTCCTGCATGCCCAACGCCGGTCTCCCCGTGCTCGGCAAGGACGGCGCGCACTACCCGCTCTCCCCGTCCGAGCTGGCCGACGCCCAGGAGACGTTCGTCCGGGAGTACGGACTCTCCCTGGTCGGCGGCTGCTGCGGCACGACCCCCGAGCACCTGCGCCAGGTCGTCGAGCGGGTCCGCGGCACCGCCGTCGTTCCCCGCACCCCGCACCCCGAGCCGGGCGCCGCCTCCCTCTACCAGAGCGTCCCCTTCCGTCAGGACACCTCGTACCTGGCGATCGGCGAGCGGACGAACGCCAACGGCTCGAAGAAGTTCCGCGAGGCGATGCTCGAAGCCCGCTGGGACGACTGTGTGGAGATGGCCCGCGACCAGATCCGCGAGGGCGCGCACATGCTCGACCTCTGCGTCGACTACGTGGGCCGCGACGGAGTGGCCGACATGGAGGAACTGGCAGGCCGCTTCGCGACCGCGTCCACGCTCCCGATCGTGCTCGACTCCACGGAGCTTCCGGTGCTCCGCGCGGGCCTGGAGAAGCTGGGCGGCCGCGCCGTCCTGAACTCGGTCAACTACGAGGACGGCGACGGGCCCGAATCGCGGTTCGCCAAGGTCACCGAACTGGCCGCCGAGCACGGTGCCGCGCTGATCGCGCTGACCATCGACGAGGAGGGCCAGGCCCGCACCGTCGAGCACAAGGTCGCCATCGCCGAGCGCCTGATCGCCGACCTGACCGGCAACTGGGGCATCCACGAGTCGGACATCCTCATCGACACCCTGACCTTCACCATCTGCACCGGCCAGGAGGAGTCGCGCGGCGACGGCGTCGCGACCATCGGCGCGATCCGCGAGCTCAAGAAGCGCCACCCCGAGGTGCAGACCACGCTCGGCCTGTCCAACATCTCCTTCGGCCTCAACCCGGCCGCCCGCGTCGTGCTGAACTCCGTCTTCCTCGACGAGTGCGTCAAGGCCGGGCTGGACTCCGCGATCGTGCACGCCTCCAAGATCCTGCCGATCGCCCGCCTGGAGGAGGAGCAGGTCAAGGTCGCCCTCGACCTCATCTACGACCGGCGCGCCGAGGGCTACGACCCGCTCCAGAGGCTCATGGAGCTCTTCGAGGGCGTCAGCACCAAGTCGATGAAGGCGGGCAAGGCCGAGGAACTCCTCGCCCTGCCCCTGGAGGAGCGGCTCCAGCGCCGCATCATCGACGGCGAGAAGAACGGCCTGGCGGCCGACCTCGACGAGGCCCTCCGCTCCCGCCCGGCCCTCGACATCGTCAACGACACCCTCCTGGAGGGCATGAAGGTCGTCGGCGAGCTCTTCGGTTCCGGCCAGATGCAGCTGCCCTTCGTGCTCCAGTCCGCCGAGGTCATGAAGAGCGCGGTGGCCCATCTGGAACCGCACATGGAGAAGTCCGACGCCGAGGGCAAGGGCACCATCGTGCTCGCCACCGTCCGTGGCGACGTCCACGACATCGGCAAGAACCTCGTCGACATCATCCTGTCGAACAACGGCTACAACGTCGTCAACCTCGGCATCAAGCAGCCCGTCGCCGCCATCCTGGAGGCCGCCGAGGAGCACCGGGCCGACGTCATCGGCATGTCCGGCCTCCTGGTCAAGTCCACCGTGATCATGAAGGAGAACCTGGAGGAGCTGAACCAGCGCAAGCTGGCCGCCGACTTCCCGGTCATCCTCGGCGGCGCTGCCCTCACCCGCGCCTACGTCGAACAGGACCTCCACGAGATCTACGAGGGCGAGGTCCGCTACGCCCGCGACGCCTTCGAGGGACTGCGCCTGATGGACGCGCTGATCGCGGTCAAGCGCGGCGTCCCCGGCGCCACGCTGCCCGAGCTGAAGCAGCGCCGGGTGCCCAGGCGCGACGCCCCGGTCCTGGAGGCCGACGAGCCGGAGGAGGGCGTGCGTTCCGACGTCGCCGTCGACAACCCGGTCCCCGAGCCGCCCTTCTGGGGTACCCGGGTCGTCAAGGGCATCCAGCTCAAGGAGTACGCCTCCTGGCTCGACGAAGGCGCCCTGTTCAAGGGACAGTGGGGCCTGAAGCAGGCCCGCGCCGGGGACGGACCCACCTACGAGGAGCTGGTGGAGACCGAGGGCCGCCCGCACCTGCGCGGCTGGCTCGACAAGCTCCACACCGAGAACCTCCTGGAAGCCGCCGTCGTCTACGGCTACTTCCCGTGCGTGTCCAAGGGCGACGACCTGATCCTGCTCCACGAGGACGGTTCCGAGCGGACCCGCTTCACCTTCCCGCGCCAGCGCCGCGGCCGTCGGCTGTGCCTGGCGGACTTCTTCCGCCCCGAGGAGTCCGGCGAGACCGACGTGATCGGCCTCCAGGTCGTCACCGTCGGCTCGAAGATCGGCACCGAGACCGCGAAGCTCTTCGAGGCCAACTCCTACCGCGACTACCTGGAGCTGCACGGCCTGTCCGTACAGCTGGCCGAGGCCCTCGCCGAGTACTGGCACGCCCGGGTCCGCTCGGAGCTGGGATTCGGCGGCGAGGACCCGGCCGAGGTCGAGGACATGTTCGCGCTGAAGTACCGGGGGGCGCGCTTCTCCCTCGGTTACGGGGCCTGCCCCGACCTGGAGGACCGGGCGAAGATCGCCGAGCTGCTCCAGCCGGAGCGGATCGGGGTGCACCTCTCCGAGGAGTTCCAGCTGCACCCGGAGCAGTCCACCGACGCGATCGTCATCCACCACCCGGAAGCCAAGTACTTCAACGCCCGGTAAGGCTCCGTTCCGCGCGCGGCAGCACCACGAGTCGTACACTTATCGGTCCAGTGCAGGCCGGTCGCCCTCCCACGGGAGTGGCGGCCGGCCTTCTCGTCCCCTACGGAAGGTGTGCCGGATGACCAGCACGGTCCCCGCGTCCTTGACCCGCACGGCCGAAGGCGCCGCGCTCCAGGCAGTCCTCCTCGACATGGACGGCACCCTGGTCGACACCGAGGGCTTCTGGTGGGAAGCCGAGGTGGAGGTCTTCGGCGACCTCGGGCACCGGCTCGACGAAGCGTGGCGGGACGTGGTGGTCGGCGGTCCGATGACGCGCAGCGCCGGGTACCTCATCGAGGTCACCGGAGCGGACGTCACCCTCGACGAAGTCACCGTGCTCCTCAACGACCGCTTCGAGAAGCGCATCGCCCGCGGTGTCCCGCTGATGCCCGGCGCCGGGCGACTGCTGGCCGAGCTGGCCAGGCACGGGATCCCCACGGCCCTGGTCTCCGCCTCGCACCGGCGGATCATCGACCAGGTGCTGGAATCGCTGGGCCCCCACCACTTCGCCCTGACCGTCGCGGGCGACGAGGTCTCCCGCACCAAGCCGCATCCCGAGCCCTACCTCACCGCCGCGGCCGGCTTCGGCGCCGACCCCGAGCGCTGCGCGGTGATCGAGGACACCGCGACCGGTGTCGCGGCCGCCGAGGCGGCGGGCTGCCGGGTGGTCGCCGTGCCGTCCGTCGCGCCCATCGCCCCCGCGGCGGGCCGCCTGGTCGTGGGCTCGCTCGAAGAGGTCGACCTCGCCTTCCTGCGGAGCCTGGTCGCGGAACGGTACTGACCCGGACGGCCCGGTGCACGAGAACACCGCCAGGCCCGCCCCTCACCGCCCGGCCACGTACCGGAACCCCGTGTTCCTGTATGGCCGACGGCACCCACTAGGGTCGCTCTGTCCATGCCCGGATGAGGGAGAGCGTCCACGATGAACCGCAAGAACCTGGTGCTGCCGGCCGTCGCCGGCCTCCTGGCACCCGTACTCGCCGCCTGCGGCGCGTCGGGGGACCGGGCCGACCGGGGGGCGGCCGTCGTGGTCGGCGCCACGGACCGGCTCGTCGCCTCGAAGGACAGCCCCGCACCGCTCGACCCCGCCGTCGGCTACGAGGCGGGCGCGTGGAACGTGCTGCGGCAGACCGTGCAGACCCTGACCCGGATACCGGTCGGCGGCGGCCCGCCGGTTCCCGAAGCGGCCGAGAGCTGCCGGTTCACGGACAAGCAGAACGAGAGCTACCGCTGTACGCTCCGCTCCGGCCTCACCTTCGCCGACGGAACCCCGCTCACCGCCGACGACGTCACGTACTCCATCGACCGGGTTCTCGCCCTCCACACCCCCAACGGCCCGGCCGCCCTGCTCGACACCCTCGACACGGTCGAGGCCCAGAACGAACGCGAGGTCGTCTTCCACCTCCGCACCCCGGACGCCACCTTCCCGTACAAGCTCGCCACCCCCGTCGCGGGCATCGTGCCCCGGAGCGCGTACCCGGCGAAGACGGCGCGCGACGGCTTCGAGGTGGACGGCTCGGGCCCGTACACCATGAAGGCGCAGACCGGGCACCAGCGGGTCGTCAAGATCCGCTTCACCCGCAACCCCCGCTACAAGGGCAGCCTGAAGATACGCAACGAACGCGTCGACCTGGACCTCTTCCGCTCCGCCGAGGCGATGGAGCAGGCGCTCCGCGACCAGAAGATCGACATGATGACCCGCACCATGACGCCCGCCCAGGTCCAGCGGCTGCGGGAGAAGCCCGCGGACGGCGTCGAACTCATCGAGATGCCCGGCCTCGCCATCCACTTCCTCGGCTTCGACACCACGGACCCGGCCGTGAAGAACCGGGCGGTCCGCCAGGCCATGGCCCAGATCATCGACCGGGACGAGATCACGGCCACCGCGTACCGCGCCACCGCCGATCCGCTCTACTCGCTGATCCCCTCCGGCATCGCCGCGCACACCAACTCGTTCTACGACCGGTACGGCGAGCCCAGCCCCGCGAAGGCCGCGGCACTGCTGCGCTCCGCACACGTCCGCACCCCGGTGAAACTCACCCTGGACTACACCACCGACCACTTCGGCTCCGCCACGGCCGACGAGTTCGCCCTGCTGAAGAAGCAGCTCAACGACACCGGGCTGTTCGACGTCACCGTCCGCGGCACCGCCTGGGACGCGTTCGGACCCGCGCAGCTCGGCGGTGACTACGCCGTCTACGGCATGGGCTGGTTCCCCGACTTCCCCGACCCGGACAACTTCACCGCACCGTTCCTCGGCCGGGACAACGTCCTGGGCTCGGCCTACACCTCGGCCCCGGCCCAGCGCACACTCATCCCGCAGTCCCGCCGCGAGACCGACCGCACCGCGACCGCCGCCGCCTTCCGGCGCGTCCAGGCCATCGTCGCCAGGGACGTACCGGTGCTGCCGGTCTGGCAGGGCAAGGAGTACGCCGCCGCGCGCCAGGGCCTCACCGGCGTCGAACGGGCGGTCAGCACCTCCGCGGGCCTCCGGCTCGGCGAACTGGCCCGCGACCCCCGCTGAGGGGCCGCGGCCCGCCCGGCCGCCCCGCACCCGCTCCGGCTACTGGGCGCCGGGGCGCACCAGCCCGCTCTCGTACGCGTACACCGCGGCCTGCACCCGGTCGCGCAGGCCCAGCTTGGTCAGCACATGGCCGACATGCGTCTTGACCGTCGTCTCGCTGACGAAGAGGTCCGCGGCGATCTCCGCGTTCGACAGACCGCGCGCCACCAGCTTCAGCACCTCGACCTCGCGGTCGGTCAGCGTGTGCAGGGTGTTGGGCACCGGTTCCTCACCGGAGGGCAGATGGTCCGCGTACTTGTCCAGAAGCCTGCGGGTGATGCTCGGCGCGAGCATCGCCTCGCCCGCGGCGACGACCCGGATGGCCTGGACCAGCTCATTGGCCGGAGCGTCCTTCAGCAGGAAGCCACTGGCACCGGCGCGCAGCGCCTCCACCACGTACTCGTCGAGATCGAACGTGGTCAGCACCAGCACCTTCGCCGGACCGTCACGGCCCGGACCGGTGATCTGGCGCGTCGCCTCCACCCCGTCCATCCGGGGCATACGGATGTCCATCAGCACCACATCGGGCTGGAGCGCCCGCACCTGGTCGATGGCCTGGAGACCGTCACCGGCCTCGCCCACCACCGCGAGGTCGCCCTCCGCCTCCAGAATCATCCGGAAGCCGGTACGCAGCAGTGGTTGGTCGTCGACCAGCAGGACGCGGATAGCCACAGGGTCTCCTTGTCTCCCTCAGGGTCCTTCGGGGGCCGCGGGCCGGCCTGCCTCAGCTCGGACCGGATCCATTCTGCCCTGCGCGTCCCGCTCCGGCTCCGCCGGGCGTACCGCCAGCGGATAGACCGGGGGAGTGCCGCCGAACTCCGGGCAGACCGCGCGGTGGTCGCACCAGCCGCAGAGCTTCGTCGGCCGGGGCCGCCACTCGCCCGTCTCCGTGGCCTGCGCGATCGCCTCCCACAGGGTCAGCAGCTTGCGCTCCACCCGCTCCAGATCACCCATCACCGGGTCGTACGTCAGGATGTCGCCACTGCCCAGGTAGACGAGCTGGAGGCGGCGCGGCACCACACCCTTCAGCCGCCAGATCACCAGGGCGTAGAACTTCATCTGGAAGAGCGCGCCCTCCGCGTACTGGGGGCGCGGGGCCTTGCCCGTCTTGTAGTCGACGATCCGGACCTCGCCGGTCGGCGCCACATCGATCCGGTCGATCACCCCGCGCAGCCGCAGACCCGACTCCAGCTCCGTCTCGACGAAGAGCTCCCGCTCGGCGGGCTCCAGGCGCGTCGGATCCTCCAGCGAGAACCACCGCTCCACCAGGCCCTCAGCCTCCGACAGCCAGCGCGCGAGCCGCTCGCCCCCGGCGTCCTCGGCGAACAGCTCCGACAGCTCCGGCCGGGACTCCAGCAGCCGGTCCCACTGGGCGGGGACCAGCGCCGTGGCCCGGCCCGCGGTGCGCTCCGCCGCGGGATTGTCGAAGAGCCGTTCCAGCACCGCGTGGACCAGCGTGCCCCTGGTCGCCGCCTCGCTGGGCTTCTCCGGCAGCCGGTCGATGACCCGGAAGCGATACAGCAGCGGACACTGCATGAAATCGCTCGCCCGCGACGGTGACAGGGACGAGGGCGGCTGTACGGGCGTCGGCAGGGAGGTCATGCGGAAGACCCTACGGCCCGCCACTGACAGCGGGCGACATACCATCGACCCCACAAGCTCCTCACACCGCATCACCGCGCCGTGGCGCACCGACCGAAGGGATCTCGTGGACAAGAGCGGCGACAGCGGGCGCCCGCAGTCCGGTACGGGGGCGACACCCCCCGGCACCGGCTCCGACAAGGGCGGACCGCAGCGCCCCGAAGAGCCCGGCGGCGGCATCCTCATGGGCCGCCCCTTCGGCGTGCCGGTGTACGTCGCCCCCAGCTGGTTCCTGGTGGCCGCCCTGATCACCTGGGTCTTCGGCGGCCAGCTCGAGAGAGTGCTCCCCGAACTCGGCGCGGCGCGCTACCTGGTCTCGCTGTTCTTCGCGATCGCCTTCTACGCCTCCGTGCTCGTCCACGAACTCGCGCACACCATCGTGGCGCTGCGCTACAAGCTGCCGGTGCGCCGCATCCAGCTCCAGTTCTTCGGCGGAGTCTCCGAGATCGAGAAGGAGTCCGAGACCCCGGGCCGCGAGTTCCTCCTCGCCTTCGTGGGCCCGCTGCTCTCCCTGGTGCTCGCGGGCGTGTTCTACGCGGGGGCGAAGTTCGTCGAGCCGGGCACCGTCCCCGGTGTCCTGCTCGCCGGACTGATGATCTCCAACCTCCTGGTCGCCGCCTTCAACCTCCTCCCCGGCCTCCCGCTGGACGGAGGGCGCATGCTCCGCGCCGTCGTATGGAAGATCACCGGCCGCCCGATGAGCGGCACGGTCGCCGCCGCCTGGGTCGGCCGCGCCCTCGCCGTCGTCACCCTGATCGGCCTGCCGCTGCTCACCCGCACCGGCGCCCTCGGCAACGACCCGGCCGACCTCAGCAGCATGGACACGCTCACCGACGCGCTGCTCGCCGCCATCCTCGCCGCCATCATCTGGACCGGGGCGGGCAACAGCCTGCGCATGGCCCGGCTGCGCGAACACCTCCCCGAACTGCGCGCCCGCACCCTCACCCGCCGTGCCGTCCCGGTGGAGACCGCCACTCCTCTCTCCGAGGCGCTGCGCCGCGCCAACGAGGCGGGCGCCCGCGCCCTGGTCGTCGTCGACGGACAGGGCGAGCCGACGGGCATCGTGCGGGAGACGGCCATCGTCGCCGTACCGGAGCACCGCCGCCCCTGGGTCGAGGTCGGCGGCCTCGCCCAGGACCTCACCGACGGCATGAAGGTCTCCGCCGAACTGTCCGGCGAGGCGCTCCTGGAACGGCTCAAGGCCAGCCCGGCCACCGAGTACCTGGTCCTGGAGGAGACCGGAGAGATCTACGGTGTCCTCTCCACCGCCGACGTCGAGCGCGCCTTCGTCGCCGCCCTGGCCCGGCCCGCCTCCTGAGGGCCCCGCCGCGAGCCCGGGGCTCGCGGCGGGCGCCCCGGAAATCACCGGTACGCTGGTCACATGTCTGAACCCACCGGTGCCGCCCGCCGACGCGGGCCCTTCAAGGTCGGGGACCAGGTCCAGCTCACCGATCCCAAGGGACGCCACTACACCTTCACGCTCGAAGCAGGAAAGAACTTCCACACCCACAAGGGTTCTTTCCCGCACGACGAGCTGATCGGCGCCCCCGAGGGCAGTGTGGTCCGGACCACGGGAAACGTCGCCTATCTCGCGCTGCGCCCCCTGCTCCCCGATTACGTCCTGTCCATGCCCCGCGGCGCCGCCGTGGTCTACCCCAAGGACGCGGGGCAGATCCTGGCCTTCGCCGACATCTTTCCCGGCGCCCGCGTCGTGGAGGCAGGAGTCGGCTCCGGATCGCTGTCCACCTTCCTGCTGCGCGCCATCGGCGACCAGGGCATGCTGCACTCCTACGAGCGCCGCGAGGACTTCGCCGAGATCGCCCAGCAGAACGTGGAGCGCTACTTCGGCGAGCCGCACCCGGCCTGGCAGCTCACCGTCGGCGACCTCCAGGACAACCTCTCGGACACCGACGTCGACCGCGTCATCCTGGACATGCTCGCCCCCTGGGAGTGCCTGGAGGCCGTCTCCAAGGCCCTGGTGCCCGGCGGCATCCTCTGCGCGTACGTCGCCACCACCACCCAGCTCGCCCGGACCGTCGAGTCCATCCGCGAGATCGGCTGCTTCGCCGAACCGCAGCCCTGGGAATCGATGATCCGGAACTGGCACGTCGAGGGCCTGGCGGTCCGCCCGGACCACCGCATGATCGGCCACACCGGCTTCCTCGTCACCGCCCGCCGCCTGGCCGACGGAGTGGAGGCTCCGCTGCGCCGCCGCCGCCCCGCCAAGGGTGCCTACGGCGAGGACTACGACGGTCCCGGCAGCCAGAGCGGCTCCTCCCGAGGCTGACCGCGCGACGCACCGGCGCCGCCGCCGAACGACCGGGCCATTCCGGGAACTCGGCGGCGGCGCCCCTTCGTTGCCGGTGGGGACGCTGTCCTCGCCGGTCCGGAATCACATACCGACCCCACCGTTCCGCCGTTCAACGGGGTGTGGCACGATGCTGGCCACCCCACGCCACCGGGCACCGCCCGCCCAGGGCATCCTCGGACCTCAGGAACCACAGGAGACATCGCGCGTGCAGACCTCCGAGCTCCCGGACCTCGCGCACACCGACACCACGCCGCTGCACTGGCTCGGCACCGCCGCGGCCATGGCCGCCGTCATCGCGGCCGCCGGCCTGCTCCAGCCGGACCCCACGGCCTCGGCCTCCACCCCTCACCGCGCCACCACGCAGCACGGCACCGCGCCCGCCGCCGCTCCCGATCCGGCCCGCGCGTCCTTCCCGCTGGACTGCGGCGGGCTCAGGAGCACCGTGGCCAAGCGGGCCGCCGGTGACCTCGACGGCGACGCCCGCCCCGAGACTGTCGCGGTGGTCCACTGCGACGCGGGCTCCGGCACCCCGCCCAGCGGCGTCTACGTCCTCACACAGGGGAGCGGGGCCGCACCCCGGGTCGTGGCGACCCTGGTCGACCCCGCTCAGGGGATGAGCATCAGCGACTTCGCGGTGCGTGACGGCATCGTCTCGGCCACCCTGCTCGGCTACTCCTCCGACGCGGTGGCGCGCTGCTGCCCCGATCAGCGGGAGCGGGTCACCTGGCAGTGGAAGGGCGGTGCGTTCGTCCGCGCCACCCAGGCCGATCCCACCGGCGTCTGAAGGGACACCGGGCCGGTCACGGCCGGATCACCGGCGGCCCGCAGGCCGCCGGATCAGGCGGCCTCGGGGCCGTACACCTCGACGCTGTCCGAAACGCGACGCACATGGATGCAGTCGCCGGGGCACTCCTTGGCCGAGTCGACCACGTCCTGAAGCAGCGGCAGCGGTACCGGCGTCGTCGCGCCCGGGTCCTGGAGCAGCTCGTCGTCCGCGCTCTTCACGTACGCCAGACCATCGATGTCCAGCTCGAACACCTCGGGGGCGTACTGGACGCAGATGCCGTCTCCCGTGCAGAGGTCCTGGTCGATCCAGACCTCCAGATCCTGCGCGTCGCCACCGTTGGGAGCGTCCTGCTGCACGGTCATTTCTCCTGCCGTTTCCTGCGTATCCGAACCAAAAGAAGCCAGCCCTGACGGGTGTTGAACGGTTCGACGATACAACCGGCCGCTTTCCGATGTTGAAGGGTGGGTATTCCCCTGACACGAGGGGGAACGCAAGGGTGAAGATCGGACACGCACCGCAGTCTTTGTGATCTAGGGGTTTCAATCATCACCCACGCAGGTAGGGTCAGGAAGCGTCCAGCTCCCCTTGGAGGAGGTGAGGACCGTGGCAGCCCACGACGACGACATCAACCGCGGCATCCGGCCCGGACGGGGGTCCGAAGACCCGGCCGGCCAGGTTGCCTATCTCGAGCAGGAAATCGCCGTCCTGCGACGTAAGCTCGCCGACTCTCCGCGCCATACGAGGATTCTCGAAGAGCGGATCGTCGAGTTGCAGACCAACCTGTCAGGCGTCTCCGCACAGAATGAGCGGCTCGCCGGCACATTGCGCGAGGCCCGCGACCAGATCGTGGCCCTCAAGGAAGAAGTCGACCGGCTCGCGCAGCCACCGGCCGGTTTCGGGGTGTTTCTGCAGAGCAACGAGGACGGCACCTGCGACATCTTCACCGGGGGCCGCAAGCTCCGGGTGAACGTCAGTCCCAGCGTTGAGCCCGACGGCCTGCGGCGCGGCCAGGAAGTCATGCTCAACGAAGCGCTCAACGTGGTCGAAGCCATGGAATTCGAGCGGGCCGGTGACATCGTCACCCTCAAGGAAATCCTTGAGGACGGCGAGCGGGCCCTGGTCATCGGGCACACCGACGAGGAACGGGTGGTGCGGCTCGCCGAGCCGCTGCTGGACATGACCATCCGTCCCGGCGACGCCCTCCTGCTCGAACCCAGGTCCGGCTACGTCTACGAAGTGGTTCCCAAGAGCGAGGTCGAGGAGCTCGTCCTCGAAGAGGTCCCGGACATCGACTACAACAAGATCGGCGGTCTGGGCGACCAGATCGAGCTGATCCGCGACGCGGTCGAGCTGCCCTACCTGCACCCCGACCTCTTCAAGGAACACGAGCTGCGTCCCCCGAAGGGCATCCTGCTCTACGGGCCGCCCGGCTGCGGCAAGACGCTCATCGCCAAGGCCGTCGCCAACTCGCTTGCCAAGAAGGTCGCAGAGGTCACCGGCCAGCCGGCCGGGAAGAGCTACTTCCTCAACATCAAGGGTCCTGAGCTGCTCAACAAGTACGTCGGTGAGACCGAGCGGCACATCCGCCTGGTCTTCCAGCGGGCTCGCGAGAAGGCCAGTGAGGGCACTCCGGTCATCGTCTTCTTCGACGAGATGGAGTCCCTCTTCCGCACCCGCGGATCCGGTGTCAGCTCGGACGTGGAGAACACCATCGTCCCCCAGCTGCTCGCCGAGATCGACGGTGTCGAGGGCCTGGAGAACGTCATCGTCATCGGCGCCTCCAACCGCGAGGACATGATCGACCCCGCGATCCTGCGGCCCGGCCGTCTCGACGTGAAGATCAAGATCGAGCGCCCGGACGCGGAGGCCGCGAAGGACATCTTCGCGAAGTACCTCACGCCTTCGCTGCCACTGCACGCGGACGACCTCGCGGAGCACACCGGCTCCAAGGAGGCCGCTACCCAGGCCATGATCCAGTCGGTCGTCGAGCGGATGTACACCGAGTCCGAGGAGAACCGCTTCCTCGAGGTCACGTACGCCAACGGCGACAAGGAAGTCCTCTACTTCAAGGACTTCAACTCCGGCGCGATGATCCAGAACATCGTCGACCGGGCCAAGAAGATGGCCATCAAGGCCTTCCTCGACCAGGGGCAGAAGGGCCTGCGCGTCTCCCACCTCCTCCAGGCCTGCGTGGACGAGTTCAAGGAGAACGAGGACCTCCCGAACACCACCAACCCGGACGACTGGGCCCGGATCTCCGGCAAGAAGGGCGAGCGGATCGTCTTCATCCGCACCCTTGTCACCGGAAAGCAGGGCGCGGACACCGGCCGCTCCATCGACACGGTGGCGAACACCGGGCAGTACCTGTAGAAACGCCAACCGGCTGCGGATGCCCGGCCGGGCATCCGCAGCCGGTTGCTTTCGGTACGTCCCACGCGACACCGCGGCAATGGCGCAATTGATCTCCCCTGCCGGGGCAGCGGCGCTCTAGGCTCTTGCGTACCGCCCGGTCGCGCAACGCGTGGACGGGCCGTGCACGCGCACCGACAAGCAGCGGTACTTGAGCGCCGCCCCTCAAGGGAGCGCCGCCGGGCAAGGAGGGCCGCATGACCGTACGGCGAGTAATGGGCATCGAGACGGAGTACGGGATCTCCGTCCCCGGCCACCCCAACGCCAATGCCATGCTCACCTCGTCCCAGATCGTCAACGCCTACGCGGCGGCGATGCACCGGGCGCGCCGCGCCCGCTGGGACTTCGAGGAGGAGAATCCGCTGCGGGACGCGCGGGGTTTCGACCTCGCCCGCGAGACCGCGGACGCCAGCCAGCTCACCGACGAGGACATCGGCCTCGCCAACGTCATCCTCACCAACGGGGCCCGTCTCTACGTCGACCACGCGCACCCCGAGTACAGCTCCCCCGAGGTCACCAATCCGCGGGACGCGGTCCTCTGGGACAAGGCAGGGGAGCGCATCATGGCCGAGGCCGCCGAGCGCGCGGCCCAGCTGCCCGGCGCCCAGCCGATCCATCTGTACAAGAACAACACCGACAACAAGGGCGCCTCGTACGGCACGCACGAGAACTACCTGATGAAGCGGGAGACCGCGTTCTCCGACATCGTGCGCCACCTGACCCCGTTCTTCGTCTCCCGCCAGGTGGTCACCGGCGCGGGGCGGGTGGGAATCGGCCAGGACGGCCACGAGCACGGCTTCCAGATCAGCCAGCGCGCCGACTACTTCGAGGTCGAGGTCGGCCTGGAGACCACGCTCAAGCGCCCCATCATCAACACCCGGGACGAGCCCCACTCCGACGCCGAGAAGTACCGCCGCCTCCATGTGATCATCGGGGACGCGAACCTCTCGGAGATCTCCACCTATCTCAAGCTCGGCACCACCTCGCTGGTCCTGTCCATGATCGAGGACGGTTTCATCAACGTCGATCTCGCGGTCGACCAGCCGGTGCGCACGCTTCACCAGGTCTCCCACGATCCGGAGCTCGCCCACCTCATCACGCTGCGCAGCGGCCGCACCCTCACCGCGGTACAACTGCAGATGGAGTACTTCGAGCTGGGCCGCAAGTACGTGGAAGAGCGGTACGGGGCCGACGCCGACGAGCAGACCAAGGACATCCTGATCCGCTGGGAGGACACGCTCAACCGGCTGGAGAACGATCCGATGAGCCTGTCGGGCGAGCTGGACTGGATCGCCAAGCGGGAGCTGATGGAGGGCTACCGCCGCCGCGACGGCCTGGACTGGGACGCGGCCCGTCTGCACCTGGTGGATCTCCAGTACGCCGACGTGCGGGCCGAGAAGGGCCTGTACAACCGCCTGGCGGCCCGCGGGAAGATGCAGCGGCTGCTGGACGAGAACGAGGTCGACCAGGCCCGTACGAAGCCTCCGGAGGACACCAGGGCCTATTTCCGGGGCCGCTGCCTGGAGCAGTACGCCGACGACGTGGCCGCGGCCTCCTGGGACTCGGTCATCTTCGACCTTCCGGGTCACGACTCGTTGCAGCGGGTGCCCACCCTGGAGCCGCTGCGCGGCACCCGTAGCCACGTCAAGGAGCTCCTGGACCGCTGCCGCACGGCCGAAGAGCTGGTCCAGGTCCTGTCGGGCGGCTGAAAGGGCCGGGAACGGGGAATCATCGGGATGACCCCCGGACGTTGAGGGAAAGTACCGGGCCGATGTCGGAGCCCGTGGGTAGGGTCTCAGTCAAGTGCTTCGAACCGAGCGGGGTGAGCTAGATGGCGACCAAGGACACCGGCGGCGGACAGCAGAAGGCGACGCGCTCCACCGAGGAGGTCGAGGAGCAGGCGCAGGAAGCGCAGGGCTCGGCGGACCTCAAGGACCGCCAGGAGAAGCTGAGCGACGATGTCGACTCGGTCCTCGACGAGATCGACGATGTGCTCGAGGAGAACGCGGAGGACTTCGTGAGGTCCTTCGTCCAGAAGGGCGGACAGTAATTCGCGTATGTGAACGCGAGGGATCGGGGGGCGGTATGCGCGGTACGGGCCGGGGTGGCCCGTACCGCGCGGTCGCAAACGGCGGCGCGAGCCGCGCAACCGCCCCCGCGGTCCGGGTGGATCACCGCCGCGGGACGGGTAGGGTCCGTGGCGTAACCGCATCAACTGCAACTCGGCCATCGGCAAGTTGGGAGACGATCCTGACGCCTTGCGCAGGGCCGTCGCTTACCTGGAGGGAAACGCGTGGAAGCCAACACTCGTAGCACCGGGCGTCTACCAGCTGCCTTCCTGACGCCGGGATCCTCTTCGTTCATGGATTTCCTGTCCGACCAGGCGCCCGGAATGCTCCCGGGCAACCGGAACCTGCCGCCGCTGCAGGGTGCCGTCGAGGCGCCGCACGGGACGACCATCGTCGCGGCGACGTTCCCCGGCGGCGTGGTCCTCGCCGGTGACCGGCGCGCGACCATGGGCAACATGATCGCGCAGCGCGACATCGAGAAGGTCTTCCCGGCCGACGAGTACTCGGCGGTGGGCATCGCCGGCACCGCGGGGCTGGCCGTGGAGATGGTCAAGCTCTTCCAGCTGGAGCTGGAGCACTTCGAGAAGGTCGAGGGCGCCCAGCTCTCCCTGGAGGGCAAGGCCAACCGGCTCTCCACGATGATCCGCAGCAATCTGGCCATGGCCATGCAGGGCCTCGCCGTCGTGCCGCTCTTCGCGGGCTTCGACGTCGACCGCGAGCAGGGCCGCATCTTCTCGTACGACGTCACCGGCGGCCGTTCCGAGGAACACGGGTACGCGGCCACCGGCTCCGGCTCGATCTTCGCCCGCAACTCGATGAAGAAGCTCTACCGCCGGGACCTGACGGAGCAGGACGCCCTCACCCTGATCGTGCAGGCGCTGTACGACGCCGCGGACGACGACTCGGCGACCGGCGGTCCGGACGTGGCCCGGCGCATCTATCCGATCGTCACCGTCATCACCGACGAGGGTTTCCGGAGGCTGGACGAGGCGGAATCCTCCGAGATCGCCCGCGCCGTCCTGGAACACCGGCTGGAGCAGCCCGACGGCCCGCGCGCCGCGCTGCTCTGACCCTCCGTTCCACAGCTTCCCCGACGCTCTCGTCACTGACAGAAAGGGACGGATAACCGGTGTCGACGCCGTTCTATGTCTCTCCTCAGCAGGCCATGGCCGACCGGGCGGAATACGCCCGGAAGGGCATCGCCCGTGGTCGCAGCCTGGTCGTGCTGCAGTACGCCGACGGCATTGTGTTCGTCGGCGAGAACCCGTCCCGCGCGCTGCACAAGTTCAGCGAGATCTACGACCGGATCGGTTTCGCCGCAGCCGGGAAGTACAACGAGTACGAGAACCTCCGCATCGGCGGCGTGCGCTACGCCGATCTGCGCGGCTACACCTACGACCGCGACGATGTGACCGCCCGTGGGCTCGCCAACGTCTACGCGCAGACGCTCGGCACGATCTTCTCCAGCGCGGCCGAGAAGCCGTACGAGGTCGAGCTGGTGGTCGCCGAGGTCGGCGCCGATCCGGAGGGCGACCAGATCTACCGGCTGCCGCACGACGGATCGATCGTGGACGAGCACGGCTCGGTCGCGGTCGGCGGCAACGCCGAGCAGATCAGCACCTTCCTGGACCAGCGGCACCGCGACGGGATGACGCTCGCCGAGGCGCTGAAGCTTGCGGTGCAGGCGCTGTCGCGCGACCCCAACGGCAGCGAGCGGGAGATTCCCGCCGAACGGCTGGAGGTCGCGGTCCTGGACCGGACGCGACCGCAGCAGCGGAAGTTCAAGCGCATCGTCGGCGCGCAGCTCGCCCGGCTGCTGGAGGCGGACGGCGGCCCGGCGCCGACGGACGCCGCCTCCGACACCGAGGAGGGCGGCGAGTCCGCCGCGCCGAAGACGCCCGATTCCGGCGGGGACGTGGAGTAGCCCGCCCGGAGCGATCCGCACCGTGCCCCGGTCCGCCCCTCCCGGCGGGCCGGGGCACGGTCATGCCCGCGGCGGTGCCGACGAGCCGCGGGCCACCAGACGTACGGGGAGACTGCCCGGCGCGGCCGTACGGTCGTCCAGGACCGCCAGCAGGGCGGCCATCCCGCGCTCCCCGACCTGCTCGGCGGGCAGCTGCACGGTGGTCAGCTCCGGCTCCACGGCCACGGCCAGCGCCAGGTCGTCGAAGCCGGTGACCGACAGGTCGTCGGGGACGCGCAGACCGAGCCTGCGGGCGGCCTTGCAGGCACCCGCGGCGAGGATGTCGTCGTCGCAGACGAGCGCGGTGGGCGCGGGCTCCGGGGCGGCCAGCGCACGCTCCGCCGCGGCCCGGGCCGCGTGCACGTCGAGCGCCGCCGTGACCGTCCGCAGCGAGGTGCCCGGCACCGTGCTCAGGCTGTCGTGCAGGGCCCGGCCGCGCACCGCGAAGGTCCAGGAGTCGACCGCCGAGGCCAGGTGGACGAAGCGGCGGTGGCCCAGGGCGAGCAGGTGCTCCGCCACCTGCCGCATCCCGTCGGCGATGTCCAGATTGATCCGGGCCGCGACACCGGTGTCCGCCGGATCGCTGTCGAGCATGACCAGCGGAAGCCCGGCGCCGCGCAGCGCGCCGAGCGCCCCGGCCGCCATAGAGGAGGCGATCACGCCGTCCAGGGCGGAGCTGGCCGAGGCGAACGGGTCCTTGGCCGGGCCGGTCCCGTCGGGCGACGGATAGAGGACGACGCCGAAGCCGTGCTCGGCGGCGACCGCCGCGGCGCCGGTGTAGACGCGGGCGAAGAACTCGTTGGTGAGCGCGGGGACGACCAGCAGCGCGGTCCTGGTACGGCCCAGGCGCAGATTGCGGGCGGCGAGATTCGGCCGGTAGCCCAGGCCCCGGGCGGCGCCGCGGACGCGCTCGGCGGTGGCATCGGAGACCCGTCCGCGCCATTTGCCGCCGAGCACCAGGGAGACGGTGGCCTGTGAGACACCGGCGGCCCTCGCCACATCGCGGCTGGTGGGCCGGGGCGGGGCGGGCTGTGGTGCGCTGGTCACTCGGGCCTCCGGGCCGGTCGGGGCAGGCGCCGTGCGGTGGACCTGCGGACTGGCCACATGGTACGTATGAACCTCGAAGTTATACGTAAAACCTCGGGGTCGCCGGACCGCCGGGGGAGAGGGGCGAGGCTCATGGCCGCGGGCTATCTGGACATCCTCCGGGCGCGGCACGCCGCCAGGCTGCTGACGGGAACCCTGGTGGGACGGCTGCCGAACGGCACCGCCCCGATCGCGATCGTGCTGTTCACCCGCGCCGAGGGCGGCAGCTACTCCCTGGCCGGAGCGCTCGCCGCCGTCTACGGACTGGCCACCGCGGTCGGCCAGCCGCTGCTGGGGCGCGCCGTGGACCTGTACGGGCAGCCCCGCGTCCAGCTCCCCGCCGCCGTGGTGTCGGCGCTGGGCATGGTCCTGCTGGCACTGACGGGCCTGGGGTCGCTGCCGCTGGCCTACGGGGCGGTGGCGGTGGCCGGGCTCTTCACGCCGCCGCTGGAAGGCGGACTGCGGGCTCTGTGGCCGAGCGTCCTGGGCCGGGAGGACCGGGTGCACCGCGCGTACGCCATGGACGCGGTTGCCCAGGAGATCATGTTCACCGTGGGCCCGCTGCTGGTGACCGCGCTGGTCGCGTTCTGGTCGCCGTCCGCCGCGCTGCTCGTCATCAACGTGATAGGCGTCCTCGGGGCGCTCTCGGTCGTCCTCTGTGAGCCCTCCCGGGCCTGGCGCTCCGCACCCCGTGAGGCGCACTGGCTGGGCGCGCTGCGCTCGCCGGGGCTGCTGGCCCTGCTCGGGTCGTTCTTCTTCGTCGGGCTCGCGCTGGGCTCGATCACGGTGGCCGGGGTCGCCTACGCCGACGACCACGGCCGGGACTCGGTGTACGGCTGGCTGATGGCGGCGCTCGGGCTGGGCGCGCTGCTCGGTGGCGCGGTCTACGGGGCACGGCAGTGGGCCGGGGCGCCCGAACGCCGCCTCCGGGTCATCGTCGCCCTGCTGGCGCTCGGCTACCTGCCCCTGACGCTGACCCCCTCGGTGCCCGTCATGACCGCGCTGGCGGCCCTCGCGGGGGTCTTCCTGGCACCCGCGATCGCCTGCTCCTTCATCGTCGTCGACCGGCACGCCCCGCGGGGCACCGTGACCGAGGCGTTCTCGTGGCTGGTGACGACGTTCGGGGTCGGCGCGGCGGCCGGAACGGCTGTGGCGGGGCCGGCCGTCGAGGCGGGCGGCACGGCGTGGAGTTTCGCCGTCGCGGGGGCCGGAGGGGTGGCGGCACTGCTCGTTCTGCTGGCCACGGGAAAGGCGCTGGAGGTTCCCGGACGTACCGCAGTTGCCGTACGGGGATCGGAAAATGATCGAAACGGTGCTGTCGAACCCGGTTTCAGCTCAGGCCATCAGGCGTAATGTTCAGTCATGGACCGCCGCATTTTCGGGCTGGAGAACGAGTACGGCGTCACGTGCACGTTCAGGGGACAGCGCCGACTGTCCCCTGATGAAGTGGCGCGCTACCTCTTCCGCCGTGTTGTGTCATGGGGCCGCAGCAGCAATGTCTTTCTGCGGAACGGCGCCCGCCTCTACCTCGACGTGGGATCGCATCCGGAATATGCAACCCCCGAATGCGACAACCTGACCGAGCTGGTCACCCACGACAAGGCCGGTGAGCGCATTCTCGAAGGCCTGCTCGTCGATGCCGAACGCCGCCTGCACGAGGAGGGAATCGCGGGCGACGTCTACCTCTTCAAGAACAACACCGACTCGGCGGGAAACTCCTACGGATGTCATGAGAACTACCTCGTGGCCCGGCACGGAGAATTCTCCCGGCTCGCGGACATCCTCATTCCCTTCCTCGTCACGAGACAACTGATCTGCGGAGCGGGCAAGGTACTGCAGACCCCCCGGGGCGCGGTCTACTGCGTCAGCCAGCGTGCCGAGCACATCTGGGAGGGCGTCAGTTCCGCGACCACGCGTTCCCGCCCGATCATCAATACGCGTGACGAACCGCACGCGGACGCGGAGCGGTACCGCCGCCTCCACGTCATCGTCGGTGACTCCAACATGTCCGAGACGACCATGCTGCTCAAGGTCGGCGCGACCGACCTGGTGCTCCGCATGATCGAAGCGGGCACGGTGATGCGGGACCTGACGCTGGAGAACCCGATCCGGGCGATCCGCGAGGTCAGCCACGACACCACCGGGCAGCGCAAGGTACGTCTGGCCAGCGGCCGCGAGGCCTCCGCCATCGAGGTGCAGCGCGAGTACTACGAGAAGGCCGTCGACTTCGTCGACCGCCGCGGCATCCGCACCGGGACGGTCGCCCAGGTCCTGGAGCTCTGGGGCCGCACGCTCGACGCGGTCGAGGCCGAGGACCTCGACCGGATCGAGACCGAGATCGACTGGGTGATGAAGTACAAGCTCATCGAGCGGTACCGGGCCAAGCACAACATGACCATGTCGCACCCGCGGGTCGCCCAGATAGACCTCGCGTACCACGACATCCACCGTCGGCGCGGCCTGTACTACCTGCTGGAGCGCAAGGGACAGGCCGCCCGTGTCTGCAACGACCTGAAGATCTTCGAGGGCAAGTCCGTGCCCCCGCAGACCACCAGGGCGCGGCTGCGCGGCGACTTCATCCGCAAGGCCCAGGAGCAGCGGCGGGACTTCACCGTCGACTGGGTCCACCTCAAGCTCAACGACCAGGCACAGCGCACGGTGTTGTGCAAGGACCCCTTCCGTTCGGTGGACGACCGAGTGGAGAAGCTGATCGCGGGTATGTGAGCGGGCGCGGGTCACTCCCGGCCACCGGCGCGACGCGGGCCCCGTACGTATCTCGTACGGGGCCCTGCGTACGCCCTAGAGTGGCGGGGACTCAACCCATCGTGTCGTCTGAGATCTGAGGAACAAGTGCGCCGACTTGCCGGCCTTCTCGTTGTCCCCCTCCTGCTGCTGACCGCGGCATGTGGTGACGAGAAGGGCTCCGATTCCGTTTCCGCTTCCGCCGAGTCGAAGGAAGGGTTCCCCGCGATCACCGCGGGTGCGAAATTCGGTGAGAAGCCGACCCTGGCCAAGGGGGAGGGCAAGCCGCCCAAGGAGCTCAAGACCAGAGTCCTCAGCAAGGGCGACGGCGCCACGCTCAAGAACGGCGACGCGATCCAGGTCAACTACCTCGGCCAGTCCTGGGACTCCGACAAGCCCTTCGACAACAGTTTCGACCGGAAGCAGCCGTTCGACCTGACCCTGGGCGCCGGCATGGTCATCCAGGGCTGGGACAAGGGGCTCGTCGGCCAGAAGGTCGGCAGCCGCGTCCAGCTGGTCATCCCGCCGGACCTCGGCTACGGCGCCCAGGGCCAGGGTGACATCAAGCCGAACGCCACGCTCGTGTTCGTCGTCGACGTCCTGAAGGCGACGCAGATCCCGGCCTCCGCCAAGGGCACCGAGGTCGCCCAGGACAACATCGATCTGCCGAAGGTCGGCACCAACACGGACGGCAAGGCCCCCAAGGTCACCGTCCCGACCAAGAGCGCCCCGCCCGCCAAGCTCGTCTCCAACTACATCCTGGAGTCCAAGGGCGAGGTCGTGAAGGACACCGACAGCGTCGTCGTGAACTACGTCGCACTGACGTGGAAGGACGGCAAGACCTTCGACAGCACCTACGCCGCGGGCAAGACGCAGACCTTCCCGCTCGCCCAGGTGACCCTGAAGGGGCTGAAGAACGGCCTGGTCGGCAAGAAGATCGGCAGCCGGGTGCTGCTCGTCATCCCGCCGGACCAGGGCTTCGGCGACAAGGCGCAGCAGACCATCCCCGCGAAGTCCACGCTGGTCTTCGCCGTGGACCTGCTGGCGAAGATGTAAGACTGTCCCGGTTGCCCAGTTCATCATCAAGAGGAGCAAGTCAGTGAACATCGAGAAGCCCGAGATCGACTTCCCGGAAGGCGCGCCGCCGGCCGACCTGGAGATCAAGGACCTCTGGGAGGGCGACGGCCCGGTCGCCAAGGCGGGCGCCACCGTTTCCGTTCACTACGTCGGTGTGGCCTTCTCCACCGGTGAGGAGTTCGACGCCTCCTGGAACCGCGGCAGGCCGCTGGAGTTCCAGCTCGGCGCCGGCCAGGTCATCGCGGGCTGGGACCGCGGCGTGCAGGGCATGAAGGTCGGCGGCCGTCGTCAGCTGACCATCCCCGCGCACCTCGGGTACGGCGACCGCGGCGCCGGTGGCGGCGCCATCGCGCCCGGCGAGACGCTGATCTTCGTCTGCGACCTGGTCGCCGTCTGATCTCCGCCTCCGCAGGAACGAGGGCCCGTGCCGTCAGGCACGGGCCCTCGCTTTTGTCCCGGCAGCGCGGGGCGGTACGGTCGACCGTCGTAGAGCGAAACAGAAGGGGCGCCGATGGCGATTGCCAAGGCCGAGCGGCTGATGAACCTGGCGCTGTGTCTGCTGGGGACGCGCCGTCCGCTCAGCAAGCGCGAGCTGCGCGGTTCCATCGAGGCCTATCTGGAAGCGGGCTCCGACGACGCCTTCAACCGGATGTTCGAGCGTGACAAGGAAGATCTGCGCGAGCTCGGTCTGGTCATCGAGACCGTGGAGAACCTGGACGGGGAGACCGGCTACCTCGCCCGCCGCGACAGCAACCGGCTGCCCCCGATCACCCTGGACGCCGAGGAGGCCGCCGCGCTCGGGCTGGCCGCCAAGGTCTGGCAGCAGGCCCGGCTGGCCGGTGCGGCCAGCGGCGCCCTCCAGAAGCTGCGGGCCGCGGGCATGCCGGAGGCCGAGGACGCCTACGAGGTGCACAGCGCCCTCGAACCGCGCATCCCCGTCCACGAGACGGCGTTCGAGCCCCTGATGCTGGCCTGCCGCGACCGCCGCCCGGTCACCTTCGACTACCGCAAGGGCAACGCCGCCACGCCCGAGCAGCGCCAGGTCGAGCCCTGGACCCTGGAGTGCTGGCGCGGCCACTGGTACCTGGCGGGCTGGGACCGGGACCGCCGCGCCGAGCGGGTCTTCCGGCTCTCCCGCATCACCGGCCGGGTCCGCTCCCGGGCCGGAGCCTTCACCGCCGGGGTGCCCGACGTCGTGACCGTACGCGAGACCGTCGAGAGCTGGGCGGGGGAGACGGCCACCAGGACCGCGCGGATCAAGCTGCGAACCGGCGCCGGTTACCCGCTGCGCTCGCGCGCCGTGACGGTCCGGGAACTCGGGAACGGGTGGGACGAGTTGGAGATTCCGTACGGACACGGCCTGGACGCCTGGCTCGTCGAGTTCGGTCCGGACGTCGTCGTACAGGAACCCGCCGACCTGCGGGCCGATGTGGTGGACCGGCTGCGCGCCGTGGCCAAGGACTGAGGGAGAAGCGCCACCCATGGCCACGAACGCGATCGACCAGACCCGCCGGATGCTCTCCCTGGTGACGTACCTGCGCGAGCGCCCCGGCGCCCACGTCCAGGACGTCGCCCGCGCCTTCGGGATCACCGAGGACGAGCTGATCTCGGACCTCGACGTGCTGCCCATGTGCGGCACCAGCTTCCGCGGCGGGGACCTGCTGGACATCGACACCGACGGCGACCGGATCTGGTGGCACAACCCGGACGACGTCGCCGAGCCTCTGCGGCTCGCCGCCGACGAGGCGACCGCGCTGCTGGTCGCCGCCCGTGCGGTGGCCACGCTGCCGGGGCTGCGCGAGAGCGACCGGCAGGCGCTGCTGCGGGCCACCGCGAAGCTGGAGACCGCGGCTGGTGAGGTGGGGGCGGCGAGCTCGCGGCTCTCGGTCACCTTCGAGTCCGAGGGCGGCGTCTTCGCCGAGGTCGACCGGGCGATCTCCGAACGGCGCCGTCTCTGGCTGCGCTACTACTCACCCGCGCGCGACGAGCTGACCGAGCGCGAGGTGGACCCGATCCGGCTGTTCGCCGTGGGGCACACCTACATGGAGGCGTGGTGCCGCTCCTCCGAGGACCGGCGCACCTTCCGGCTCGACCGGGTCGCCGCGATCCGCCTGCTGGACGAGCCCGCCGCACCGCCCGAGCTGGAGCTGCGCGATCTGTCCGCGGGACTCGTCCAGCCGGCCGCGGAGGACCCGGAAGTCATCGTCGAGGTGGGCCCCGGCGGACGCTGGGTCGCCGAGTACTACCCGCACGACAGCGCGGAGGAACTGCCCGACGGCGGGCTGCGGATCGCGCTGCGCACCCCCGACCCGGCCTCGTTGCGCAGGCTCGCGCTGCGGCTGGGCGGCGAGGGCCGCATCGTCTCCCCGCCGGAGCTGGCGAGCAGCGCGCGGGACGCGGCCCGTGCCGCGCTCGCCGGGTACGACGACGGCGCGGTCTGAGCGGATACCGAGGAAGATATGAGCCAGATGTCTGTGGTGTCAGGCGTTCCGACCGTGGTGGTGCCCGAATCCGTACGGTTCAAGGCCGCGTGCCCGGACTGCCACGAGCGCTTCGAGCTGGCCGCGGCGGCCCTCCGCCTGGCCGTGGGGGCGAGCCGCCGGACGACGTTCTACTCCTTCACCTGCCCGCGGTGCGGGGCAGCCGTCCGCAAACCGGCCGGGGAGCGGATAGTCGAACTGCTCAGCCGGGGCGGTGTGCGGACCCTGCGTCTGCACACCGGCTGCTAGAGAGCGCCCGAAACCGCCTGGCCCTTCGCCACCGCACGCCGTCCGACACCACCTAGAAACATCGAGGCTCCGCGCATGTTCTGGCCCATGCTCGCCATCGCCCTGGGCTTTCTCGGGATCGCCGTCCTCGGCGCGCTGGCCGTCAGAGTCTTCGTCGAGGCCCAGCGGCTCGGGCGTCAGGTGACGCGTACCACCCAGCGCATCAACCGGGCCGCGGAGGACCTGGAGCGAGCCGCGACCGACCTCGCCGCGACCGGCGAGACGCTGCGCCCGTAGAGGTGGCTCCCCTCCCCTCCCGGCAGCCCGGAACCCGCTGTGAGCTGGGAGGATCGATCCGGCCGGGCGCGGCCTCCTGTTTCGCGGGTTCGGGGGGTACGCTGCTCACGGCGGCCCTGAGAGCGAGGCATGGGCCGTAATCGCACGGATGCATGGGTATTGCCCTGCGTTTACTCCTGCGGGATACGATCGCTGACGGTAAGAAGATCGGACGTCTTGTCCGAGGTTCCATCCGCCCCACCCCTGCCGCCTCGGTGAGAAGGTACACGCATATGTTCGGAAGGCTCGGCGCTCCCGAGATCATCCTGATCCTCGTCGTCATTGTTCTGCTGTTCGGCGCGAAGAAGCTTCCTGACATGGCTCGCTCGCTCGGCAAGTCGGCCCGCATCCTCAAGAGCGAGGCCAAGGCCATGAAGTCCGAGGGCGGCCCTTCGGCGACGCCGGCCGAGCCGGCCGCCAACGACACCGCCCAGGACCAGGCCGCCCCGCGCACCATCAAGGCAGCGCCCGGCGACGTGAGCAGCTCGCGTCCGGTCGGGGAGCCGACCGACTCGACCAACCGCTGACAAGTAACGGGCCGACGCAGGCGCGCTGATCGGCACGGGCCTGCTGCACGAGATGAGGACGTGGGTTGCTCAAGTCTGCCCGCAAGCAGGAGACGGACCCAGAGGGCCGCATGCCCTTGGTGGAGCACCTGCGTGAGCTGCGTAACCGCTTGGCCAAGGGGCTGCTCGGGATCGTCATCGTCACGATCGTGGCCGCGTTCTTCTACAAGGACATCATCGAGTTCTTCACCAACCCGGTGCTGAAGTCGGTCGGCTGTGAGTACAGCCTCGCCGAGCTGGCCAAGAAGAGCGACGCCACCTGCGCACGCATCGTGCTGAACGGTCTGCTCACGCCGTTCACCCTCGCCCTCAAGGTCTCCCTGATGGCCGGTGTGGTCCTCTCGTCCCCGGTCTGGCTCTACCAGCTGTGGGCCTTCGTGGCCCCCGGGCTCCACAAGCACGAGAAGAAGTACTCGCTCGCCTTCGTGGGCGCCGGGTTCCCGCTCTTCCTCGCGGGCGGTTTCTTCGCGTACAAGACGCTGCCCACCATGGCGCGGGTGCTGCTGGAGTTCTCCCCGGCCGACCTCGACAACCAGCTGCCGCTGGACGAACTGCTCGACCTGATCACACGCATGGTCGTGGTCTTCGGTCTCGCCTTCGAACTGCCGCTGCTGCTCGTGATGCTGAACGTCGGCGGGATCATCACCGGCAAGCGGATGCTCGGCTGGTGGCGGGGCATGATCATGGGCATCACCGTCTTCGCCGCCGTGGCGACGCCCAGCACCGACCCGGTGAGCATGCTGCTCCTGGCCGGACCGATCTGGGTGCTCTACTTCGCGGCCACGGCGGTCTCGCTCGTCAACGACCGGCGCAAGGCACGGGCCGCGGCGGCCGGACCCGATGACGACGAAGCCTCGGAGCTGGATCTCACGCCCGAGGACATCGGTGAGGTCGAGTCCGTCGCGTCCCGCAGGTCGCTGCCTTCGCAGTCGAACTCGGACCGTGACCGCTCGGGCGGTTACGACGACATCACCTGACCTTGTAAGGTCCCCCGGGTGACCAGCGAGATCACCCTCTTCGTCAATCCCACCGCGGGAAGCGGCCGGGGCGCGCACGCCGCGCAGCCGGCCGCTTCCGCGTTGCGGGACGCAGGTTTCTCCGTACGGACCGTGCTCGGCGTGGACGCCGACGACGCGTTGCGGCGGGCCCGCGAGGCCGTCGGGGGCGGGACCGGGGCGCTGATAGCCGTCGGCGGGGACGGCATGATGTCCCTCGCCCTCCAGGCGGTCGCCGGGACGACGACCCCGCTCGGGGTCGTCGCCGTCGGCACCGGCAACGACTTCGCCCGCGCGCTCGGGCTGCCGGTCCGCGAACCGGCCGCCGCCGGACGGCTGGCCGCCGAGGCCCTGAAGGGCGGGGCGGTCCGGGAGATCGACCTGGGCAGGGTCGGCGAGCGGTGGTTCGGCTCGGTGCTCGCCTCCGGCTTCGACTCCCGGGTCAACGACCGGGGCAACCGGATGCGGTGGATCGGCGGCCGGTTCAAGTACGACCTCGCGATCGTCGCCGAACTCGCCTCGTTCAGGCCCATCCCGTACCGCGTCAGGCTGGACGGGGGGCCGGTCCGGGAGATCGAGGCCACCTTGATCGCCGTCGGCAACGGGACGACGTACGGCGGCGGCATGCGGATCTGCGCCGGTGCCGTGATGGACGACGGGCTCTTCGACGTGACCGTGGTCGGGGACTGCAGCCGCACCACGCTGCTCAAGGTCTTCCCCCGCGTCTACAAGGGCACGCACCTCGGCCACCCCAAGGTCACCGTGCACCGGGTCTCCTCGATCGAGCTGTCCGCGGCCGGTGTCACCGCGTACGCGGACGGTGAACAGCTCGGGGCGCTGCCGCTCACCGCGACCTGTGTTCCCGGCGCCGTGCGGGTGCTCGCGCCGGTGCCGGCCCCCGCCATTTAAAGATCGCGTCACTGTCGTAGGCGGCGGGTAGGCTCGTATGCAAGATGACAGAGGACCTCTCACCAGCCGAGCGATACCAGGCTTCTCGGGCGCGTGCAGCCGAGCTGGCCACCGCACTCGCGCCCTTCCGCGAGCTGTACGAATTCGATCTGGACCCCTACCAGATCGAGGCCTGCGAGGCCCTGGAAGCAGGCAAGGGGGTGCTCGTCGCGGCCCCGACCGGCTCGGGCAAGACGATCGTCGGCGAATTCGCCGTGCACCTCGCCCTGGAGCAGGGCCGCAAGTGCTTCTACACCACGCCGATCAAAGCCCTGTCCAACCAGAAGTTCGCCGATCTGGTCAAACGCTACGGACCGGAGCGGGTCGGCCTGCTGACCGGTGACAACAGCGTCAACGCCGATGCCCCGGTGGTCGTCATGACCACCGAGGTGCTGCGCAACATGCTGTACGCGGGCTCGCAGGCGCTGCGGGGCCTGGGCTACGTGGTGATGGACGAGGTGCACTACCTCTCGGACCGGTTCCGCGGCGCCGTCTGGGAGGAAGTGATCATCCACCTCCCGGATTCCGTGACGCTGGTGTCGCTGTCGGCGACCGTCTCCAACGCCGAGGAGTTCGGCGACTGGCTGGACACCGTCCGCGGGGACACCCAGGTCATCGTCTCCGAGCACCGCCCCGTGCCGCTCTGGCAGCACGTGCTGGCGGGCCGCCGGATGTACGACCTCTTCGAGGAGGAGACCGACCACGGGGGCCGCGGGGCAGGCCGCCGCGAGGTCAACCCTGACCTGGTCCGCCTCGCCCGGATGGAGAACCAGCGCGGTTACAACCCGCGCGAGCGCCGCCGCGGCAAGATGGTCCGCGAGGCCGACCGGGAGCGCGAGCGCCGCCAGCGCAGCCGGATCTGGACACCGTCCCGGCCCGAGGTCATCGACCGGCTGGATGCCGAAGGGCTGCTCCCCGCCATCACGTTCATCTTCAGCCGGGCCGGGTGCGAGGCCGCCGTACAGCAGTGCCTGCACGCCGGTCTGCGGCTCAACGACGAGGACAAGCGGCGCCTGGTCCGGGAGATCGTCGAGGAGAGGACCGCGTCCATCCCCGGCGAGGACCTCCACGTCCTCGGGTACTACGAGTGGCTCGAAGGGCTGGAGCGGGGCATCGCCGCCCACCACGCGGGCATGCTGCCGACCTTCAAGGAGGTTGTCGAGGAGCTGTTCGTACGCGGGCTGGTCAAGGCGGTCTTCGCCACCGAGACCCTCGCTCTCGGCATCAACATGCCCGCGCGCTCCGTGGTGCTGGAGAAGCTCGTCAAGTGGAACGGCGAGCAGCACGCCGACATCACTCCCGGCGAGTACACCCAGCTCACCGGGCGGGCCGGGCGGCGCGGCATCGACGTCGAAGGCCACGCCGTGGTGCTGTGGCAGCGCGGGATGGACCCGGGCGCACTGGCCGGGCTCGCCGGTACGCGTACCTACCCGCTGCGCTCCAGCTTCCGGCCGTCCTACAACATGGCCGTGAATCTGGTGCACCAGTTCGGCCGGCACCGTTCGCGCGAGCTGCTGGAGACCTCCTTCGCGCAGTTCCAGGCCGACCGGTCGGTGGTCGGCATCTCCCGGCAGGTCCAGAAGAACGAGGAGGGCCTGGAGGGGTATCGGGAGGGCATGACCTGCCACCTCGGGGACTTCGAGGAGTACGCGCGGCTGCGCCGCGAGCTCAAGGACCGGGAGACCGAGCTGGCCAAGCAGGGCGCGTCACAGCGGCGGGCCGCCGCCGCGGCGTCGCTGGAGAAGCTGAAGCCCGGTGACATCATCCATGTGCCCACCGGCAAGTTCGCCGGACTCGCCCTGGTCCTCGACCCCGGGCTTCCCGCCGGCCGGACCAACGCGCACGGTCACCGCGGCTTCGAGTACCACGACGGGCCGCGGCCGCTGGTGCTCACGGCCGAGCGCCAGGTCAAGCGGCTCGCCTCGATCGACTTCCCGGTTCCGGTGGAGGCGGTGGAGCGGATGCGGGTGCCGAAGTCGTTCAATCCGCGCTCCCCGCAGTCGCGCCGCGACCTGGCCTCCGCGCTGCGGACCAAGGCCGGGCATATAGTGCCCGACCGGCACCGCAAGGGGCGGTCCGCGGCTGCCGATGACCGGGAGATCGCCCGCTACCGCGCCGAGCTGCGTGCCCACCCCTGCCACGGGTGCGACGAGCGCGAGGACCACGCCCGCTGGGCCGAGCGCTATCACCGCCTGAAGCGTGACACCCGGCAGCTGGAGCGGCGGATCGAGGGCCGGACCAACACCATCGCCCGCACCTTCGACCGGATCGTCGCGCTGCTCACCGAGCTCGACTACCTGCGGCACGACGAGGTCACCGAGCACGGACGCCGTCTGGCCCGTCTCTACGGCGAACTGGACCTGCTGGCGAGCGAATGCCTGCGGGCGGGCGTCTGGGAGGGGCTGAACCCCGCCGAACTCGCGGCGTGCGTCTCGGCGCTGGTGTACGAGGCACGGCAGGCCGACGACGCCGTGGCGCCGAAGCTGCCCGCCGGACCCGCGAAGACAGCGATGGGCGAGATGGTCCGGATCTGGGGGCGGCTCGACGCCCTGGAGGAGGACTTCAAGATCAACCAGGCGGAGGGCGTCGGGCAGCGTGAGCCCGATCTCGGCTTCGCCTGGGCGGTCTACATGTGGGCGTCGGGGCGGACGCTGGACGAGGTGCTGAGCGAGGCGGAGATGCCGGCCGGGGACTTCGTGCGGTGGTGCAAGCAGGTGATCGACGTGCTGGGGCAGATCGCGGCCGCCGCTCCGAAGGACGGGAGTTCCGTGGCGCGGAGCGCCCACAAGGCGGTGGACGCGGTGTTGCGGGGGGTCGTGGCCTACAGCTCGGTCGGCTGAGGCCCGGGGCCAGCCCTGGCCGGTCGCGGTTCCGCCCGGCCTGTCGGACGTGCCCACGGCGCCCCCGGACCTCGGTCCGGGGGCGCCGCACTCCGAGGACGCCGCGTTCGGGCACGATCCTTTCCGGCGGCTCCTCGCTCCTTCCCCAGTAGTGTCTCCGCCCTCTCAGTCGGGATGCTTTCCGCTCTTCAGGGCCACGCCGACGCAGACCAGTCCGAGCAGCACGGTCAGACCGCCGACGATGATGTTGCTGATGACGATGCCGATGCCGGGGCCGCTGCCGACGATCCATGTGGCCAGGATGGTCCAGGCGCCCATGACGCAGATGGCCCAGCTCAGGCCGTACATGCGCTCCGGCATGACGGTGAACCCGAGGCCCAGCGCGGCGATCGCGATACCCATGATCAGGTTGTGGGTCGTGAGGGCGGGCTGACTCGCCGTGAAGTGCAGTACCCACGGCGAGATGGCGCAGTACAGGCCGACCAGGAACACCGGTGCGTCCACCAGGGCCACGTCCCGGCCACCGAGCATGCGGGCGTAGCGGTCCCGCATCTCGGAGACATCGGGGTGGGTGGCCATGTCATGGCCGGTGTGCGAGATGTTCGACATGAGGTCGTCTCCTTCCCTCCTGCGGATCGGGTCGCCCTTTCTCTGCGGTGAGCGGCCCGCAAGGCCATTCTGCGCTTATTCCACGCTTATGTGCCGGTTCGAGGCGTGAGGGGAACGGAGGGAAGCGCGGCTCGGTCCAGGCCCCGTGCGCGTGCGAAGCGGCCCCGTGCCTCGGCCAGGCGGACGAGCGGGGCCGGGCAGCCGAGTGCGGTCCGGCCGGACTCGGACATCGGTCCAGTCGGCTGGGAGAGGGGGCGGGCCGTCCGGCGCTGCGTGCGGGGCCGGACCGGGGGCGGTGCTCGGTCGCGGGGGAGCCCTGCTGGTCCTCGCGGTGGTGGTCGGGCTGTCGGGCTGTCGGGCCGGGCACGGCGGGTTCGTCGACCTGCTCGACGCGTACGCGGCCGCCGCCCAGTCGGTCGCGCGGCCGACAGCCCGACCACCACCGCGAGGACCTGGTGGAGCGCGTGGTGGTGGGCACGGTGCCGGGGGAGGCGATGTTCAGCGCGCTACGGCGGCTCGCGCACGCGGACGCCTCGACGCGCGGCTACGGCGGCACCGGCGGTGAGGACGGTCGCGGGCCGGGACACGGGAGCGAGGGCGCCGGTCCGGGCCGCGAAGAGGGGCGGGAGCCGGGCGCGGAGGGATGATGCGGCGCGTGGGACGCGCAGGGGCGGCGAAGGACTCCGGGTGCGCGTGCGTCCCGGCCGCCGGCCGGGAAGCACAGGGCTGATCCGGTGCTACGCGGCGTACTCCTGCTCGCGCTCCACCTGTGCGTTCCACTCGCGCTTCACCGAGCGCCAGGCGTCGTCGTTCTGGCCGAGCCGCCAGTAGCCGGAGATGGACAGCTGGGGGAGCGGCACCCCGCGGTCCAGCCGCAGGTGACGGCGGATCTCCCTCACGAAGCCCGCCTCGCCGTGGATGAACGCCCGGACCTCGCCCGCCGGGAACTCGAGCCCCTTCACCGCGTCGACCAGCGCCTCGCCGACCGGGCGCGTGCCGCGGTGCAGCCAGGTCACCCCGACACCGTCCGGCGTCACGATCTTCTGCTCCTCCGCGGCATCCGCCACCTCGACGAACGCGTGCACCACCGCGTCGGCGGGCATCTGCTCCAGGGCCGCCGCGATGGCGGGCAGCGCGCTCTCGTCGCCCGCCAGGAGGTGCCAGTCCGCCGACGCGTCGGGGCCGTAACCCCCGCCAGGCCCCAAGAACGTCACCCGCTCGCCCGGGACCGCCCGCATCGCCCAGGGCCCGGCCAGGCCCTCGTCGCCGTGGACCACGAAGTCGATCGACAGCTCGCGCGCCACCGGATCCCAGGACCGCACCGTGTACGTACGGGTCGTGGGCCACAGCTCGCGCGGCTGCTCCTCGCGGATGCGGGCCATGTCGAAGGGGTGCGCGTAGTCGGCGCCCTCGGGGGCGAAGCAGAGCTTGATGTAGTGGTCGGTGTACCCGGAGAGCCCGAAACCGGCGAGGCCCTCACCGCCGAGCACCACGCGCACCATGTGCGGCGTGATCTGCTCGGTGCGCACCACCTCGGCCCCCCGTGCCGTGGGTGCCTGCCGCGCCGGTCGTTCTGCCACGAGGTTCTCCCTGCTCCGATTGCTTAGGCTTGCCTAAGCTAACATCTCAGCCGGGCAATGTGGAGAGCAGGCGCTGAAGGGCGCCGCCCAGCCCCCACCGCTTCGCCAGGGCCTCAAGGGCCGCGGGGTCGCGCGGGGCGGCGGGCAGCGCGGGGTCGAACTCCGGCAGTGGTACGTCGTGGGCGACCCGGACCACTGCGGGGGCGACCGCCACGTAGTCCCGCGCCTCGTCGAGCCGTCTGCGCTGTGAGGGCGTCAGCCGGGATGCCGGGTCGTCGACGGCGGCCATGATCCCGGCCAGGTCGCCGAAGGCGTCCAGCAGCTTCGCCGCGGTCTTCTCACCGATGCCGGGTACGCCCGGCAGTCCGTCGCTCGGGTCGCCGCGCAGCAGGGCCAGATCGACGTATCCGGCGCCGTCCACCCCGTACTTCTCCCGCAGCCATGCCTCGTCCGTCAGCTGGAGCGAGCCGACACCCTTGATCGGGTAGAGCACCCGCACTCCGCGTGCGTCGTCGACCAGCTGATAGAGGTCGCGGTCGCCGGTGACGATGTCCACCGGGCCGCTGGCGCGCCTGGTGAGCGTGCCGATCACGTCGTCCGCCTCGTACCCGGCGACGCCGACCCGGGCGATGCCGAGCGCGTCCAGCACGTCCTCGATGACGGGTACCTGCGGGGCCAGGGTGTCCGGTGTCTCCTCCTCGTCCGGCAGGCCCTCGGGGGTCTCCGCGGCGACCCGGTGAGCCTTGTACGAGGGGATCAGCTCGACCCGCCAGTGCGGGCGCCAGTCCGCGTCCATGCAGGCCACCAGGTCGTCCGGCCGGTGGTCCTGGACCAGGCGGGCGATGAAGTCGAGCAGTCCGCGCACGGCGTTGACCGGCGTCCCGTCCGGCGCGCGCACCGAGTCGGGCACGCCGAAATAGGCGCGGTAGTAGAGGGAGGCGGTGTCGAGGAGCATCAGGCGTCGGGTCACATCCCGATGATGCCGCACGCCTCTGACACCGGCCCTCGCGTACACGGCCCTCGCGCGCCCCGGCCCCGGCGTGCGGGCTGGCCGTCCCGGGGGCGGGGCCCGGACGGCGCGGGACGTCCACCGCTGGTTCATGTGTGACCTGGGTCACTCTTGTGTTTGCCCGGTGTAAGCGAGGGCAGGCGCGCAGCCGGAGCGGAACACGTACCGGTTTCAACCAGTGCACGTGCCATGCGGACCGAATCCGCGCCGCTCCACGGTCTGCCGGAGGGGGTGGCAGACCGTTTTCGGTTCAACCCGCGAGGTGTATGTGTCCAGGCTGCAAGCTGAGCACTTGTACAAAGTGTTCGGCAGACGACCCGATCAAGCCGTGCAGAAGCTCGAGAGCGGCACGGACCGCGACGAGCTGCGCGCCGACGGAACGACCGCAGCGGTGATCGACGCCTCGTTCACCGTGGAGCCGGGACAGATCTTCGTCGTGATGGGTCTGTCCGGGTCCGGCAAGTCCACGTTGCTGCGCATGCTCAACGGACTTCTGGAGCCCACGGCCGGACGCGTGCTGTTCGACGGCCAGGACCTGACCGCCCTGAGCCCCGCGGAACTGCGTCACGTCCGCTCCTCCAAGATCAGCATGGTCTTCCAGCACTTCGCGCTCTTCCCCCACCGCAGCGTGCTGGAGAACGCCGCGTACGGCCTTGAGGTCCAGGGCGTACCGCGTGCCGAGCGGGAGAAGCGCGCCGCCGAGGCACTGGAGCTGACCGGCCTGGCCGGCTGGGAGAAGTCCTGGCCCGACGAGCTGTCCGGCGGCATGCAGCAGCGCGTGGGCCTGGCCCGCGCCCTGGCCACCGACGCCGACCTGCTGCTGATGGACGAGTCCTTCAGCGCGCTCGACCCGCTGATCCGCCGCGACATGCAGGACCAGCTCCTCGAACTCCAGAAGCGGCTGAAGAAGACCATCGTCTTCATCACCCACGACCTCAACGAGGCTATGCGCCTCGGCGACCGGATCGCCGTCATGCGCGACGGGCGGATCGTCCAGCTCGGCACCGCCGAGGACATCCTCGTCACCCCGGCCAACGACTACGTCGCCTCCTTCACCCAGGACGTCGACCGGACCCGGGTGCTGACCGCGGGCGCCATCATGGCCGAGCCGCACACCGTCATGGGCCGTGGCACGGACGGCGCCGCCGAGCTGCGTACCCCCGCCGACGTGATCGAGGCCGCCCCGGCCACCGTCAGCGAGTCCACCCCGATCATCGAGCTCTTCACGCCCTGTTCGCAGAGCGGGGCGGCGGTCGCCGTCACCGATGCCAAGGGCAAGCTCGTCGGCGTCGTCCCGCCCGCCCGGCTGCTCGCCGTCCTCGGTGAGCCGATGACCCCCGTCGAAGCCCCGCGGGACGTCGCGGCCGACGCCGTCGTCACGAAGAAGGTGGCCAGTGTTTAGGCTCCACCTCGGCGACTGGGTCGACTCCGCCGTCGACTGGCTCCAGCGCCACCTGGCCTGGCTCTTCGACGCGATCAGCTCCGTCGTCAGCGGCATGTTCGACGGCATAGCCGCCGTGCTCTCCGCCCCCGCACCGCTGCTCTTCGCGGGCATCGTCGCCGTCGTCGCCTGGTGGCTGCGCGGCCTGCTCGCCGGTGTGCTCGCCTTCGTCGGCTTCGCCCTCATCGACTCCGTCGAGCTGTGGGACGAGGCGATGGACACCGTCACCCTGGTGCTCGTCGCCACCATCATCGCGCTGGCGCTCTCCGTGCCCCTGGGCATCTGGGCGTCCCGCTCCAAGGCGGTCAGCGCGGTCACCCGGCCGGTCCTGGACTTCATGCAGACCATGCCCGCCATGGTCTATCTGATCCCTGGCGTGATCTTCTTCGGTGTCGGCGTGGTGCCCGGCATCATCGCCACCATCATCTTCTCGCTGCCCCCGGGCGTCCGGATGACCGAGCTGGGCATCCGGCAGGTCGACGGCGAGCTGGTCGAGGCGGCCGAGGCGTTCGGCACCACCCGTCGCAACACCCTGCTCCGGGTCCAGCTGCCGCTCGCCCTGCCCACGATCATGGCCGGTATCAACCAGGTCATCATGCTGGGCCTGTCCATGGTGGTCATCGCGGGCATGGTCGGCGGCGGCGGCCTCGGCGGCGCCGTCTACCGCGCCATCGGCAACGTGGACGTCGGCCTCGGCTTCGAGGCGGGCATCTCCATCGTCATCGTGGCGATGTACCTGGACCGGATGACCAGCGCGCTCGGCCGCGAGGTCTCCCCGCTGGCCCGCCGCGCGCTCGCCAGGACGCAGGCCATGGCCGGCGGCCTCAAGATCTGGAACCACCGCCCGCAGCCCGTCGTCGCCGTCTGCGGTGTCGTGATCCTCGCGCTCGTCGCGGGCGCGCTGGGCGTCTTCGGCTCCTCGGGCACGGACAAGTCCGCGAACACCGCGGGCGACGCCGCGATCGGTGCGGGCAAGAAGATCAGCATGGGCTACATCCCGTGGGACGAGGGCATCGCCTCCACGTTCCTCTGGAAGGAGATGCTGGAGCGGCGCGGCTTCGAGGTCGAGGTCAAGCAGTACGAGGCCGGTGCGCTCTACACCGGCATGGCCAACGGCCAGATCGACTTCGAGACCGACTCCTGGCTCCCGGTCACCCACGCCAGCTACTGGAAGAAGTACCAGGACCGCCTGGAGGACATGGGCTCCTGGTACGGCCCCACCTCGCTGGAGCTGGCCGTCCCGGCGTACCTGAAGGACGTCACGACCCTGGACGACCTCAAGGGCAAGGGCGGGCAGTTCAAGAACCGGATCGTCGGCATCGAGCCGAGCGCCGGTGAGATGGGCCTGCTCAAGGACAAGATCATGCCGGGCTACGGCCTGGACAAGGAGTACAAGGTCATCGACGGCTCCACTCCGTCGATGCTGGCCGAGCTGAAGCGCGCGTACGCCAAGAAGGAGCCGATCGTCGTTCCGCTCTGGTCGCCGCACTGGGCGTACAACCAGTTCGAGCTGACCAAGCTCAAGGACCCCAAGAACCTCTGGGGCAAGGGCGACGGCATCCACACCCTGGCCCGCAAGGGCTTCACCGCCGACAACCCCGAGGTCGGCGGCTGGCTCAAGAACTTCAAGATGACCGAGGACCAGCTCACCGGTCTTGAGGCGCAGATCCAGAAGTCCGGCTCCGGCAAGGAGCAGGAAGCGGTCCGCACCTGGCTGAAGGACAACCCGGGTGTCGCCGACAAGTGGACCCCCGTCGCCGCGTCGGGCCCCGCCAAGGCCGCGAACGGCAAGGACGAGCGGGACCGCGCCGTCGAGATGGCCTGGTTCCCCTGGGAGGAGGACATCGCCGCCACGTACCTGTGGAAGGCGGTCCTGGAGGAGCGCGGTTACACGGTCAACCTCAAGCAGTTCGAGGTCGGCCCGATGTACACCGCGATGTCGCGCGGTCAGATCGACGTGCAGTTCGACGGCTGGCTGCCGTACACCCAGAAGAACTACTGGGAGAAGTACGGATCGAAGCTGAGCGATCTCGGCTCCTGGTACGGCCCCACGTCCATCGAGGTCGCGGTGCCCTCCTACGTGAAGGACGTCAGGACCCTCGCCGACCTCAAGGGCAAGGCGGAGCGGTTCAAGGGCCGGATCATCGGCATCGAGCCCGGCACCGCCACGATGGAGAACCTCAAGAAGAACGTCCTGCCGGCCTACGGCCTGGACAAGGAGTACAAGGTCCTCGACGCCTCGACGCCCGGCATGCTGGCCGAGCTGAAGCGCGCGTACGCCAAGAAGGAGCCCATCGCGGTGCTGCTCTGGACCCCGCACTGGGCGTACAGCGAGTACGGCATGACCAAGCTGGCGGACCCCGAGAAGGCCTTCGGCAACGGCGACCGGCTGCACACCATCGCCTCCAAGGACTTCCCGAAGCACTACCCGCAGCTCACGAAGTGGTTCAAGGACTTCAAGCTGAGCGAGGGACAGCTCGCCGGGCTGGAGAACCAGATCCAGAAGCGCGGCGCGGGCCACGAGGAAGAAGCCGTGAAGGCCTGGATGGAGAAGAACCCGGGCATCGCGGACACCATGGCTCCGCGGTAGGACGCCGCACGGTACCGGGGGACCGGACCGCCGGAAGAGGGGTGGGCACCGCCGTCGGCGGTGCCCACCCCCTTTTTCCGGACTTTCGGGCTCCCGGGCGTGCACCGGGCGGCCGACCTTACGCAACCGTGTGCGTAAACCGCCGTCACCCGGGAGGATGGCGAGTCGGGAGGGAGCCGGACATGGACGACAAGGAAGCACTCCGCGTGGGCGCCGCGGTCCGCCGCAGACGCAGGACCCTGGGGCTCACACTGGCCGTGGTCGCCGACCGCAGCGGCCTGTCCGTGCCGTTCCTCAGCCAGATCGAGAACGAGCGGGCCCGGCCCAGCGCCCGGTCCCTGGACCGGGTCGCCGAGGCCCTGGAGACCACCACGGCACGGCTGAGGGCGGCCGCCGACTCCGCGCGCGCCGTCGACGTCGTACGCGCGGGCGGAGCCGACGTGCGCGCGGGCGGAGTCGACGGGGTGCGCCGGGTGGTGCGCGGGCGCCACCAGCTCAGCGCCCTGGAGTTCACCGGCGAGATCGATCTCGGGCGCGAGTTCCAGCACCGCAACGACGAGGTGATGTACGTGGTGCGGGGCGCCGCCGAGGTGGAGGCCGAGGGGCAGGCGTACCGGCTGGAGGAGGGCGACACCCTCTTCCTGTCCGGCGGGGTGCGGCACCGCTGGCGGGCCACGGTGCCCGGCACGCGCCTGCTGGTCGTCGCGGTCGCCGAGCACATCGACGCCACCTACGACTCACGCCGCTGAGAGGGCCGCCGTGCGCGTCGTCTCCCTGGTCCCCTCGCTCACCGAGGCCGTCGCGGTCACCGCCCCCGGCCTGCTCGTCGGCGCCACCGACTGGTGCACCCGCCCGGCCGGCCTCACCGCCGCCCGGATCGGCGGGACGAAGAATCCCGATGTCGCCGCCGTGCTCGCGCTCCGGCCCGACCTGGTCGTCGCCAACGAGGAGGAGAACCGCCCGGACGACCTCGCCGCGCTCCGGTCCGCCGGTACGCGCGTGCTGGTCACCGGGATCCGCACCCTCGACCAGGCCCTCGCGGAGCTGGAGCGCGTCCTGGCCGCCTGCGGCCTGCCCCGGCCGCGCTGGCTGGACGAGGCCGAAGCGGCCTGGGCGGCCCTGCCCGCGCCCCGGGCACCGCGCCCCGCGGTGGTGCCGGTCTGGCGCCGCCCCTGGATGGTCCTGGGCCGCGACACCTTCGCCGGGGACCTGCTGGCCCGGCTCGGTGTCCGCAACGTCTACGCGGACCACGCCGAGCGCTACCCCCGCGTCCCGCTCGCCGAGCTCAACGCGGCGGGCGCCGACCTGGTGGTGCTGCCCGACGAGCCGTACCGCTTCACCGCGGACGACGGGCCCGACGCCTTCCCCGCGCTGCCCGCCGCTCTCGTCGACGGGCGGTACCTCACGTGGTACGGACCGTCACTGGTGCGGGCGCCTGCGGCGCTGCGAGCAGCGCTCCGCTGAACAGCCCGCGCAGCGTCCGCACCGCGGCCACCGCCCACGCCGCCACCAGCAGCACGTACAGCGCGACGGCCAGCCAGGTGAGCGCGGTGAGACCGGTGTGCCGGGCCAGACCGGCGGCGCCCGTGACACACGTACCGACCGGGAAGGTGAAGCCCCACCACGTCATGCCGAACGTCATCCCGTTCCGCGCGGCGCGCACCACCAGCGCGACGGCCAGCGCCAGCCACAGCAGCGCGAAGCCCATCACCGGTACCCCGTAGAGCACGCCGAACACCTTCAGACCCTCGGCGTAGGGGGCCCCGATCGCGCCCGGCGCCACGTCGGCAAGCTGGTTGACCGCGGTCGTCGACTGTCCCAGCGGGCCGAGGACCAGGAAGAGCGTGGGCGTCAGCATGAGCGGCAGCGGCCCCTGGTGGACCAGCCGGGCGAAGATCAGCGGCAGCATCACCAGCGTCGCCAGCAGGCTCAGCCCGAACATCGCGTAGCAGGCCAGCAGCATCGCCTCCCGCCACTGACCGGCCGGCAGCTCCGGCACCAGCAACGGCCCCAGGGCCGCGGAGACCATCGGGGCCACCAGCGGCAGCAGCCACACCGGCGACGCGGTGCCGGGCTCGATCCGGTGGCGCGCGACCATCAGATAGGGGACGGCCACGGCGGCGGCCAGCCCGGTCAGCGTGCCCGCCGTGTACAGCACCACGTCCACCGCGACGGCCGCGTCGTGCCCGATGACGTCCTGTCCGACCACCATCGTCGAGCCGCCGACCGCCAGCAGCGCCATCGCCAGACAGCCGTAGAACGGCGCGACGGCCGGGTCGAGCAGATGGCTGCGGGCCTGGTCGCGGTGGGCGGCCCAGTGTCCGGTACGGGCCACCAGCACCACGGCGAGCGCGATCACCGCGAGCCCCCACACCACCGTGCAGGCCGTCCGCAGACCCGCGATGTGCACGGGCAGCGCGACACCGGCACTGGCGACGATCGAGGTGCCCATGACGGCCGCGTACCAGTTGGGGCCGAGATACCGCAGGGAGGGCAGCCGTTCGGCGGCCGGATCCGGTGCGGGGGAGTGCGAGGTCTGCGGAAAGATGGCCATGCCATGATTTTCCCGGCACGAGTCGCCGCCCCACCAGACATCCCGTGTCTATGAGGTCATAAAGTGAACTTATGACTGGCGACGCGGCTGCCCCGCTCTCCCACCGGGTGCCCGACCTGGGCGCGCTGGAACTCCTGCTCGCCGTCGCCCGGCACGGCAGCCTGGGGAGGGCGGCCCGGGACATCGGCGTCAGCCAGCCCGCCGCCAGCAGCCGCATCCGGTCCATGGAGCGCCAGCTCGGCGTGGCCCTGCTGGACCGCTCGCCGCGCGGCTCCCGGCTCACCGACGCGGGCGCCCTGGTCACCGACTGGGCCCGCCGGATCGTCGAGGCCGCCGAGGCCTTCGACGCGGGCGCCCAGGCGCTGCGCGACCGGCGCGACTCCCGGCTCCGGGTCGCCGCCTCCATGACCATCGCCGAATACCTGCTGCCCGGCTGGCTGATAGCGCTGCGCGCCGAACGCCCGGACACGGCGGTCTCGCTGCTCGCGGGGAACTCCGCGGTGGTCGCCACCCGGCTGCTGACCGGCGAGGCCGACCTCGGATTCGTCGAGGGGCTCACCGTGCCGGAAGGGCTGGACGGCACGGTCATCGCCCACGACCGCCTCGTCGTCGTGGTCGCCCCGTCCCACGCCTGGGCCCGCCGCCGCACCCCCCTCACCCCGCGGGAACTGGCCGCGACCCCGCTGGTCCTGCGCGAGCAGGGCTCCGGCACCCGCCAGGTCCTGGACGCGGCGCTCGCCGCGCATGGCGGCCTCGCCCAGCCGCTGCTCGAACTCTCCTCCACGACCGCGGTGAAGGGCGCGGCGCAGAGCGGTGCCGGACCCTGCGTCCTGAGTGAACTCGCGCTCGGCGAGGAGCTCTCCGCCCGCCGCCTGGTCAAGGTCCCCCTCGCCGGGGTACGCCTGCGCCGCCAGCTGCGCGCCGTCTGGCCCTCCGGCCACCGCCCGGCGGGACCGGCCCGCGACCTGCTCGCCCTGACCGGCCGGGACAGCCGGGCCGCGTACTGACCGGGGGCGTGCCCCGCCGCGCCACGTACCGATGCGCGGCGGCGCCGGACGCGTCCGGGTGAAAGAACTGGCGAAGGCGCGATCCGCTGGTGAAGGATGCCCCGATGGACATGATCGCGCCCCCCGCCTCCGGCGTACGCCACCCCTGGTCCGGGCTGCCCGCCCCCTTCCGCCGGGCCGTCGAGGACATCCTCGGCGCCCCGGTCGTCGAGGCGGACAGCCAGAGCGGCGGCTTCTCACCCGGCGTCGCCGCCCGGGTCCGGCTCGCGGACGGGCGCCGCGCGTTCATCAAGGCGGTGAGCGCCGAGACCAACCCCGACAGCCCGCGCCTGCACCGCACCGAGGCCCGGCACACCGCGGCCCTCCCGCCCGGCACCCCGGCGCCCCGGCTGCTCGGCTCGTACGACGACGGCGTCCGGGTCGCCCTGGTGCTCCAGGACATCGACGGCCGTCAGCCCCGCGTCCCCTGGGATACCGCCGAGCTGAGCCGGGTCCTGGCGGCGGTCGGCGAGCTGGCCGCGTCCCTGACCCCGGCACCGGCCGACGCGCCCGCCGTGGCCGACCGCAAGGCCGCCATGTTCAGCGGCTGGCGGACCCTGCTGGCTGGCGGGGACACGGACGGGCTCGACCCGTGGGCCGCGCGCCATCTCGGTCTGCTCGCGGACCTGGAGGCGGGCTGGGCGGCACCGGCCTCCGGGGACTGCCTGGCCCACAGCGATCTGCGGGCGGACAACATCCTGCTCACGGACGACCGGGTGTTCTTCGTCGACTGGCCCCACGCGGTGCGGGCCGCCCCCTGGTTCGACCTGCTCATGATGCTGCCGTCCGTGGCGGCGCAGGGCGGCCCCGACCCGGAGGCCGTCTTCACCGCCCACCCGCTGGGGCGCGGCGCCGACCCGGCGGGCGTGACCGCGGTGCTCGCCGCGCTGACCGGCTACTTCCTCTCCGACGCGCGCCTCCCCGCCCCGCCCGGACTGCCGACGCTGCGGGCCTTCCAGCAGGCCCAGGGCACGGCGGCGCTGCGCTGGCTGCGCGGACGGCTGGGGCACCCGGCGGCCTGAACCGGCTCCCGCAATGGTGTGCCCATGGACCTTTACGGTCTCCTGGACGCCTCCCCCGTCAGGTGAGGAATCCGCGCAGCAGCGCCGCGGTGCCCGCGCAGTGCTCGCGGGTCACCGCGCGTGCCGTCTCCCCGTCCCCCGCGAGGACCGCCTCGACGAGGCCGGTGTGCTGGTGCTGCGAGTGCTCCAGGTTGCGCACCAGCAGCGGGATGCAGTCGAGCAGGTCGTTCAGGGCGGCCCGGACGGCGGCGTACTGCGCGGCCAGCGACGCGGAACCGGCGAGCTCGGCCAGGGTCAGGTGGAACAGGGTGTCGCGCCTGCGGTAGTCCGGGAGGGGCGCCTCGTGCGTCGCCGCCAGAGCCGCCCGCAGCCGCTCGGCGTCCCGGCCGGTGAGCCTCTGTGCCGCGCACAGCTCGGCCGCCCCGGCCTCCAGCACTTCGCGGAAGCGGAGCACGTCCTCGATGTCGACCGCCGCCACCCTCCGGCGCAGCTCCTCCTCGCCGGGGCTGTCGGCGCGCGGCCGGACGAACGTGCCGCCGTACCGGCCGCGCCTGCTCTCCACCAGCCCCTGGTCCTGAAGCACTTTCAGCACCTCGCGCAGGGTGACCCGGCTGATCCCCAGCAGCTCGGAGAGGTCCCGCTCGGCCGGGAGCCGGCCACCGCCCGGCACCAGCCCCAGCCGGATCACCTGGAGGATCTGCTCCAGCGCCTCCTCGAAGCCGTTCCCCGCCCGGACGGGCCGCAGCACGGGCGTCAGGCGGTCGACGAACTCGCTGTCCCCGGTCACACCCCGTTCCCCTCCCGGTCGCATGGCCGACCGTCAGATCAGTGGTCGACCACCAATGGTTGACCTTCACACCATAAACTTCCGGCCGGTCGGGCGCGGAGCCTCCCCGGGTAGCCCCGGCACCCCTCGGCGGACCTTTCGGACAAGCCGCGAACGGCCTGATCGGGCCGGTCAGCGAACCCTAGAGTGGGCGCATGAGCGACATGACACCGCCCGGCTGGTACCCGGACGCCGCGGCACCGGGCAGCGAGCGCTGGTGGGACGGCACGGCGTGGACCGCTCACCTCCGCCCGGCAGCCCCGGCAGCCCCGGCAGTCGCAGCTGCCCCAGCCGCCCCGGCCGCACCCGCGCACCAGGGCTTCGGCCCGCCCGTACCGGCCCCCGCCCCGGCCTTACGGGCCCACGGCACCCGTACGCTCGCGCTCGCCGCGGCCGGGCTGCTCGTCGTCGGCGCCGCCGTCACCGGAGCCGTCCTGCTGGGCCGGGACGGGGACGGGGACGGCCCGGCGTCCGGGGCCGCGCCCAGCGCCTCCGTACCCCCGAGCGCCACCACCGCGCCGTCGCCCGCCGGCTCACCGGCCGAGGCGGACCCGAAGGTCCTCGTCGACCAGCTCAACGGCATCACCCTGCCGATCCCCAGCGGCTGGGAGAAGCCCGACCGGACCGTCGAGCAGGTCCCCACCATGCGTACCGTCGGTTCCTACGACTGCCCCAGCAGTCCCTCGCGCACCTGCTACCACGGCACGGTGACCAGCCGCACGGCGAACGCCACGGGCACCACCTCCGCCGAGAAGCTCGCCAAGAGCGATATCGTCACCGCCGCCGACGGGGCCTACGAGGAGAGCATCGTCGGTGACCGCACCCACGGCGGAATCGTCTCCCACCAGCAGCTCGACTCCGCACCCGTGGCCGTCGCCGGACGCGCCGGGTACCAGGTGCGCTGGCGGGTGCGGACGGCCCAGGGGCCCGGCGGCTACGTGCAGTCGCTGGTCTTCCCCTCCACCGTCGGCACCGAAGCGCTGATCATCGTGCGGTACGCCTTCGACGCGGGCCCGGACGGGCCCCCGCTCTCGCTCATGGACACCGTCACCAAGGCGATCCGGCCGGTCGGCGACAGCACGGCGACCGGCGGCGTGGGCAGCTCGATCGCCCCCTGAAACCGGTCCGCCCGGCTCACAGGAACGTGCGGCCCTCGCCCCGGTACGTCGGCACGGTCGCGGTCACCCGGTCGCCCTCGACGAGCTGCAGCTCGTCGAAGCGCTCGCACATCTCACCGGCCTTCGCGTGCCGGAACCACACCTTGTCGCCGATCAGCAGGTCGTCGGCCGCGGCGCCCAGCAGCGGGGTCTGCACCTCGCCCGGCCCCTCCTGCGGGTCGTAGCGCAGCCCCTCGGGCAGATACGGCACGGGCAGCCGGTCCGGTCCCGCGGGCCCGGATGCCGGGTAGCCGCCGCCCAGGACGGTGACCGTCCCCACCCCCGGGCGGCGCACCACCGGATGCGCGAACAGCGCCGCCGGACGGGCCGTGAACGACGTGTAGTTGTCGAACAGCCGCGGTACGTAGAGCCCCGACCCGGCGGCGATCTCGGTCACCGCCCGCTCGGCCGCCGTGTGCTGCACGCTGCCGGTGCCACCACCGTTCACGAACTCCAGGTCCGGCGCCACCGCCCGGACCGCGCGCACCACCTCGGCCCGCCGCACGGCCAGCTCCCTGCGCCCCGCGGCCTGCATCAGCCGCACCGCCCGGGACCGCAGAGGCCGGCCCGCGACCGCGTCCCCGACCCCGGCGATGTGCCCCTCGTACGCCATGAGTCCCACCAGCCGGAAGCCGGGCCGCCGCACCACCGAGCGCGCCAGCTCCGCCAGCTGGGCGGGGGAGCGCAGCGGGGAGCGCAGGGCGCCGATCCGGACCCGGCCGCCGAGGAGCTGGAGCGAGGTGTCCAGCTCCAGGCAGACCCGGATCTCCTCATGGCCGCCCGCCCGCGCCGCGTCGATGAGTTCCAGCTGCGCGTGGTCGTCGACCATCACCGTCACCGCGGCGGCCAGCTTCGGATCGGCGGCCAGCTCTCCGAGCGCGGCCCGGTCGGCCGTCGGATAGGCCAGCAGCACGTCCTCGAAACCGGCCCGCGCCAGCCACAGCGACTCGGCCAGCGTGAACGACATGATCCCGGCGAAACCGGGCCGGGCCAGCACCCGTTCCAGCAGCGCCCGGCAGCGCACCGACTTGCTCGCCACCCGGATCGGTTTCCCGCCCGCCCGGCGGACCAGGTCGTCGGCGTTGGTGTCGAACGCGTCGAGATCGACCACGGCGATCGGGGCGTCCAGATGGGCGGTGGCCCGGTTGTAGCGGGTCCGGTCAGCGGCACGGGCAGTCATGGCCGCAGCTTGCCAGACGACCGTACCGCTGGGTAGGGGGATGTTCCGCACAGAACGTCAGGGGTCGGACGACCGGCTCCCGCAGGGGCGGTCCCACCCCGTAGAGTGACGGAACGCGGCAACCAACGGGCCTGCCTGCGACGTCGATCCGCGCACGGTACGGAATGGGACCAGGGAGACGGATGAGTACCGAGGCGCAGCGCGCTCCTGTCCCGCCCCGCCCCACGCCCCCGCCCGCCGCCTCCCCCGCGCCCCCGTCCGCGGTCCCTGCGGCTCCGCCCGCCCCCGTGCCCCTTTCCGCTCCCGCCCTCCCGTCCGCGGTCCCCGCGGACCCGCCCTCTCCCGGGGCCCCGCCCGCCCCAGCGCGTGCCGGCATCCCGCCTGCCGCGACGCCCGCGGAGACCACGGCCCAGCTCCGGGCGGTCCACCCGGTCCCGGCCGCCCCGGCCGTCCCGCCCGCCCCCGATGCTCCGCCGGTCCCCGGGCAGCCGCCCCCGCCGACCCGGCGCAGACCCGTCGGAGCGGTCGATCTGACCCCGCCCCCGGGAACCGTGCCGCAGCCCGGCCCGTACGTGTACCCGCGGCCCTTTCCCGCGCCGCGCCCCGAGACGCCCGCCGAGACCACCACCCGGCTGCGCCCGGTCCGTACCCGCCACCCCGTCCGGACGGCAGCCGCCGCCGTCTGCGTGGTGCTCGGTCTCGGGCTGATCGGCGGCGCGGCCACCGGCGCCTGGCTCACCAGCGACTCCTCCGCCGACGACGCGCGCGGCACCTACGCCGTGGGCCGCTCCGCCTGGCACAGCGTCCCGGTGGACACCCTCTTCCCCCGTACGCTGCGCGGCGACGGGGCGGGCCCCGGCGGCGCCGACCGGATCTGGACGCGCCTGGCCGTCGCCCCGGACGGCGGCTGCCGACCGGCCCTGGACCCGCTGCTGGCACGGGCCCTTGGCCCGGTCGGCTGCGAGCGGCTGCTCCGGGCCACCTACGCCGACGCCACCACCAGCAGCGTCACCACCGTCGGGGTGATCTTCACCGAGGGCGACGCGGCCGCGATGAAGTCCCTGAGCGCCCGCTTCGCCGAGCAGCGCCTGGACCGGCGCACCGACCTGATGCCCCGTGCCCATCCGGTCAAGGGCACGGCCGCGGCCGGATTCGGCGACCGGCAGCGGGCCAGCTGGTCGGTGCATGTGCTGACCGAGGTGCCCGTGATCGTCTTCGCGGTGTCCGGCTTCGCCGACGGGCGTACCGTCACCGACCCGCAGCCCGCCGCGGCGGCGATGACCGAGGGCGCCACGACCGCCGCCGCCCAGGCCGGTCTGGGCCACGAGGCCAAGGGCATCGCCGACCGGATCGAGCGCGGCCTGCGCCGTACCGTCACCGACCTCATGGAGAAGCCGGAATGAGCCGCAGCAGCCGCCGCCACCGCGCCCTGGGCGCGGTCTGCGCCGCCACCGCGCTCGCGCTGCTGCCCGCGCACCCGGCTGGTGCCGACGCCATCCGCGACCAGCAGTGGGGCCTGGACGCGCTCCACACCGACCAGGCCTGGCGTACCACCAAGGGCCGCGGCGTCACCGTCGCCGTCGTCGACACCGGCGTGGACGGCGGGCTGCCCGATCTGACCGGGCAGGTCCTGCCCGGCAAGGACATGATCGGCTTCGGCGCCCGTCGCGGCGACCGCGCCTGGGCCCGGCACGGCACGGCGATGGCGGGCATCATCGCGGCCCGCGGCCACGGTCCGGCGCGTGACGACGGGGTGCTCGGCATCGCCCCCGAGGCGAAGATCCTTCCTGTCCGGGTGATCCTCGAAGCCTCCGACCCGGCCCGTGCCAAGGCCCGCAAGTCCCGCGGCACGGCCCTCGCCGACGGCATCCGCTGGGCCGCCGACAACGGCGCCGACGTCATCAACCTCTCGCTCGGCGACGACAGCAGGTCCGCCCATCCCGAACCGGGCGAGGACGCCGCCATCCAGTACGCGCTGCGCAAGGGGGCCGTCGTGGTGGCCTCCGCGGGCAACGGCGGCGAGAAGGGCGACCACATCTCGTACCCCGCCGCCTACCCCGGCGTGATCGCGGTGGCCGCCGTCGACCGGTATGGCAGCCACGCCGCGTTCTCCACCCGCCGCTGGTACGCCACCGTCAGCGCCCCCGGGGTCGATATCGTCGTCGCCTCGCCGGACCGCCAGTACTACGTGGAGTGGGGCACCTCCGCCGCCGCCGCGTTCGTCTCGGGCGCCGTCGCGCTGGTCCGCGCCGCCCACCCCGGACTGTCGCCCGCCCAGATCAAGAAGCTGCTCGCCGACACGGCCCGCAGCGCCCCCGCCTCCGGCCGCGACGACGCCCGGGGCTACGGGATCGTCGACCCCGCCGCCGCGATCGAGGCCGGGGCCGCGCTCCGCCCCGCCGGGGCGCGCGCCGAATCCGCCGAGGCCGGTTACCAGCGGCGGTACTTCGGCCCGGGACCGGCCGCCCGTACGCCGGACGGCGGACCGGCCGGCTGGCTCGCCGCCGGTGCGGGCGGCCTCGGCGCGGTCCTGCTGGCCGCCGCCGTGATGCTCTGGCGGGGCAGGGGCCGCGGCCCGGCCGCCGCCCGGGGCTGACGGGCCGCCGACCTGTTGTCGGGGCGGAAACGCCCAGGTACTACGCTCGCCCTGTGGCGCAGAAGAACATTCCGGACCCCGGATACTCCGACGACGACGGCTCGGCCGACCCGGCACTCACCGAGGCCCTGGCGGCCTGGGCCGAGGACCGCACGGCCGTGGGCCCGGTACTCGAAGCCCTCAAGGGCACCCGGCTGCTGGTCCCGGTCGTCGCCGTACTGGGGGAGGTGGAGGAGGACGAGAACGGGCTGCGTCGCGAGAAGACCAGTGACATGGCCGTCCCCACGCTCCAGGCGGGTGACCGCCGGGCCCTGCCCGCCTTCACCTCCACCGACGCGCTGGCCCTGTGGGATCCGGGCGCACGCCCCGTCGCCGTCCCCCTGCACCAGGCGCTTCAGGCCGCCGCGCACGAGAAGGCGGACACGGTCGTCCTCGACATGGCCGGACCGGTCGCCTTCGAGCTGACCGGCTCCGCGCTGCTGGCCCTCGCCGAGGGCCGCACCAGCGCCGACCCGCTGGACGACCCCGCCGTCACCGAGGCGGTACGCGAGGCGGTCGCCGCCGAACCCGCGGTGCTCCGGGCCCACCTCGGCCCCGGGCGGACCGACGGCACCCTCGCCCTGGTCCTCGCCCCCGGCGCCGAACCCGCCGAGGCGGCCCGCAGGGTCGCCGAACGGCTGGCGGCCGACGAGACCCTGCGCGCCCGGCTGGTGCGCGGACTGGACCTGGCCCTGCTCCCGGCCGACGCCGCCGCACCGGGCGAGCCCCTGTTCACCCGCTGACCGCGCGAGCCCCCGTACGCGCGGACCCCGCCGAACGCGCGAGCCCCCTGCCCGGACCGGGCAGGGGGCTCGTCTTCTGCTGCTTCTACGGGAACCGGGGCGCCGGGCTCAGCCGAAGACGGGGCCGGTGTACTTCTCGCCGGGGCCCTGACCGGGCTCGTCCGGCACCAGCGAGGCCTCGCGGAAGGCCAGCTGGAGCGACTTCAGGCCGTCCCGCAGCGGGGCCGCGTGGAAGGAGCTGATCTCGGTGGCGCTGGCGTCCAGCAGCCCGGCCAGCGCGTGCACCAGCTTGCGGGCCTCGTCGAGGTCCTTGTGCTGGTCGCCGTCCTCGGTCAGCCCGAGCTTCACGGCGGCGGCACTCATCAGATTGACCGCGACCGTCACGATCACCTCGACCGCGGGCACCTCCGCGATGTCGCGGGCCATGTCGTCGAAGCCGGGGGAATCACTGCTGGGGGTCGCGTCACTCATGCGCCATACGATAGGCCCACACCGGAGCCGCCCCGTCCGCGGGAGCGGCGGACGGCACCTGGTTAGCGCCTGCCCCGGGGAGCTGCTAACCTTGTGTAACGACCGGCTGTGCAGCTATGTGCCCAGCCCACAAGTGGAGGCTCCGATCTCCCACCTGACCGCCCTCCGGGGTGGCGGGTCATCCGGTCAGGCAGTGGCCATCGTTCCGTACGGACGATGGGACTGCCCGATGTGCCCCGCGGTTGACCGCGGTGGTTCCGGTTGTTCCAGGAGCCCCGCCTGTGTCCCGTCCGGGGCATTTTTCTTGCACTGGTGCGGTTGGTTTTAGGAAAACAGACGTTACGTGGCTGTCCGCCAGGCGGCCGCGTGGTGCTACCGAGGAGGATCCATCAGCGCCGAGCCCCGCATCAACGACCGGATTCGCGTTCCCGAGGTGCGACTTGTCGGTCCCAGCGGCGAGCAGGTCGGGATTGTTCCGCTTGCCAAGGCCCTGGAACTCGCACAGGAGTACGACCTCGACCTGGTCGAGGTGGCGGCGACCGCCCGTCCGCCCGTGTGCAAGCTCATGGACTACGGGAAGTTCAAGTACGAGTCGGCCATGAAGGCCCGTGAGGCGCGCAAGAACCAGGCGCACACGGTCATCAAGGAGATGAAGCTCCGGCCGAAGATCGACCCGCACGACTATGACACCAAGAAGGGTCACGTCGTCCGGTTCCTCAAGCAGGGCGACAAGGTCAAGATCACGATCATGTTCCGTGGTCGTGAGCAGTCCCGCCCCGAGCTGGGCTTCCGTCTGCTCCAGCGTCTGGCTTCGGACGTGGAGGAACTCGGCTTCATCGAGTCCAACCCGAAGCAGGACGGCCGGAACATGATCATGGTTCTGGGCCCGCACAAGAAGAAGACCGAAGCCATGGCCGAGGCCCGCGAGGCCCAGGCCGCCCGCAAGGCGGAGCGTCAGGGTTCCACCCCCGACGCCGAGGCTCCTGCCGAGGCTCCGGCCGAGACACCTTCCGAGGCGTGACCTCAGGGGCCGCCATCCAGGCGGCCCCGGGTTTCCCCGGGAGTCCCATCAAGATCTGACGCCCCTGCCGTCCGGTGCCCACACCGCGAGGGGCGCCACTGACGAGGAGAGAACGGCGCGATGCCGAAGAACAAGACGCACAGCGGTGCCAGCAAGCGCTTCAAGATCACCGGCTCCGGCAAGGTGCTCCGCGAGCGCGCGGGCAAGCGCCACCTTCTTGAGCACAAGTCGTCCAAGAAGACCCGCTCGCTGACCGGCACGGTCGTAGCGGCTCCGGCCGACGCCAAGAAGGTCAAGAAGCTTCTCGGCAAGTGAGTCCGCGGCCCGCGGTGAATCCGCGGGCGGCGCATTCGACCCAGACCGGGACCGATTCGTTTCCGGGCCGTGTGAGTCCAACCACGGCCCCGCTACAAGGAGTTAACAAGTGGCACGCGTCAAGCGGGCAGTAAACGCTCACAAGAAGCGCCGGGCGATCCTCGAGCAGGCCAGCGGTTACCGGGGTCAGCGTTCCCGCCTGTACCGCAAGGCGAAGGAGCAGGTCACCCACTCCCTCGTCTACAACTACAACGACCGCAAGAAGCGCAAGGGCGACTTCCGTCAGCTGTGGATCCAGCGCATCAACGCCGCTGCCCGCCAGAACGGCATGACGTACAACCGCCTCATCCAGGGTCTGAAGGCCGCCAACATCGAGGTGGACCGCAAGATCCTGGCCGAGCTCGCGGTCAACGACAGCAACGCGTTCGCCGCTCTCGTCGAGGTTGCCCAGAAGGCCCTCCCGAGCGACGTCAACGCCCCGAAGGCCGCCTGATCCAGGTAGCACTCCAGCCTTCCGAGCCGGACCCGCAGGCGCTCGCCGTCTGCGGGTCCGGTGCGTTGCACGACCCGTTCCGCACGTCCGCCACCTCCGTACGCAGAGAGGCCCGCCGCCGACCATGGGCACCCCCGAACTGATCTCCCCGCGATCGCCGCGCGTCATCGCCGCCCGGCGGCTGGCCAAGCGCAATTTCCGCGGCAAGGAGCGCCGGTTCATCGCCGAGGGGCCGCAGGCCGTGCGCGAGGCCGCCGGGCACCGGGGCAGCGACGGCGCGCCCACCCTGACCGAGCTGTTCGCCACGGTCGAGGCGGCCGAACGGTATGCCGACATCGTCGCCGCCGCCCACGCGGCCGGAGCCCGGGTGCACCTCGCCGACAGCGCCGTGCTGGCCGATGTCTCGCAGACCGTCACCCCGCAGGGCCTGATCGGCGTCTGCCGCTTCCTGGACTCCCCGTTCGAGGCGATCCTCGCCGCGCGGCCGAAGCTCGTCGCCGTGCTCGCCCACGTACGCGACCCCGGCAACGCCGGTACGGTGCTGCGCTGCGCCGACGCGGCGGGCGCCGACGCCGTGGTGCTCACCGACGCCTCGGTGGACCTCTACAACCCCAAGTCCGTCCGGGCCTCGGTCGGTTCGCTCTTCCACCTGCCGGTAGCCGTCGGCGTGCCGGTCGAGCAGGCCGTGAGCGGACTGCGGGAGGCGGGCGTGCGCATCCTCGCCGCCGACGGGGCGGGCGCGGACGACCTCGACGACGAGCTCGACGCCGGGACCATGGGCGGCCCGACCGCCTGGGTCTTCGGCAACGAGGCCTGGGGCCTGCCGGAGGAGACCCGGGCGCTGGCCGACGCCGTCGTCCGGGTGCCCATCCACGGCAGGGCGGAGAGCCTCAACCTCGCCACGGCGGCGGCCGTCTGCCTGTACGCCTCCGCCCGTGCCCAGCGCCGGGGCTGACCGCGGCCCTGCGCCACCGCAGGGTGTCGCTCCGTCACCGACGACTAGTAGGGTGGCGGACTCGGGGGCCCACTGCACTGGTTCGAGAGGTGGGGTACGGGATATGGCTGTCGGCATGAGCAGGCCGCGCGGGACACACGCGGCCGTCGTGCACGCCTGCGAACCCCCCGCTGCGGCCGGTGAACCGGACGGGATCGTGAAGCTCGGAGCCGCCGACGTGAGTGTCGACCCCGACGACCTGCCCGACGGCCTGGTCATCGCCGACGAGACCGGCCAGGTCATCTGCTTCAACGCCGCCGCCGCCCGGATCACCGCGGTACCGCAGGCCGCCGCCCTCGGCCACGGCCTGGAGCACGTGCTGCCCCTGGAGGATCTCAAGGGCCGCCGCTGGTGGCCCCTGACCGACCCGTACGGCGGCCTCGCCACCCGGGGCGGCCAGCCCGAGCGCAACCTGCTGCTGCCCGGCGGCCGGGAGGTCCTGGTCTCGGCCCGCTACGTGCGCGAGCACCCGACCGGGCCGGTGCGCCGGGTGGTGGTCTCCCTGCGCGGCACCGAGGCGCGCCGCCGCAACGAGCGCAGCCACGCCGAGCTGATCGCGACGGTCGCCCACGAGCTGCGCTCCCCGCTGACCTCCGTCAAGGGCTTCACCGCGACCCTCCTCGCCAAGTGGGAGCGGTTCACCGACGACCAGAAGCGCCTGATGCTGGAGACGGTCGACGCCGACGCGGGCCGCGTCACCCGGCTCATCGCCGAGCTGCTCGACATCTCCCGGATCGACTCGGGCCGCCTGGAGCTGCGCCGCCAGCCCGTCGACCTCTCCGCCGCCGTCGAGCGCCACATCCAGGCGCTCACGGCGGGAGGTCTGACCCCTGACCGCTTCCTGGTCCGCACCCGCCAGCCGCTGCCCGCGGTCTGGGCCGACCCGGACAAGGTCGACCAGGTGCTGGGCAACCTCCTGGAAAACGCGGTGCGGCACGGCGAGGGAACCGTCACCATTGAGGTCGCGCCCGCACCCGCGAAGAGCGACGAGAAGGGAACGGCCGTCACCGTGAGCGACGAAGGCCCCGGCATTCCCGAGGAGTCGATGGGCCGTGTCTTCACCCGCTTCTGGCGGGGGAGCAAGCGCGGCGGCACGGGCCTGGGCCTCTACATCGTCAAGGGCATCGTCGAGGCGCACGGCGGCACGATCACGGTCGGCCGCGGCCCCGGCGGCGGTGCGGAGTTCCGATTTATCCTGCCCGTGAGCGCGCCGGCCTACCTGGTCTGAGCGGCCCACGGGCCTCCCACTCATCCTGTGGCCCTTAGACTCGACCTTTGGCACCTTTGCGTCCTCCAGTCGTCGATCGGGGCCATGGGGGTCCGGGCCATCCCCCGGTAAGCGCAGTATCAGCCAATCGGAAGCACGGGAAGAGATGTCGGCACCGAACAAGTCGTACGACCCAGTCGAGGTCGAGACACTGAAACCGGAAGAGATCGAGCGCATGCGGGACGAGGCGCTCGCCGCCTTCGCCGCCGCCGGTGACCTCGACGCGCTCGCCCAGGCGAAGACCGCGCACACGTCGGGTACGTCGCCGCTGTCGCTCGCCAACCGCGAGATCGGCGCACTGCCGCCGCAGGCCAAGGCCGAGGCCGGAAAGCGCGTGGGCCAGGCCCGCGCCGCCGTCGGCCGCGCGCTCGCCGCCCGCCAGGCGGAGCTGGAGGCCGAGCGGGACGCCCGCGTGCTGGTCGAGGAGGCCGTGGACGTCACCCTGCCGTACGACCGCACCCCGGCCGGGGCCCGGCACCCGCTGACGACGTTCATGGAGCGCGTCTCGGACGTCTTCGTGGCCATGGGCTACGAGATCGCCGAGGGCCCCGAGGTCGAGGCGGAGTGGTTCAACTTCGACGCCCTGAACTTCGTGCCCGACCACCCGGCCCGGCAGATGCAGGACACCTTCTTCGTCCAGGGCGCCGACGGCGCGAAGACCGACGAGTCCGGTGTCGTGCTGCGCACCCACACCTCGCCGGTCCAGGCCCGCACCCTGCTCGACCGCGAGCCCCCGGTCTACGTGGTCTGCCCCGGCCGGGTCTACCGCACCGACGAGCTCGACGCGACACACACCCCGGTCTTCCACCAGATCGAGCTGCTCGCCGTCGATGAGGGCCTCACCATGGCCGACCTCAAGGGCACCCTCGACCACATGGTCCAGGCGCTCTTCGGACCGGACATGAAGACCCGGCTGCGGCCGAACTTCTTCCCGTTCACCGAGCCGTCCGCCGAGATGGACATGGTCTGCTACGTCTGCCGCGGCGCGTCCGTCGGCAACCCGGACCGCCCCTGCCGCACCTGCGGCAGCGAGGGCTGGATCGAGCTCGGCGGCTGCGGCATGGTCAACCCGAAGGTGCTCACCGCCTGCGGCGTCGACCCCAAGAAGTACAGCGGATTCGCCTTCGGGTTCGGCATCGAACGGATGCTGATGTTCCGCCACAACGTAGAAGACATGCGAGACATGGTCGAGGGTGACGTCCGGTTCACCCGGCCGTTCGGGATGGAGATCTGATGCGCGTCCCGCTTTCCTGGCTGCGGGAATACGTCGACCTGCCGGAGACGGAGACCGGCCGTGACGTACAGGCCAAGCTCGTCGGCGTGGGCCTGGAGGTCGAGACCGTCGAGCAGCTCGGCGCCGGTCTCAAGGGCCCGCTGGTCGTCGGACAGGTACTGACCATCGAGGAGCTGGAGGGCTTCAAGAAGCCGATCCGCTTCTGCACGGTCGACGTCGGCGACGCCAACGGCACCGGCGAGCCGCAGGAGATCGTCTGCGGCGCCCGCAACTTCGCCGTCGGCGACAAGGTCGTCGTGGTCCTCCCGGGCGCCGTGCTGCCCGGCGACTTCGCGATCGCCGCGCGCAAGACGTACGGCAAGACCTCCCACGGCATGATCTGCTCGACCGACGAGCTCGGCATGGGCGACGACGGCACGCACGGCATCATCGTGCTGCCGCCGGAGCACGAGGCCGGCACCGACGCGATCGAGCTGCTCCAGCTCGTCGACGAGGTCCTCGACATCGCCGTCACGCCCGACCGCGGCTACTGCCTGTCGATGCGCGGCGTCGCCCGCGAGGCCGCCATCGCGTACGGGCTGCCGCTGCGCGACCCGGCGCTCCTGGACGTGCCCGCGCCGAACGCGTACGGCTACCCGGTCAAGATCGCCGATCCGATCGGCTGCGACCGCTTCACCGCGCGCACCGTCGTCGGCCTCCAGCCCGAGGCCCGCTCCCCGATCTGGCTGCGGCGCCGCCTGCAGAAGGCCGGGATGCGGCCGATCTCGCTCGCCGTGGATGTCACGAACTACGTGATGCTGGAGCTCGGCCAGCCCCTGCACGCCTACGACCGCACCCGCGTCGACGGGCCGATCGGGGTGCGCCGCGCCCAGCAGGGCGAGAAGCTCACCACCCTCGACGGCACGGTCCGCGTGCTGGACGCCGAGGACCTGGTCATCACCGACAACCGCGGGCCGATCGGCCTCGCGGGCGTCATGGGCGGTGCCCACACGGAGATCGCGGACGCCCAGGAGGGCGAGCACCGCACCACCGAGGTCGTCATCGAGGCCGCGCACTTCGACGCGATCTCGATCGCCCGGACCGCACGCCGCCACAAGCTCTCCTCCGAGGCGTCCAAGCGGTTCGAGCGCGGCGCCGACCCGCAGGCCGCCGCGGCCGCCGCGCAGCGCACCGTCGACCTGCTGGTGCTGCTCGCCGGTGGCACCGCCGAGGCCGGGGTCACCGAGATCAGCGCGCCGTCCGCGCCGCGCACCATCGCGATGCCCGCGGACCACCCCGACCGGGTGGCCGGTGTCACCTACGGCCGCGAGACCGTCGTACGCCGTCTCCAGCAGGTCGGCTGTGACGTGTACGGGCAGGACGAGCTGATCGTCACCGCGCCGTCCTGGCGCCCCGACCTCGGCGAGCCGAACGACCTCGCCGAGGAGGTCATCCGGCTGGAGGGCTACGAGAACCTCCCGTCCACCCTCCCCACCCCGCCGTCCGGCCGGGGGCTCACCGACCGCCAGCGGCTGCACCGCCGCATCGGCCGGGCGCTCGCCGGGGCCGGGTACGTGGAGGCGCTGAACTACCCGTTCATCGGCGACGCCGTCCTCGACCAGCTCGGGCTCGACACCGAGGACGACCGCCGCCGTACCGTCCGGCTCGTCAACCCGCTCTCCGACGAGGAGCCGGCGCTGCGCACCACGCTGCTGCCCGGTCTCCTCGGCGCGCTGCGGCGCAACGACGGCCGCGGCAGCCACGACCTGGCGCTCTTCGAGACCGGTCTGGTCTTCCGGCCGACCGGCGGCGAGACCAAGGCCGTCCGGCTGCCCGTCGACCACCGTCCCGCCGAGGAGCAGATCGCCGCGCTCGACGCCGCGCTGCCGCGTCAGCCGCGCCGGGCCGCGGTCGTCCTCGCGGGCGCCCGCGAGCAGGCCGGCTGGTGGGGAGAAGGCCGCCCGGCGGGCTGGGCGGACGCCGTCGAGGCCGCCCGTACCATCGCCCGCGAGGCCGGTGTCGAGGTGACCGTCCGCAGCGACCGCCACGCCCCGTGGCACCCGGGCCGCTGCGCCGCGCTGTACGTCACGGTCGACGGCGAGGAGACCCTCTTCGGCCACGCCGGTGAGCTGCACCCGCGGGTCGTCAAGGACCTCCACCTCCCCGAGCGCAGCTGCGCCATGGAGGTCGAGCTCGACGTGCTGGAGCAGGCCGCCGACGGCGCGCTCCGGGCGCCGCGGATCTCCACCTTCCCGGTGGCGACCCAGGACGTCGCGCTGGTCGTCGCGGAGAACGTCCCGGCCGCCGACGTGGAGCGGGCACTGCGCGAGGGCGCGGGCGAACTGCTCGAAGCGGTGCGTCTGTTCGACGTCTTCACCGGTGAGCAGATCGGCGAGGGCCGCAAGTCCCTGGCGTACGCGCTGCGTTTCCGCGCGGCGGACCGCACGCTGACCGTCGACGAGGCGAGTGCCGCGCGCGACGCGGCGGTGGCCCTCGCCACCGAGCGGACGGGCGCGGTGCTGCGCGGCGCGTAGCCTCCGCACCGTACACGGCAAGGAGGGGCGCACCCGGCTATCGGGTGCGCCCCTCCCGCGTGCTCGCCGGGCGGTGGGGACCGCGTCCGGGCCGGGGCCCGGCCACCCTCCGATCGATGGGCAGTGGGTCGTGCGGTCCGGCACCGTCCGTGCTGCCGCGGAGTGTCGGGCAGGTCGGCAGGACGGACGGTGCGGGAGCGGGTCGCCGTGCTGTACGAGGGGGAGCAGACGACCCGGCCGCCTCCTGCGAGGCGACTGATTCAACCGATCTTCGAGCCGGTGCGACAGGGTGCGCGGGGGGACGGTTCGGGCATTACGTTCACACCCCGTGTGAATCGTGCTCCACTGGTGCGACACGCCTCGGCGTGCCGAACCACCAAAGGGGCACACATGGGGGCAACGGAGCCCAACGTTCTGCTGGCTGCCCTGATCGAGGAGGCGGGGGTCTCCCGGGCCGGGCTGGCCGCGCACATCAACCGGGCGGGGCGGTCCCGCGGTCTGCTCCTGCGGTACGAACACACCGCGGTGGCCCGCTGGCTGAAGGGGCAGCGCCCGCGCGGCCAGGTGCCCGACCTGATCTGTGAGGTGCTCGGCAACCGGCTGAGAAGGACGGTCGCGCTCGACGACATCGGCATGGCGGCGCCGGGCCCCGGCGCGGTCGTGCCCGCCTCCTCGCTCAACGGCTTCGTCGAGCGGGCCACCGCGCTGTGGCGGGCCGACGACACGCAGCGCCCGTACGGCCCCGGACCGGCCGCCGTCACCGGCACGGCGGCGGTGATGCCGGTCTGGGAGTGGGAGAACCCTCCGGAGGACCTCGATGTGTCCCGCGGCGGCCCGGCCCGGGTCTCCATGGCCGACATAACGACCTTGCGCGCGGCCCGCGCCCACTACGAACTGATGTACCGCCGGGCGGGCGGGATCGCGACCCGCTCCCGGATCGTCGGCTTCCTCAACGCCGGGACCGCCCCGCTGCTGCGCGGCGGCTACAGCGACGCGATGGGCCGGCGGCTTCACCGCGCGGCGGGAGGTCTGGTCGCGGTCGCCGGGATCTGCGCCTACGACTCCGACGCGCACGGCCCGGCCCAGCGTTACTTCCACCAGGCGCTGCGGCTGGCCAAGGCGAGCGGTGACCGGGGGTTCGGCGGCTATGTCATCGCCCTGCTGGTCAACCAGTCGCTGCTGCTCGCCGACTACCGGCAGTCCGTGGCCTTCGCCCAGGCGGCGCTGCGGGCCGCCAAGGGACACATCAGTCCCGCGCTCGCCGCCGACCTGTACGCGATGCAGGCCAAGGCGTACGCCGGTCTCGGTGACGTGGGCGGCGCGCGGGAGTGCATCCGGCGCGCCGAGGCGGAGGCCGCGCGGATCACCCCGGGCCTGGAGCCGGACGAGACCGGGTACGTCCAGCCGGGGCTTGTCGACGTGCAGGTGGCCGAGGCGCTGCTGGGCATCGGAGACCTGCCGGGCGCCAGGGAGCACGCCGCCAACGCGGTACGCGTCCCGGCGCACGAGCGGGGCAGGGTGCACCGGCTGGCCATGCTCACCCATGTCGAGCTGCGCCAGGGCGAGGCGGACCGGGCGGCGGCCACGGCGGTGGAGATGGCGGAGCGGGCCCGGGGCATGGAGTCGCGGCGGCTGCGCGACCGGCTGTGCGCCGTGCGCGAGGAGCTGATCGCGAGTGGCTGCGCCGACGCGGGCCGGGCCGCCGAACTCATCGACGGAGCGCTCCTCGTGCCGCTGTGAGCCGCCCCGGGCCAGGACCGGTGCGTTCCGTTCCGGTGCGGCTCCTGCTGCGATGTTGCCACCTACGTGTCGGAAGGCGGCAGAAACGTGCAGTGGGCGAATCTGAACGAACAGACTGTGTATGAGAACCGTTGGTTCCGGGTCAACCTCGCGGATGTGGCCCTCCCCGGTGGCCGTCATCTCGACCACTACCTCATCCGGCTGCGCCCCGTCGCGGCGGCCACCGTCGTCAACGCGGCCGAGGAGGTGCTGCTCCTCTGGCGCCACCGGTTCATCACGGACAGCTGGGGCTGGGAGCTGGCCGCCGGAGTCGTCGAGGACGGCGAGGACCTCGCCTTTGCCGCCGCCCGGGAGATGGAGGAGGAGACCGGCTGGCGCCCCGGCCCGCTGCGCCCGCTGCTCACCGTGGAGCCGTCCAACGGGCTGACCGACGCCCGGCACCACCTCTACTGGTCCGAGGAGGCGGTGTGGACCGGTGAGCCCCGCGACGCCTTCGAGTCCTCGCGTCGTGAGTGGATAGCGCTCAAGCGGGTGCCCGAGCTGATCGCCCGGGGCGAGGTCCCGGCCGCGGGCATGGCCGCAGGGCTGATGATGCTCCATCACTTACGGCTGGGGTGAGCGTCCGCAGGACGGCCGGCGAGAACATCCGCTCACGCGCGGGGGCCGGTCCGGGGATCGCCCGGACCGGCCCCCGCGAGAGGCGACGCCGATGGGAATCAGGCGTACGGGTAGAAGCCCGAGCCGGTCTTGCGGCCGAGCCTGCCCGCGTCCACCATGCGCTGGAGCAGCGGCGGAGCGGCGTACAGCGGCTCCTTGAACTCCGCGTACATCGAGTCGGCGACCGAGGCGACCGTGTCGAGCCCGATCAGGTCGGCGAGCTTGAGCGGGCCCATGGGGTGGGCGCAGCCGAGCTCCATGCCGTTGTCGATGTCCTCACGGCTGGCGATCCCCGACTCGAACATCCGGATCGCGGAGAGCAGGTACGGGATCAGCAGGGCGTTGACCACGAAACCCGAGCGGTCCTGGGCGCGGATCGGGTGCTTGCCCAGCACGTCCCGGACCAGGGCCTCGGCGCGCCGCACCGTCTCGTCGGACGTGGTCAGCGCGGGGATCAGCTCGACGAGCTTCTGCACCGGGGCCGGGTTGAAGAAGTGGATGCCGATGACCTGGTCGGGGCGGGAGGTCGCCACGGCCAGCTTCACCAGCGGGATGGAGGAGGTGTTCGAGGCGAGGATCGCGTCCTGCCGGGTCACGACCTGGTCGAGCACCTGGAAGATCTCGGTCTTGACCTGCTCGTTCTCCACCACGGCCTCAATGACGAGATCGCGGTCGGCGAACTCACCCAGGTCGGTGGTGAAGGCCAGCCGGGCCAGCGCGTCGTCGCGCTCCTCGGCCGTGATCTTGCCGCGTTCGGCGGCCTTCGACAGGGAGTTGTGCAGCCGGGTGCGGCCGATCTCCAACGCCTCGCCGGTGGTCTCGGCCACCAGGACATCGAGACCGCTGCGGGCGCACACCTCGGCGATGCCCGCGCCCATCTGGCCACAACCCACTACTCCGACCCGCGCAATGTCGGCCATAGAGTCCGTCACCTCGTGCCTTTCGCTGTTCCGGGGCCGCGGGTTCCCGTCCGATTCCGGTGCCCGGCCCGACCCCACGACGTTACTCGCGTCCTGCGGGTCATCGCGGGCCGGGGCGGGCATGCTCTGCGTTACGCCTGGTTACTGGGGCGACGGATGTTGACGACGAGCACAGAGAGACGGCAGGTGCAGCGAAATGCGGCAAATGGCCCGAAGAGGCTTTGTGACGGGTGCGGCAGGCGTGGTTGCGGGGGTCATGGGAACAGCCGTCGCGGCGGGTGACGCGGCCGCGGTCCCAGTCCGGCGGGACGAGGCTTCGGGGGCGGGCGTGTCGTCGCCGGGGAGGCGCCGTGATGTCGCGCGGCGCGAACTGCGCGGCATGTGGGTGGCCAGCGTCGTCAATCTCGACTGGCCCTCGAAGCCGGGACTGCCGGCTGCGGCGCAGAAGGCCGAGCTGATCGCGTACCTCGACAAGGCGGTGGAGCTGCGGCTGAACACGGTCGTCCTCCAGGTCCGGCCGACCGCCGACGCGCTGTGGCCCTCGCCTTACGAGCCATGGGCCCAGTACCTCACCGGCGTCCAGGGCAAGGACCCCGGCTGGGATCCGCTGGGCACCGCGGTCAGCGAGGCGCACCGCCGTGGACTGGAGCTGCACGCCTGGTTCAACCCGTACCGGGTCGCCAACCACACCGACCCGTCCCGGCTGGCCGCCACCCACCCGGCCAGGCTCCACCCCGACTGGGTCCTGCCGTACGGCGGCAAGCTCTACTACAACCCCGGGATCCCCGAGGTCCGCCGCTTCGTCCAGGACGCGATGCTCGACGCGGTCCGCCGCTACGACATCGACGCCGTGCACTGGGACGACTACTTCTACCCGTACCCGGTCGCGGGCCAGGTCTTCGACGACGACGCCACGTACGCCACGTACGGCGCGGGCTTTCCGGACAAGGCGTCCTGGCGGCGCGACAACACCGACACACTGGTGCGCGAGACGGCCGAGCGGATCAAGGCCATCCGGAAGAACGTCCAGTTCGGCATCAGTCCGTTCGGGGTATGGCGCAACGCCGCGACCGACCCGCTCGGCTCCGACACCAAGGCGGGGGTGCAGACGTACGACGACCTGCACGCCGACACCCGCGGCTGGGTCAAGAAGGGCTGGATCGACTACATCTGCCCGCAGATCTACTGGAACATCGGCTTCGCCGCCGCCGACTACGCCAAACTGCTGGCCTGGTGGAGCGAGGCCGTCCGGGGCACGGGCGTCGACCTGTTCGTGGGGGAGGCGCTCTACAAGGCCGGTGACCCGGCCCAGCCCGCCGCCTGGCAGGACCCGGCCGAACTCTCCCGCCACCTCGACCTGGCCGCCGACCACGACCAGGTCCGCGGTCACGTCTACTTCTCCGGGAAGGACGTGGTCACCGACCGGATCGGGGCGATGGCGCGGGTGGTGGGCGACCACTACCCGGGCCGGGTGCTTCCGCCCCGCTGACGGGTGTCGCGGGCGGACCGGCCGGAGAACCGGCCGACCTGCCCGCGCCCCCCGGAACATGCCCTACGCGGCCGGCGGCCGCTTCCGTGCGCCGCTGTGCTCCACGACGCTGTCGGGTCCGGGCGAAATCAGATGTTCGTGTCCGTCGTCGGAGCGGACGCGGTACGGGGGAGTGCCCCCGGCACCGAGTACTTCGACGATCTCTGCGACCTTGTCGTGCTGGCCCACGGTCCGGCCGTGGGTGACCAGGCGGTCGCCGGTGCGTGCCTCCATCGGGACTGACCTCCTCCAGGGTGGCGGTCCATGTCGACAAGTCTATGTCCCGGCCCGGACTTCGCCCGGCGAACGGCTTCGCGGTCAGCGCGAGCGCCCCGCCCGCTGGGTGGCGGCGATACAGACGAGCACCGCGAGCGCCGCCACCGGAGCCGCCACCGGGACCTCCTCGTCCAGCAGGAAGAACGACCACCCCAGGGTCAGCAGGGGCTGTGCGAGCTGGAGCTGGGAGGCCCTGGGCACCCCGATCTCCGCCATCCCGCGGTACCAGACGTAGAGGCCGAGGACGGTCGAGGCGGCGGCCACCCACACCAGTCCGATCACCCCGTGCGCGGTCAGCCGCATCGGTTCGGCCGGCACCGCGACCGCCGCTCCCGCCAGCGCGAGCGGCAGGCAGAGCACCAGGGCCCAGCTCACCACCTGCCAGCCCGGCATCACCCGGGCCAGCCTGCCCCCTTCCGCGTACCCGGCCGCGCACACCAGCAGCGCGCCGAAGAGGTACGGATCGCCGCCGGACAGCTCGCCCCCGCTCTGCCACACGGTGAACGCGATCACCACGCCCGCGCCCGCCAGTGCCGCGATCCAGAAGGCGCGGGGCGGGCGCGCCCCGGTCCGCAGCGAGGAGAACACCGCCGTGGTCAGCGGCAGGAGTCCCACGACCACGGCCGCGTGCGAGGTCGTGGAGGTCTCCAGCGCCAGCGTGGTCAGCAGCGGGAAGCCGACCACGACCCCCGCGGCGACCACGACGAGCGCGGCCCGGTGCCGGCGCTCCGGCAGCGGGGCCCGGCCCAGCAGCAGGGCCCCGCCCGCGATCAGGGCGGCGAGCAGGGTGCGCAGCGACACCAGCGACCAGGGGCCGAAGCTCTCCAGGCCCCAGGCGGTGGAGGGGAAGGTCAGCGAGAAGGCGAGGACTCCGAGCCCGGCGAGGGCGGTTCCGCTCCGGCGCGGCGCGCGCCCGGAGGCGGTGGGGGCCGCGGGGGAGGACGTGGCTCCGGTGGCGGGTGGTGCGGTGACCGCTATCGTGTCGCAGGGGATAGCGCTATTGTCATCTCTCATGCACGAGCGTACCAGCGTCGCTGAACTGGCCGAATGTATCCGCGGTGAGCTCAACCGCTATCCACCTGGTGGAAAGCTGCCGTCGAGCCGGGAGCTCGTGGAGCGCTTCCGGGCCAGCCCCGTCACCGTGTCCCGGGCCGTCGCCCAGCTCGTCGCCGAGGGCCTGGTGGTCACCCGGCCCGGCTCCGGCGCCTTCCGGGCCGAGCTCCGCGCCGGGACACCCCCGGGCGACACCTCCTGGCAGGAGGTCTCCCTCTGCGGCGACGGAGGCCCCGAGGCGGTGCCGCGCACCGTCGACGCCTCCGGTGTGCTCGTCACCCTCGCCGCCCCGCCGCCCGGGGTCATCGAGCTGAACGGCGGCTACCTCCACGCCTCCCTCCGGCCGGAGCGGGCGCTGGCCGCCGCCCTCGCCCGCGCGGGCCGCCGCCCCGGCGCCTGGGGGCGCCCGCCCACCGACGGCCTGACCGAGCTGCGGTCCTGGTTCGCCCGGGACATCGGGCCCGCGCTCACCGCCGCCGAGGTGCTGATCACGGCGGGTGGCCAGAGCGCCCTGGCCACCGCGTTGCGCGCCCTCGCCCCGCCCGGTGCCCCGGTGCTGGTCGAGTCACCCACGTACCCGGGCATGCTGGCGGTCGCCCGCGCGGCCGGGCTGCGGCCGGTTCCGGTGCCCGTCGACGCCGACGGCGTACGGACGGACCTGCTCGACGCCGCGTTCCGGGCCACCGGCGCCCGCGTCTTCGTCTGCCAGCCGCTCTTCCAGAACCCGACCGGCGCGGTCCTGGCCCCGAAGCGGCGCGCCGAGGTCGTCCGGATCGCCCGCGGCGCGGGTGCCTTCGTGGTCGAGGACGACTTCGCGCGCCGCCTGGTCCACGACGACGCCGGGCCACTGCCCGCGCCGCTGGCCGCCGACGACCCGGACGGGGTGGTCGTCCACGTCCGCTCCCTCACCAAGATCGCCTCGCCGAGCCTGCGGGTGGCCGCGCTCGCCGCCCGGGGGCCGGTGATGGAGCGGCTGCGGGCCATCCAGGTCGTCGACAGCTTCTTCGTGCCCCGCCCGCTCCAGGAAGCGGCGCTCGAACTCGTCGGCGCCCCGGCCTGGGGCCATCACCTGCGGGCCGTGTCGGCCGCGCTGCGGGAGCGTCGCACCGCCCTGACGGCGGCCCTGGGCAGGGAGCTGCCCGCGCTCGGACTGCCGCACATCCCGGCCGGGGGCGGCAGCCTCTGGCTGCGGCTGCCCGGAGCGGAAGCCGGTGCGGACGAGTCCGCCGTCGTCTCGGCGGCCCTGCGCGCGGGCGTCGCGATCGCGCCCGGCCGCCCGTACTTCTGCGCCGAACCCCCGGCCCCGCACATCCGGCTGAGCTTCGCCGCGGTCGCCGGGGCGGCCGGGATCACCGAGGGGGTACGGCGGCTGCGCACCGCCTGCGAGGAGGTGATGCCCGGTTCTGGCGCCGGCGGTCCGCGGCCCTGATCGAGAACGTCCCCGCGTCCCGTGGGAAGAGGGGAATCAGGCCAATCGGTCCCGCGGAAGGGTGCACGGGCCCCGGTGCGGCCCGGTGCGGACGGACGTGTGAGACCCCTTGACCGACAGGGTGTTCGGATCCACGATCGCCGCCATGACTTCCAGAGTCTCGTTGGTCGCCGCGGCCCGCAGCTCCGGCCTGCTCGCCGAGCGTTTCGACGACGACCGGCCGCTCGACCCCACCGGTCTGTACGAGATACGGCTCGCCGCGCCCGCCCTCGCCTCCCTGGGCGCCGCCGAACTGCGCTACTGCTCACCGACCCCGCGCAGCCGCGCGACCGGCGACGCGCTCGGCTTCGCCCCGCTCGTCCAGCCCGCCCTGCGCGACTGCGACATGGGCCGGTGGCGGGGCTGCACCCTCGCCGACGTCGCGGCGTGCGAACCGGCGGCGGTCGACGCCTGGCTCGCGGACCCGCGCGCCGCCCCGCACGGCGGCGAACCGCTGCTCGCGTTCATCACCCGGGTCGGGGGCTGGCTGGACACCCGCCCGGTGTGCGACGGCGCCATCGTGGCCGTGGCCGAACCCGCGGTCGTCCGGGCCGCTTTGGTCTACGCGCTGAAGGCCCCGCCGTCGACGTACTGGAACGTGGACGTCGGACCGCTCTCCACGGTCACGCTCACCGGCGGGCCAGGCCGCTGGAGCCTGCGGCTCGAAGCGGGGGCGCGCTGAGCGGCGCACCGGAAACGGCCTGGTCGCAGCGCGGTCGCCGTCGCTTCCGCGGCCGTGCCCGCCACGCCGCCCGGCGGACCGCCGCCTGGCCTGAATCCGCCGCGGAGGGGAACCGGCACCGGTCCCGACCGGCACCGGTCCCGACCGGGAGCGGCCGCCGTGTGACCGCCGCTGAGATCAGCCGCTCTGCTCGGTGCCGGTGAGCAGGGCGAGAGCCTCGGTGACGGCCGTCTCGAGCGCGGCCTTGTCGAGGCCGAGCCCGGTCAGTACGCCCGCGCCGTCCTCCTGCTCCAGCAGGGCGAGCAGGAGATGCTCCGTTCCGACGTAGTTGTGGCCCATCCGGAGGGCCTCCCTGACCGTCAGTTCGAGCACCTTGCGGGCCCCGGCGTCGTACGGGGCGAGTTCGGGCAGTTCGCCGCTCACGGCCGGGGGCAGTGCCTCGGTCGCGGCCCGGCGGACGGACTCCAGCGTGACGCCCCGGGCCCTGATGAGGGCGGCGGCCAGCCCTTCCGGTTCGCTGAGCAGCCCGAGCACCAGGTGCGCGGTGCCGATCTCGTCGTTGTGCGCCGTGCGGGCCTCGTTCATCGCGGCCATCACGACGTTGCGGGCCCGCGGGGTGAAGCGGCCGAACCCCTGGCTGGGGTCGAGGCCGGAGACCTCGCCGGGGTCCTTGGGCACGAACCGCTTCTGGGCCGCCTGCCGGGTCACCCCCATGCTCTTGCCGATCTCGGTCCAGGAGGCGCCCGAGCGGCGGGCCTGGTCCACGAAGTGCCCGATCAGATGGTCGGCCACGTCGCCGAGGTGGTCCGCCGCGATCACCGCGTCGGACAGCTGGTCGAGGGCGTCGGTGTGGGACTTCTTGATGGCCTCGATCAGATCGTCGAGGCGCACGGGATGGGCCGGGTGTGTGGGATTCACCATGCGTCAACCGTAGGTTGACAGCCCCCGGGTGTCAACCGTCGGTTGACACCCGGGGTGCACGGGACGGCGCGTCACGGACTCAGTGCGGCGGCTCGGCTCCGTTGCAGAAGACGCATGTGTCCCAGTACGCGGGCGCGCACAGCACCCGGTGCCGTACGCACGAGGCCATGAAGGCCTCCTCCGGCCCGGGGAAGGTGTCGTCGCGGGGGTCGGCGTCGGCGGGGTCGAACGCCTCGACCATCTCCCGGTACTGCCGCAGGAACCTCTCGGCGTAGGGCGGGTCGTAGTCCAGCTCGTTCCACCGGTGCCTGAGCAGGGCCAGGTCGAGCACCCGCAGGACGAAGTCCTTCGCCGCGGCCCGCTCGCCGGGGGAGCGGCCCCAGTCGATCTCCTCCAGGTCGAACCCGACCGTCCCGCGCCCCACCGCGCTCTGGTCCTGCGCGTTCAGCAGGGTGGCGAAGCGGTACTCCCAGACGCTCCCGGCGAGTGCGGACACGGCCAGCATGAGTACATCGACGAAGACGTCCGTACTTCCGTTGGACATCGACAGACTGTGGCCCGCGCCGCGGAATGTGTTCCCCATGGCGGCACCGTAACGAGTGGGGCGGGGCTACCGGTACGACGGAGCGCGCCGCCCGGCGTGGAGGCCGGGCGGCGCGCTCGTGTCAGTGAATGAGGGTACGGGTCAGAGGGTTCCGCTGTCCGCGATGGTGACCTTCGCGGAGGGGCGGCCGCTCCCCGAGCCGAGGGCCTCGATCTTCTTGACCAGGTCCATGCTCTCCTGGTTGTCGACCTCACCGAACACCACGTGCTTGCCGTCCAGCCACGACGTCACGATCGTCGTGATGAAGAACTGCGAGCCGTTCGAGTGGGGACCGGCGTTGGCCATGGAGAGCAGGCCGGGCTTGGAGTGCGTGAGCTTGAAGTTCTCGTCGGGGAACTTGGCGCCGTAGATGCTCTTGCCGCCCGTGCCGTCGCCGCGGGTGAAGTCGCCGCCCTGAAGCATGAAGTCGGGGATGATGCGGTGGAAGGACGACCCCTTGTAACCGAAGCCCTCCTCGCCGGTCGCCAGCTTCCGGAAGTTCTCCGCCGTCTTGGGGACGACGTCGTCGAACAGCTTGAAGGTGATCCGCCCGGCGGGCTTGTCGTCGATGGTGATGTCGAAATAAACCTTGCTCGTCATGGATCCATCCTGACATCGCGGTGTTCGAAGCCGACGGCCGGGCGGGTCTATCGCGGTCCCGCACCGTGGGCGCCTCGAAGACGCGCACCCCACGTAGCCTCTCCCTCGTGCCAGCCTCCCGCCTGTACCGCGTCGCCGTCCTCGTGCTCGAAGGCGCCAAGCCGCTCGACGTCGGAATTCCGGCGCAGGTCTTCTCGACCCGCGCGAGCATGCCCTACGAGGTCCGGGTGTGCGGGGCGGTCCCCGGGCTCGTGACCGGCGGTGACGGCCTGGCGTACGGCGTCACCCACGGCCTGGACGCGCTGGCGTGGGCCGACCTCGTCTTCGTCCCCGGCTACCGGTTCCCGGACCGCGAGGACCCGCCGCAGGCCGTCCTCGGCGCGCTGATCGCCGCCCATGCCCGGGGCGCGCGGCTCGCCGCCATCTCGACGGGCGCCTTCGCACTCGCCGCCACGGGCCTGCTCGACGGCAGGCGCGCCACGACGCACTGGCACTACACGCGGGCGCTGGCGGCCCGGCATCCGCTCGTCCGGGTCGACGAGAACGTCCTGTTCGTCGACGAGGGCAGCGTGCTGACGTCGGCGGGCGCCGCCTCGGGCATCGATCTGTGCCTGCACATCCTGCGCGGCGACCTCGGAGTGGCCGCGTCCAACCACGCGGCCCGCAGGCTCGTCGCGGCCCCGTACCGCAGCGGCGGCCAGGCGCAGTACGTACCGCGCAGCGTGCCCGAACCGCTCGGCGAGCGGTTCGCCGCCACCCGGGAATGGGCGCTCCACCGGCTCGGCCGTCCCCTCACCCTGGAGGCGCTCGCCCGGCACGCCGCGGTGTCACCGCGCACGTTCTCGCGGCGCTTCGTCGAGGACACCGGGTACACGCCGATGCAGTGGGTCATGCGGGCCCGCGTCGATCTCGCCCGCGAACTGCTGGAGCGTTCGGAGCGGAGCGTCGAGCAGATCGCCACCGACGTGGGCCTGGGCACCGGCGCCAACCTGAGGCTGCACTTCCAGCGGATCCTCGGCACCACGCCGAGCGAATACCGGCGCACCTTCACCAAGGGGGAGTAACCCGCTGCCGCGTGGCGAGATCCTTGTGAACCGTGGCAATCGTGCCGCTGTCGCGCGCGGGCGCGGCGCGCGAGATTGGGTGGCGAACCGAAGGGACACCACTCATGACTCGCATCGCCATCAACGGATTCGGCCGCATCGGACGCAACGTGCTCCGCGCCCTGCTGGAGCGCGACACCACACTCGAGGTCGTCGCCGTCAACGACCTCACGGAGCCCACCGCGCTCGCCCGGCTGCTCGCCTACGACTCGACGTCCGGTCGTCTCGGCCGTCCGGTGACCGTCGACGGGGATGTCCTTGTCGTGGACGGTCACCGCATCAAGGTGCTGGCCGAGCGCGAGCCGGCGCAGCTTCCGTGGGCCGAACTCGGGGTCGACATCGTCCTGGAGGCCACCGGCCGCTTCACCTCGGCGAAGGCCGCCCGCGCCCACCTCGACGCGGGCGCGAGGAAGGTGCTGGTCAGCGCGCCGTCGGACGGCGCCGACGTCACGCTCGCCTTCGGGGTCAACACCGAGGCCTACGACCCGGACGTGCACACGGTCGTCTCGAACGCCTCCTGCACCACCAACGCGCTGGCGCCACTGGCCGCGGTGCTCGACGGCCTCGCCGGTATCGAGCACGGTTTCATGACGACGGTGCACGCCTACACCCAGGAGCAGAACCTCCAGGACGGCCCGCACCGCGACCCCCGCCGGGCGCGCGCCGCGGGTGTCAACATCGTGCCGACGACGACCGGCGCCGCCAAGGCGATCGGCCTCGTGCTGCCGAACCTCGACGGCAAGCTGTCGGGTGACTCGATCCGCGTGCCGGTTCCGGTGGGCTCGATCGTCGAGCTCAACACGACGGTGGCCCGCGAGGTGACGCGCGACGAGGTGCTGGCCGCGTACCGCACCGCCGCCGAGGGGCCGCTCGCCGGCGTCCTGGAGTACTCGGACGACCCGCTGGTGTCGTCGGACATCACGGGCAACCCGGCGTCGTCGATCTTCGACTCGGCCCTCACCCGCGTCGAGGGCCGCCACGTCAAGGTGGTCGCCTGGTACGACAACGAGTGGGGCTTCTCCAACCGTGTGATCGACACGCTCCAGCTCCTCGCCGCGCACTGACCGGACGCCGGAGCAGAACCCCGCCCCCGTACGACTCCGCCCCATAAATCTTTGCATAAAAGTGCAGCGTTGCGTATAGTCATGCCATCGACGAGGAGGTTTCGATGGTGGTACGCGCAGCGGTGGCAGGGGCAAGCGGATACGCCGGCGGGGAACTGCTCCGCCTTCTGCTGGTTCACCCCCAGGTCGAGATCGGGGCGCTCACGGCCAACTCCAACGCGGGGCAGCGGCTCGGCGCGCTCCAGCCGCACCTGCGGCCCCTCGCCGACCGGGTGCTCCAGCCGACCACGCCCGAGGTCCTCGCCGGACACGACGTGGTCTTCCTCGCGCTCCCGCACGGCCAGTCCGCCGCCGTCGCCGAACAGCTCGGCGATGACGTCCTGATCGTGGACATGGGGGCCGACTTCCGGCTCAGGGACGCCGGTGACTGGGAGCGGTTCTACGGCTCCGCGCACGCCGGGACCTGGCCCTACGGCCTGCCCGAGCTCCCCGGTGGGCGCCCGGCGCTCTGCGGCACCAAGCGGATCGCGGTGCCCGGCTGCTACCCGACCGCCGTCTCGCTCGCCCTCTTCCCGGCGTACGCGGCCCAGCTCGCCGAGCCGGAGGCCGTGATCGTCGCCGCCTCCGGCACCTCCGGCGCGGGCAAGGCGGCCAAGCCGCACCTGCTCGGCTCCGAGGTGATGGGCAGCATGTCCCCGTACGGGGTCGGCGGCGCGCACCGGCACACCCCCGAGATGATCCAGAACCTCAGCGCCGCGGCCGGCGAGCCGGTCGGCGTCTCCTTCACGCCGACCCTGGCGCCGATGCCCCGCGGCATCCTCGCGACCTGCAGCGCGAAGGCGAAGCCCGGAGTGAGCGCCGAAGCCGTCCGCGAGGTGTACGAGAAGGCCTTCGCCGACGAACCCTTCGTGGACCTGCTCCCCGAGGGGCAGTGGCCCGCCACGGCGGCCGTTCACGGTTCCAACGCCGTACAGATCCAGGTCGCCCTCGACACGTCCGCGGGCCGGATCATCGTGATCAGCGCCATCGACAACCTCACCAAGGGCACCGCCGGCGGCGCCCTGCAGAGCATGAACATCGCCCTCGGCCTGCCCGAGGAGACCGGCCTTTCCACGATCGGCCTCGCTCCGTGAACGACGAGGGCACGGCCGCCGGCCAGCGGATGACCACGAAGACCGCGCCGCGCCGCGCGGCCGGAGAAGCGAACGAGGAGATGCAGTGAGCGTCACGGCAGCACAGGGGTTCTCCGCGGCGGGCATCGCCGCGGGAATCAAGGAGAGCGGCAACCCGGACCTGGCCCTGGTGGTCAACCACGGTCCGCGTCGCGCCGCCGCGGGCGTCTTCACCTCCAACCGCGTCAAGGCCGCTCCCGTCCTCTGGTCGGAGCAGGTCCTCAAGGGCGGCGAGGTCACCGCCGTCGTCCTCAACTCCGGCGGAGCCAACGCCTGTACGGGCCCCAAGGGCTTCCAGGACACCCACGCCACCGCCGAGAAGGCCGCCGAGGTCCTCACCGGCCACCACGCCGGTGAGATCGCGGTCGCCTCGACGGGGCTGATCGGCACGCTGCTCCCGATGGACAAGCTGCTGCCCGGCGTCGAGCAGGCCGCCGCCGCCCTGAGCGAGCACGGCGGCGAGAAGGCCGCCATCGCGATCAAGACCACCGACACCGTCCACAAGACCGCCGTCGCGGGCGGTGAGGGCTGGACCGTCGGAGGCATGGCCAAGGGCGCGGGCATGCTCGCCCCCGGCCTCGCCACCATGCTGGTCGTTCTCACCACCGACGCGGACGTCGACGCCGCCGGGCTCGACTCCGCGCTGCGTGCCGCCACCCGCACCACCTTCGACCGGATCGACTCCGACGGCTGCATGTCGACCAACGACACCGTGCTGCTGCTGGCTTCCGGCGCGAGCGGGATCACCCCGGAGCGGGCGGCGTTCGACGAGGCCGTCCGGGCGGTCTGCGCCGACCTCGCCCGGCAGCTCATCGGGGACGCCGAAGGCGCCTCCAAGGACATCCGGATCGAGGTCATCAACGCCGCGACCGAGGACGACGCCGTGGAAGTGGGCCGCTCCATCGCCCGGAACAACCTCCTCAAGTGCGCCATCCACGGCGAGGACCCCAACTGGGGCCGGGTGCTCTCCGCGATGGGCACGACGAAGGCCGCCTTCGAGCCCGACCAGCTGAACGTCGCGATCAACGGCGTGTGGGTCTGCAAGAACGGCGGCGTCGGCGAGGACCGCGATCTGGTCGACATGCGCTACCGGGAGGTCGCCATCACCGCCGACCTCGCCGCCGGGAGCGAGTCCGCCGTCATCTGGGCCAACGACCTCACCGCGGACTACGTCCACGAGAACAGCGCGTACAGCTCATGAGCGCCGCGCGGAAGCACACCGCACTCCCCAAGGCCCAGATCCTCATCGAAGCGCTGCCCTGGCTGACCCGGCACAACGGCAGGACCGTCGTCATCAAGTTCGGCGGCAACGCCATGGTCGACGAGGAGCTGAAGGCCGCGTTCGCCCAGGACGTGGTCTTCCTGCGCCAGGCCGGTCTCAAGCCCGTCGTCGTGCACGGCGGCGGACCGCAGATCAGTGCCCAGCTCGACAAGCAGGGCCTGGTCAGCGAGTTCAAGGCAGGGCTGCGCGTCACCACGCCCGAGGCGATGGACGTCGTACGGATGGTGCTGGCCGGGCAGGTCCAGCGTGAGCTCGTCGGGCTGCTCAACCAGCACGGGCCGCTCGCCGTCGGCATCACCGGCGAGGACGCCCACACGATCACCGCCACCCAGCACCGGCCGACCATCGACGGCGAGCTCGTCGACATCGGCCGGGTCGGCGAGATCACCGCCATCGACACCGGGGCGATCCGGGCGCTGCTGGACGACGGCCGCATCCCGGTCATCTCCTCGATCGCCCGCTCCGCCGACGACAACCACGTCTACAACGTCAACGCCGACACCGCGGCCGCGGCGCTCGCCGCCGCGCTGGACGCCGAGACCCTGATGGTCCTCACCGACGTCGAGGGCCTCTACGAGGACTGGCCGAACAGCGACGACGTGATCAGCCGCCTCACCGCGACCGAACTGGAAAAGCTGCTGCCGGAGCTGTCCAGCGGCATGGTGCCGAAGATGCAGGGCTGTCTGCACGCCGTGCGCAACGGCGTCGAGACCGCCCGCGTGATCGACGGCCGGGTCCAGCACTCGATCCTGCTGGAGATCTTCACGGACGAGGGAATCGGCACGATGGTCGTGCCCGACGCGCAGGGGGAGTCATGAGCAACCAGGAACTCGCGCAGCGCTGGAGCCACGCGCTCATGGACAACTACGGGACGCCGCAGCTGTCCCTGGTCCGCGGCGAGGGCGCCCGGGTGTGGGACGCCGACGGCACCGAGTACCTCGACTTCGTCGGCGGCATCGCGGTGAACGCGCTGGGCCACGCCCACCCCGCCGTCGTCGAGGCGGTCTCCGCCCAGATCGCCTCCCTCGGCCACGTCTCCAACCTCTTCGTCGCCGAACCGCCCGTCGCCCTCGCCGAACGGCTGCTCCAGCTCTTCGGCCGCGACGGCCGGGTCTACTTCTCCAACTCCGGTGCCGAGGCCAACGAGGCCGCCTTCAAGATCGGGCGGCTGACCGGGCGCACCCATATGGTCGCCACCGACGGCGGCTTCCACGGCCGGACCATGGGCGCGCTCGCGCTGACCGGCCAGCCCGGCAAGCGCGACCCGTTCCTCCCGCTGCCCGGCGACGTCACGCACGTCCCGTACGGCGACGCGGAGGCGCTGCGGGCCGCCGTCACCACCGACACCGCGCTGGTGATCATCGAGCCGATCCAGGGCGAGAACGGTGTGGTGGTACCGCCCGCCGGATACCTGGAGGCCGCCCGGGAGATCACCCGGGCCACCGGCACCCTGCTCGTCCTCGACGAGGTGCAGACCGGCATCGGCCGCTGCGGCCAGTGGTTCGAGCACCAGGCCCACCAGGGCGTCGAGCCCGATGTCGTCACCCTCGCCAAGGGGCTGGGCGGCGGGCTGCCGATCGGCGCGACCGTGGCCTTCGGCCCGGCGGCCGGGCTGCTGAAGCCGGGCCAGCACGGTACGACCTTCGGCGGCAACCCGGTGGCCTGCGCGGCCGGGCTCGCCGTCCTGGACACCCTGGCCGCCGACGGAGCCCTGGACCGGGTCAAGCGGACCGGTGAGAAGATCCGTGCCGGAGTGGAGGCCCTGGGGCACCCACTGGTCTCCCACGTACGCGGCTCCGGACTGCTGCTGGGTATCGTGCTCACCGAGCCGCTCGCGCCCCAGGCGCAACGGGCGGCCCAAGGAGCCGGAATCCTGGTCAACGCACCCGCCCCCGACGTCCTGCGGCTGATGCCGCCGCTGATCATCGGCGAGGCGGAGGCGGACGCGCTGCTCCACGCGCTGCCCGCCGTCCTCGACGCGGCACGGGCACAGGCCATGGGATAGAAGCGCACCACCAGCACAAGGGGACGGGACGATCCGGAGAATGAGGCGACGACGATGACCGAGGCGCAGGAAACCGAGCACGGCGGACCGTCCGTGCCGCAGACCCGCACCGCACGCCACCGCCGGATCGTGGACATCCTGAACCGGCAGCCGGTGCGCTCGCAGAGCCAGCTGGCCAAGCTGCTCGCCGACGACGGGCTGAGCGTCACCCAGGCGACGCTCTCCCGCGACCTGGACGAGCTGGGCGCGGTGAAGATCCGCAACACCGGCGGCGAGCTGATCTACGCGGTGCCCAGCGAGGGCGGGTTCCGCACCCCGCAGGCACCGCTGGGCGGCTCGGCGAAGGAGGAGCGGATGCGGCGGCTCTCGGCCGAACTGCTCATCTCCGCGGAGGCCTCGGCCAACCTCGTGGTGCTGCGGACACCGCCGGGCGCCGCCCAGTTCCTCGCCTCGGCCATCGACCAGGCCGAACTGCACGACATCCTCGGCACCATCGCGGGCGACGACACCCTGATGCTGATCAGCCGGGATCCGGCGGGTGGCCAGGCGCTCGCCGACCACCTGCTGAGGCTGGCCCAGAACGAGCGCTGAACCGGCCGGCGGCCAGTCCGGTCAGTAGCGCGTGATCGCGGTCGGGCCCGACCGGGTGCCGATCGCGATGTGCGGCCGACGGGCCGGGTCCGTCCAGCGCAGGATCCGGTCCATGGCGTCCGCGGGCACCGAGACACAGCCCGCGGTCGCGCCGCGTCCGTTGACGTGGAGGAAGATCCCGGCGCCGCGCCCCCGCACCGGCCGCCGGTAGTTGAAGCCGATGACGAGGGCCCGCGCGTACTGCGTGCGGTACGCGATCAGGTGCTCCGCCTCGCTCGCCCGGCAGTCCGCGGGACGCGGCTCCACCCAGCGGTTGTAGGCCCGCGCCGCGTTGTCCTGGCACCACCACGAGCGGTCGTTGATCCGGCGGTAGCGAGGGGCGGTACCGGTCGGCGCGGGGCCGATGCCGAACGCGTACGGCAGGTCGTACAGGCCGGTGGGGGTGGTGTCGGTGCTCTGTTTGCGGGTCGCCCCCTCGGCCAGGCCCCTGGCGCCGAAGCGGGCGGGTGCGGTTCCCTCGCGCACCCAGGTGCCCCGGCGCAGACTCCACCAGGCGACGGTGCCGGAGGTGGAGCCCCTGGCCGGGGCCTCGGCCGTGATCAGCTGACTGCCGCCGCCGGTGTCGGCCAGCCGCAGGGGCAGCGGGGGTGCGGCGGCGGGCCGGGCCGCGACCGTGCCCGCCAGCGCGAGCAGTGCCGACAGGAGGACCGGGAGTCTGCGCATGCCCGGCACGGTAGGCCCGAGGGCCGCGCGGCGCACGCGGGACTGCTCCGTATGGCCCAGTGCTGCCGTGCCGCCTTCCGGTCCGCCGCGGGCAGCGGGGGCAGCGGGAGCGGGCAGGGGGCCGGGCCGCCCTCCGCAGCTTTGACAAAAAATACAGAGCTCTGCATAGTTATGCCTATTGGTGGCCCCGTCGGCCTGCACGGCGAGGCGTGACCTCGCCCGAGCCCCAGCGGTTACGTCACCGCCTCCCGGCCGCGCGCGGGGAGGCGGTCGCACCATCCATCCCTGTTCTTCCGAGGAGCACGCAGTGAGCAACGGCAACGGCACCAGCGATGTACGCCTCTGGGGCGCCCGCTTCGCCGACGGTCCGGCCGAGGCGCTGGCCAGGCTGTCCGCCTCCGTCCACTTCGACTGGCGGCTCGCGCCGTACGACATCGCCGGTTCCCGCGCCCACGCGCGCGTCCTGAACACGGCGGGCCTGCTCACCGAGGACGAGCTGACCCGCATGCTCGACGGCCTCGACCGGCTCGAAGCCGATGTCGCCGACGGCTCCTTCACCGGCACCGTCGCCGACGAGGACGTCCACACCGCCCTGGAGCGCGGGCTGCTGGAGCGCCTCGGCCCCGACCTCGGCGGCAAGCTGCGGGCCGGGCGCTCGCGCAACGACCAGATCGCCACACTCTTCCGGATGTACCTGCGCGACCACGCCCGGATCATCGGCGGCCTGCTCGCCGATCTCCAGGTCGCCCTGGTCGGCCTCGCGCAGGCGCACCCGGACGTCGCGATGCCCGGCCGTACGCACCTCCAGCACGCCCAGCCGGTGCTCTTCGCCCACCATGTCCTGGCCCACGTCCAGGCGCTGTCCCGGGACGCCGAGCGGCTGCGCCAGTGGGACGTGCGGACCGCGGTCTCCCCGTACGGTTCGGGAGCCCTGGCCGGTTCGTCCCTCGGTCTGGACCCAGAGGCGGTCGCCGCCGACCTGGGCTTCGAGCGCGGCTCCGTCGGCAACTCCATCGACGGAACGGCCTCCCGCGACTTCGTCGCCGAGTTCGCCTTCATCACCGCGATGGCGGGGGTGAACCTCTCCCGGATCGCCGAGGAGGTCATCATCTGGAACACGAAGGAGTTCTCCTTCGTCACCCTGGACGACGCCTACTCCACCGGCTCCTCGATCATGCCGCAGAAGAAGAACCCGGACATCGCCGAACTGGCCCGCGGCAAGTCCGGCCGCCTGATCGGCAACCTGACCGGCCTGATGGCCACGCTGAAGGCCCTCCCGCTCGCGTACAACCGCGACCTCCAGGAGGACAAGGAGCCGGTCTTCGACTCCTGCGACCAGCTGGAGGTCCTGCTGCCCGCCTTCACCGGAATGATGGCCACCCTCACCGTCAACAGCGCCCGCATGGCGGAGCTGGCCCCGGCCGGTTTCTCGCTCGCCACCGACATCGCCGAATGGCTGGTCAAGCAGGGCGTGCCGTTCCGCGTCGCCCATGAGGTGGCCGGTGAGTGCGTCAAGGAGTGCGAGCGGCACGGCATCGAGCTCGACGAGCTGACCGACGAGCAGTTCGCCAAGATCTCCGAGCACCTCACCCCCGAGGTCCGCACGGTGCTCAACGTTCCCGGCGCGCTCGCCTCGCGCAGCGGCCGCGGCGGTACGGCCCCGTCGGCCGTGGCCGCCCAGCTCGCCGAGGTCCGGGCCGACCTCGCGATCCAGCAGGCCTGGGCCGTCGAGAAGCACTAGGGCCTCTCGTTTGGATCATGCCGGGCTCGCGGGGGCCGGCACGCACATCTGCCGCGTTGTCGTCAGTCACCGACGCTCCGCGTCGGCTCCTTCCTCCGCCTTGCAGCTGCACGCACCAGCCCCCGCTCCCTGATCCAGCCTGATCCAAACGAAAGACCCTAGGGGCCCCGCCCGGGGCGGCACCGGAAGGCGGGGAGCGGGCGTACGCTCCCCGCCTTCCGGTTCGCGTCGGCTGGGTTACGTTGACGGGGGAGCGCACCCGACCGACGAGGAGCCCTGACGATGCCTTTCGCCCGGCTGGCCACAGCGACGACCCCGACTGCCCACATCGGGCTCGGCCTGGCGGCGGTCGGCAGGCCCGGCTACATCAACCTCCACCGTGACCGGGACCTGCCCGCCGACCGGAGCGTCGCGGCGCTGCGCGCCCGCACCCACGAACTGCTCGACGCCGCCTACGCGCAGGGCGTCCGCTACATCGACGCCGCCCGTTCCTACGGCCGCTCGGAGGAGTTCCTGGCCGACTGGCTGCGCGCCCACCCCGAGGCCGACGACCTCGTCATCGGCAGCAAGTGGGGCTACACGTACACGGCGGGCTGGAGCGTCGAGGCCGAGGACCACGAGGTGAAGGACCACGGCCTCACGGCCTTCCTGCGCCAGCGGGCCGAGACCGGCACGCTGCTCGGCGACCGCCTCGACCTCTACCAGATCCACTCGGTCACCGTCGGCAGTCCTGCCCTCACCGACAAGGAGCTGCACGCCCGGCTGGCCGAGCTCGCCGCCGAGGGAGTCAGTGTCGGCCTGTCGACCAGCGGCCCCGGCCAGGCCGAGGCGATCCGGGCCGCCCTCACCGTCACCGTCGACGGCGAACCCCTCTTCCGTACCGTCCAGGCCACCTACAACGCCCTGGAGACCTCCGCCGGGGCCGCGCTCGCCGACGCGCACGCCGCCGGGCTCACCGTGATCGTCAAGGAGGCCATGGCCAACGGGCGGCTCGCCGGTACCCAGGCTCCCGCCGTGGTCCGGGAGATCGCCGCCGACGCGGGCCTGGGCAGCGACGCGGTGGCCCTGGCCTTCGTGCTGCACCAGCCCTGGGCCGGGGTGGTGCTCTCCGGCGCGGCCACCGTCGACCAGCTCGCCGGAAACCTGCACGCGCCCCTCGTCGACCTCGGCCCGGAGCGGCGCGCCCGGCTCGACGCGCTGGTGGAGGACCCCGAGGCGTACTGGCGCCACCGCGCCGGACTGCGCTGGAACTGACACCGGGGAGAGACTCGCGACGCCCGTATGAGACGTCAATGTCTCATGCGGGGTATAGTTGTCTCATGAGTCTCAACCGTGAGCAGGTGCTGCGCAGCGCCGCCGCTCTGCTGACCCGCAAATCGACCGCCACCATGGACGAGGTCGCCAGAGCCGCAGGTATCGGCCGTGCCACCCTGCACCGGCACTTCGCCGGACGGGAAGCCCTGGTCAGGGCGTTGGAGGAGCTGGGCATCCGCGAGTTCGAATCGGCCCTGGACGCCGCAGCGCTCGACGAGGGCCCCGCGCGGGACGCGCTGCGCCGCCTCGTCGCGGCCATCGAGCCCAGCGCCGGATTGCTCTCCTTCCTGGTCACCGAGAACCAGCTCTTCGAGGGCGACGCGGTGAACGAGGGCTGGAACCGCCTGGACGCCCGGGTCGCCGCCTTCTTCCGGAGCGGACAGGAGCGCGGCGAGTTCCGGATCGACCTCACCCCCGCCTGGCTGACCGAGGCGTTCTACGGACTCGTCTCGTCCGGCGCCTGGGCCGTCCAGGCGGGCACCGTCGCGGGCCAGGACTTCCAGTACATGATCACCGAGCTGATGCTCGGCGGAGCACGCCGGAGCGTGGAGAAATGAGCCTGACCGAACAGCGTGCCGAGATCCTGGAGGAGCGGCGCCCCGGTCGGTGGATCGCACTGGCCGTGCTGGTCCTGGCCGTGCTGCTCGTGGCGATCGACGCCACCGTCCTCGGACTGGCCACGCCCTTCCTCACCGAGGACCTCGAACCGACCGGCACCCAGCTGCTGTGGATCGGCGACGTCTACTCCTTCGTCATCGCCGGACTCCTGGTCTCGATGGGCAGCCTCGGCGACCGCATCGGCCGCAAGAAGCTGCTGCTGAGCGGCGCGGTCGCGTTCGGCGCGGTCTCCGTGCTCAACGCCTACGCGCACACCCCCGAGATGATGATCCTGGCGCGGGCCCTGCTCGGTGTCGCGGGCGCGACCCTGATGCCCTCCACGCTGGCCCTGATCCGCAACCTCTTCCACGACCCGCGCGAACGCAGCCTGGCCATCGGGATCTGGGGTGCGATGGCCTCGGCGGGCGCGGCCGTGGGGCCCGTGGTCGGCGGACTCCTGCTGGAGCACTTCTGGTGGGGCTCGGTCTTCCTGATCAACCTGCCGGTCATGGCGGTGCTCGTGGTCGTCGGCGCGAAGATGATCCCCGAGTCGAAGAACCCGGTCCCGGGCCCCTGGGACCTGACCAGCGTCGCGCTCTCCGTCATCGGGATGATCGGCGTCGTCTACGCCGTCAAGGAACTGGCGGCGCACGGCCCGAGCGCGGCGACGGTCCTCGCCGGAGCCGTGGGCGTGGCCGCGCTCTGCTGGTTCGTACGCAGGCAGCTCACGCTTCCCGCGCCGCTGCTGGACATGCGGCTCTTCCGCCACCGGGGCTTCTCGGGCGCGGTGGTGGCCGATCTGCTGACCATCCTGGGCCTGTCCGGACTCGTCTTCTTCCTGTCCCAGTTCTTCCAGCTGGTGCAGGGGCGTGGTCCGCTGGAGGCCGGGCTCGCCGAACTGCCCGCGGCTGTCGGGGCGGTCGTCGCCGGTCTGATCGCGGGCCGGGCGGCGCGCCGCTTCTCGGTCCGCTCGGTGGTCAGCGGCGGTCTCGCGGCGATCGGTCTGGCGCTCGCCGCCGTCACGGTGATCGACCAGCAGACCGCCTATCCGCTGATGGGCGCGGTGCTGCTCATCGTCGGTGTGGGGGCGGGCTTCGCCTTCACCGTCACCTCTGACGTGATCCTCTCCAGCGTTCCGAAGGAACAGGCGGGCGCCGCCGGAGCCGTGTCGGAGACGGCGTACGAACTCGGCGCGGCCCTCGGCATCGCCCTGCTCGGCTCGATCGTCACCGGCGTCTACCAGACGTTCGACACCCCGCGCGGCATCCCGGCGGGCCCCGCCGCCGCGGCCCACGAATCGCTCGGCGGCGCGGTCGAGGTTTCGCACGCACTGCCCGCCGGGCAAGCGGCGGACCTGGTCGCCGCGGCACGGGACTCGTTCATCTCCGGCCTGCAACTGGCCGCGGGCGTCGGCGCGACGGTCCTCCTCGCGACCGCCGTGGCCGCCTGGTTCTTGCTGCGCGGCCAGAAGCTCGACGACGGCGCCGCGCACCACTGACGCGCTACGGCGAAGGGCCCGTACCACCGCGGCGAACCGCCGGTGGTACGGGCCCCATCCCGTGTCGTGCGTGCCGGCTCAGGCGGCCTTCGCCTTCGTGGCGTACATGTCGACGTACTCCTGACCGGACAGTCGCATCACCTCGGCCATCACGGAGTCGGTCACCGCCCGCAGCACATAGCGGTCGCGGTCCATGCCCTCGTACCGGGAGAACTCCATCGGCTCGCCGAAACGGACCGTCACCTTGCCGGGACGCGGCAGCCCCGCTCCGCCGGGCTGGAGCTTGTCCGTGCCGATCATCGCGAACGGCACCACCGGCGCCCCTGTCATCAGGGTCAGCCGGGCGATGCCCGTACGGCCCCGGTACAGACGGCCGTCGGGGGAGCGGGTGCCCTCGGGGTAGATGGCGAACGCCTTGCCCTCCTCCAGCACCCGACGGCCCGTCATCAGCGCCGCGACCCCGCCGCGACCGCCGTCCCGGTCCACCGGGATCATGCCGCAGCCGGTGAAGAACCAGGCCATCGCCCGGCCCTTGAGGCCCTTGCCCGTCACGTACTCGTCCTTGCCGATGTAGAACACCGGCCGGTCGCAGCAGACCGGCATGATCATCGAGTCGATGAACGTCAGATGGTTGCCCGCCAGGATCACCGGACCGTCCCCGGGGATGTTCTCCACGCCTTCCACCTGGGGGCGGAACATCAGGCGCAAGATCGGTCCGAGCACTGCCTTGATGAGTGCGTGTCGGGACAACGGTTCCTCCGGTGTAGCGGCCGGGCCGGCCGGGGCGCGGGATCGTGACGGTCCATGCAGGTGAGGACGATACTCGCGGGAGGTCACTCTCCGCACACCGGGCTCACGGAGCGGATACCCGGTGTTGACACGAGTTTGCGCCATGTTCGCCCAGGTGCTGCCCCCGCGACGGGAGCGCTGCCTACGCTCGGGCCCCGCCCGACAGGTGCCACACATCACACGCGAGGAGCATTCATGACTGAGCGCGCGCAGACCGGTCCCGGCCGCAGAACCATGCTGGGGGCGGGAGCCGCCGTGCTGGGCACGGCCGCCCTCGGGCTGGCGGCGGGTCCGGCCGCCGCCGACGCCGCGGCGAAGCCCGCAGGGCGCCCCGGCGGTCATGGCTTCCGCCTCGACCTGCCGGTCCCCACCGTCATCGGGCACCGCGGCACCAGTGGCTACCGTCCCGAGCACACCCTGGGCTCCTACCAGCTGGCCCTCGACATGGGCGCGCACGTCGTCGAGCAGGACCTGGTGCCGACCAAGGACGGCCACCTCGTCTGCCGCCACGAGAACGACATCACCGCCACCACCGATGTCGCCGACCACCCCGGGTTCGCGAGCCGCAGGACCACGAAGAAGATCGACGGCGTCTCCCTCACCGGCTGGTTCACCGAGGACTTCACCCTCGCCGAGCTCAAGACGCTGCGGGCCAAGGAGCGCATCCCCGGCACCCGCCAGAAGAACACGCTCTACGACGGCCGCTGGGAGGTCCCCACCTTCGAGGAGGTGCTGCGCTGGGCCGACCGCGAGGGCCGCAAGCGCGGCAGGCCCGTCTGGCTGTACGTCGAGACCAAGCACCCCACCTACTTCCGCGGCCTCGGCCTCGGCCTCGAAGAGCCGCTCGCCAAGCTGCTGCGCCGCTACGGCCGGCACCACGAGCAGTCGCCGCTCATCCTCCAGTCCTTCGAGCCCGGCAGCATCCAGCGGCTCGCCCGGCTCGTCCGGACCCCGCGCGTGGTCCTGCTCTCCGGCGCGGGCGAGCGCCCCTGGGACTTCGTCACCTCCGGCGACCCGCGCACCGTCGCGGACCTGGTGAAGCCCGAGGGGCTGAAGTGGATGGCCTCCTTCGCGCAGGGCATCGGCCCCACCCTGGACCTGGTCATCCCCAGGGACGCCGCCGGACGGCTCACCGCGCCCACCTCCCTGGTACGCGACGCGCATGCCCAGGGCCTGGTCCTGCACCCCTACACACTGCGCAACGAGAACACCTTCCTGCCCGCCGACTTCCGGCGTGGCACCGACCCCAACGCCTACGGCGACGCGTTCGGCGCGTTGCGCACGTACTTCGCCACGGGCATCGACGGCATCTTCTCCGACAACCCGGACACGGCCCTGCTCGCCGCCGCGGACTTCACCGCGACGTGACACCGGCGTCAGCACCCGGCCGGGGAATGCCCCGGTCGGGTGGTGCCCGCCCGCCACGGCAACCGGCTGGCCGTCCGGGCGCGTCGGCCCGGACATGACCCTCGCCGATGCTGTACCCGCGGACTCCCCGCCCGCCCCCGCGTCCGTCGTCCGCGCTCTGCTGCCTCTGGTGAGCGCCGAGGCCAGGGCCGAGGCGGCGGCCTCGGCGACAGGCGCGGCGATCGAATCCGCCGACCTCGAACAAGCCGTCTGGCTGCGGCTGCTGGAGCGGCTCGCCGGAGAGGGGCCGCCGCTGGACCCGGCAGGCTGGGTGCGGAGCACCGTACGGGGCGAGGCCCGCCGGGCCCGCCGTACCGTCCGGCACGAAGGGCCCTACCGGGACGACTCCGCCCCGGATCCCGGCAACTGCCCCGAACGGATCGCCCTCGGCGCCGCCGAACGCAGGGCGCTGCGCGCCGCGGTGGACCGGCTGCCCGGCCGCTGCGCCCGGCTCCTGGCGGCGCTCCTGGCGCCCGACGACCCCACCTATCGGGAAATCGCAGGGAAGTTGGGTATGTCACAGGGGAGTTTGGGTCCGATCCGTTCCCGTTGCCTTGGATGTCTGCGCAGAATGCTCGCGGCGGAGGTTGCGGCTCCTGAACTGCGGGGAAAGGAGCGTTAGACAACCGATGGATCAGGTGGGCGGAGGCATGCGCGGATGGGCATGAGCGTGATCATCTCGACGGCGGCGGCACAGGACGCCGAAGAGATCCTGAAACTCCAGTACCTCTGCTTCCAGAGCGAGGCGGAGCTGTACGGGAACTACCGGATCGACCCGCTCGTCGAGAGTCTCGACTCGCTGCGTGCCGAGATCGCCACCGGCCTGGTGTTCGTGGCGCGTCTGGGCGACGAGGTCGTCGGAACGGTCCGCGGGGCCGTCGGCGAGGACGGCGCGGGTGAGATCGGCCGGCTCGGCGTCCACCCCCGGCTCCAGGGGCACGGCCTCGGCGCCCGGCTGCTGCGGGCGGCGGAGAAGGGGCTCGCCGACGGGCGGGCGGCCACCCTCTTCCGGCTGCACACCGGCCACCGCAGCGAGGGCAACCTGCGGCTCTACCGCCGGGCGGGCTACGCCCCGGTGGGCAACGAGACCGGCAACGACGGCGTCCTGATGATCCTGCTGGAGAAGGACGCCACCCAGCCCGTGTACGTGGCCAGCGCCTGAGCCGTCACGCCTGGCGGGCGCGGCGCAGCCAGATCATCCCGGTGACCGGCAGGATCACCGGGATGAACAGGTACCCCATGCCGAACTCGGACCAGACGGTCGCGTCCGCGAACGCCGAGGGCTCCGCCATCGTCCAGGCCCCGACGACCAGCACGCCCAGCAGCTCCGCCGCGCAGCACACCAGCGCCGTCCGGCGGGCCTTCTCACCACCGCGCACCAGCGAGTACGTGATGAACCCGTACACGACCGCGGCGGCGGCCGACAGCACATAGGCCAGTGGTGCCCTGCCGAAGTCCAGGATCATCTGGACGACCGAGCGGGAGGCGGCGGCGACGGTGAACACCCCGTAGAACCAGACCAGTACCCGGCCGGGGCCGGTGCCGAGGTCGAAGGGCTGCTTCCCGGTGCTGGCGGTGGCCGCGGCGGCGGAGCGATCGGTGTCGGTCACGGTCAGTTTCCCCAGATGTCGTAGAGCCGTACTTCGAGGACGGCCAGGACGACCGCGCCCGCCGCCACCGTCACCGAACCCCAGCGGGTCCGCTCGGTCAGTGACAGGAAACCGGCCGCGGGCACCGCGAGGAAGGACCCGATCAGGTACGCGATGAAGATCGTCATGCCCTGTTCCGGCCGCTCGCCCCGGGCCAGCCGCACGATGCCCACCACCAGTTGGGCCAGCGCCAGCAGCGAGACCACGGCCATTCCGATGAAGTGCCAGTCCTTGGTGGGCTGGTCCCGGTAGGCGGCGAATCCGCACCAGGCGGCGAGGGCGAGCGCGGATACGGCGACCGCGACCGTCAGGGCGACAAGCATGGGGCTGAGGGTATTACGGACCGGTCAACCCCTTGCGTGCACCCCCGCCCGCCGGGCCCGCCACGAGAGCGCACACCGTGGCCTTGACCACAGACCGGACCTGTCCGGGGCCAGCCGAAGCACCGCTCATCGAGACCCTGTGCTCTTCATCATCGCAGGTCACAGCCTTGCGGAAGAAGAATCCCGAGATCGGTGCGGCCCGTTCGCCCCGGCGTCCAGCCCTGTCCGCTATTCGGACAGCTCGATCCGGTGGAGCGATACGTCTGTTTTACTGGGGCCCATGACCACGACGAGCGAACGCATCCTTGCGACCGAGGCGAACACGACGCCCGGTGCTCGTTGTATGTGTCGAATGCGCACCTTCTGAGGGCCCACGCCTGAGCCTCGCGCCCCGAAGCGAGACCGAGCCCGAGCCGTCCGCACCCAGCGGAACGAGCCTGCCCCGGCACCGCCGCCCGGCCCTCCCGCCGCGCCCGGCCGTGCCGGAGACCGTGCCCCACGTCCCAGCAGTCTCATCGGACGAATGCCCCGTGCCCGGCGGACACCGCGCCGCGCACTCGACAGTGACGGAAACCCCTGTGATCACCACTTCGGGCCTCACGAAGGTCTACCAGTCGCGCGGCCGGGAGGTCACCGCCCTGGACGGCGTCGATCTGCACGTCCGCGAGGGCGAGGTGTACGGCGTCATCGGCCAGAGCGGCGCCGGCAAGTCCTCCCTGATCCGCTGCGTCAACCTCCTGGAACGCCCCACCTCCGGCACCGTGACCGTGGACGGCCGGGACCTCACCGCGCTCGCCGGACGAGGCCGCCGCGCCGGACGGGAACTGCGCGAGGCGCGCAGCCGCATCGGCATGGTCTTCCAGCACTTCAACCTGCTGGCCTCCCGCACCGTCCAGGGCAACGTCGAACTCCCGCTGGAGATCCTCGGCGTCCCCGGCCGCGACCGCTCCCGCAAGGCCCTCGAACTCCTCGGGCTGGTCGGCCTCGCCGACAAGGCCAAGGCATACCCCGGTCAGCTCTCCGGCGGCCAGAAGCAGCGCGTCGGCATCGCCCGCGCCCTCGCTGGCGACCCCAAGGTGCTGCTCTCCGACGAGGCGACCTCGGCCCTCGACCCCGAGACCACCCGCTCCATCCTCCAGCTGCTGCGCGACCTGGGGCAGCAGCTCGGCCTGACCGTCCTGCTCATCACGCACGAGATGGACGTCGTCAAGACCGTCTGCGACTCCGCCGCACTGATGCGGAAGGGGCGCGTCGTCGAGTCCGGCACCGTTCGCGAGCTGCTCGCGACCCCCGGCTCCGCGCTGGCCCAGGAACTGTTCCCCGTCGGCGGTGCGGCATCCGGCCCCGAGCACACCGTCGTCGACGTCACCTTCCACGGCGACGCGGCCGGACGGCCGGTGATCTCCCAGCTCTCCCGCACGTACAACATCGACATCTCGATCCTGGGCGCCACGATGGACACCGTCGGTGGACGTCAGGTCGGCCGGATGCGCATCGAGCTGCCCGGCCGCTTCGAGGACAACGTCGTTCCGATCGGCTTCCTGCGTGAGCAGGGCCTCCAGGCGGACGTCGTCGAGAACGCCGGCCCCGCCGTCCCCGTGCAGACTCCCGCGCCGCTCACCAAGGAGGTGGCGAAGTGACCTGGACCGACATGCAGCCGCTGCTCACCCAGGGAACCATCGACACCCTCTACATGGTGCTCTGGGCCACCGTCGTCACTGTGCTCGTGGGGCTCCCCCTCGGTGTCCTGCTGGTCCTCACCGACAAGGGCGGGCTCCTCCAGAACACCGCGGTGAACAAGATCGTCGGCGTGATCGTGAACATCGGCCGCTCGCTGCCGTTCATCATCCTGCTGATCGCTCTGATCCCCTTCACCACCTGGATCGTCGGCACCTTCATCGGCCCCTCGGCGATGATCGTCCCGCTCTCCGTCGGCGCCATCCCGTTCTTCGCCCGGCTCGTCGAGACCGCCGTCCGCGAGGTCGACCACGGGCTCGTCGAGGCCGTCCAGTCGATGGGCGGGTCCATCCCGACGATCGTCCGCAAGGTTCTGCTGCCGCAGGCGCTGCCCTCGCTCGTCTCCGCCGTCACCACCACCGTCATCGTCCTCATCGGCTACTCCGCGATGGCCGGGGCGGTCGGCGGCGAGGGGCTCGGCTCCAAGGCCGTCACCTACGGATTCCAGCGCTTCGACAACCGCTTCATGCTCGTCACCGTCGCGCTGCTCATCGTCATCGTGACCGTGATCCAGCTGATCGGTGACGGTGCCGTACGCCTGCTCGCCCGCCGGGGCCGCAGCACCTCCTGAGCCTTTCCTCCGCTCACAAGCCCGCACTCCTTGTCCGGGCGCACCACCCTCACCACCAGAAAGAGGCACTTTTCGTGCGTAAGAACATCAAGATCGCCGCGGCTGCCGCCGCCACCGCCGCCATCGCCTTCGGTCTGACGGCCTGCGGCACGTCCTCGGACCCGGGCGCCAAGAGCGGCACCGGCGCCAAGGCCGACCCCTCCAAGGCGCTCGTCGTCGCCGCGTCCCCGGCGCCGCACGCCGACATCCTGGGCTTCGTCCAGAAGAACCTGGCGGAGAAGGCCGGGCTCAAGCTGGAGGTCAAGGAGTTCACGGACTACGTCCTGCCGAACACCGCCACCGAGACCGGCCAGGTCGACGCCAACTTCTTCCAGCACCAGCCCTACCTCGACGACTTCAACGCGAAGAAGAACACCCACCTCGTCTCCGTCGGCACCGTCCACCTGGAGCCCCTCGGCCTCTACTCCCACAAGGTCAAGGACCTCAAGGACATCAAGGCCGGGCAGACCATCGCCGTTCCCAACGACACCACCAACGAGGGCCGTGCCCTCCAGCTCCTCGCCGAGAACGGCCTCATCACCCTCAAGGACGGCGTCGGCACCAGCGCCAAGCTGAGCGACATCACCGACAAGAAGGGCCTGGAGTTCAAGGAGCTGGAGGCCGCCACCGTGCCCCGCGCCCTGAACGACGTGGACGCCGCCGTCATCAACGGCAACTACGCCATCGAGGCCGACCTCAAGCCCTCCAAGGACGCCCTGGTGCTGGAGAAGGCCGACGGCAACCCGTACGCCAACATCGTCGTGGTGAAGAAGGGCGACGAGAAGGACGCCCGCGTCCAGAAGCTCGTGGAACTCCTGCACTCCGACGAGGTCAAGAAGTTCATCGAGGACACCTACCAGGGCTCGGTCATCCCGGCCTTCGGTGCCGCCGCCAAGTCCTGACCCCCGCACCGCACTTGCCCGACGAGCCCCGCGCACCCCACCAGGGGGACGCGGGGCTCCGGCGTGCCGACCCGACCATGCGCGACAGCGGGCCGATGCTGCATGCTGTGCCTTTAACGGTCTTCAGCATGGAGCTGCGCATGACTTCCACCTTTCCGGACATCTCCATCAGCACGGACCGGTTGGTGCTGCGCCCCTTCGACATGGTGGACCTCCCCGCGTACATCGAGATGATGAACGACGAGATGGTCACCGCCTGGACCGGCGCCCCCCACCCCTACACCCGGGTCGACGCCGAACGCTGGGTCCGCAGGATCGCCCCCGCCCGGCGCACCGCGGGCGACGGCATCGTCCTCGCCGTCACCGAATTCCTCACCCAGCGGCTCGTCGGCTCGGTCCGGCTCCACCGCACCGACTGGCGCACCCTGGCGACCGAGGCTTCCTACATCACCGCGCCCTGGGCCCGTGGGGAGGGGTACGCCACCGAATCCATGCTGGCGGTGGCCCAGTGGCTCTTCCGCGACCAGGGCTTCGAACGCCTCGAACTGCGCACCGCCGCCGACAACACCGCCGCCCAGCAGGTCGCCCAGAAGCTCGGGTGCATCAGCGAGGGCGTCCTGCGCAACGCCCGCATAGCGCGGAGCCGGACCGACAACGGCACCGACGGCGGCTGGACCGACATCAGGACCGACCTCATCGTCTGGGGGCTGCTCCCCGAAGACCTCGAAGGCGTCGCCGAACAGCTCGCCGACGCGGGCGGCTACGGCAGCTACAACGACTGGAACTGACCCCCGAAGGGGGTGAGGCCCTCTGCTGCCCCGGACCGGGTACTCTCACCCTGCCCGCCCCTCACCACCACCCCCACCTGCGACGACTCCAGGAGACTGACGACACATGGCCGATCGGGTCACCGTGATCGGCTGGGACGGCTCGCCCCTGACGGAAGCGGCAGCGGCCGCCCTCTCGGCCGCCACGCTCGTCGCCGGAGCCGCCCACCACCTCGCACTCCCCGAAGTCCCGGCGAACGCGGAACGCATCCGCCTGGGCTCCATCGACCTCGCCGCCCGCCGGATCGCGGGCCACCGGGGCAGCGCCGTGGTGCTCGCCGACGGAGATCCCGGCTACTTCGGAGTCGTCCGCACCCTCCGCGCCCCCGAGCACGGACTGGAGGTCGAGGTCGTCCCGGCCGTCTCCTCGGTCGCCGCCGCGTTCGCCCGCGCGGGCATGCCGTGGGAGGACGCCCGCACGGTCGTCGCCCACCCCCGCACCCTGCGCCGCGCCGTCAACGTCTGCCGCGCCCACCACAAGGTCGCCGTCCTCACCTCGCCGGGCGCCGGTCCCGCGGAACTCGCCCTGCTCCTCGAAGGAGTCCACCGCACCTTCGTCATCTGCGAGGAGCTCGGCACGGCCCGCGAACAGGTCACCGTCGTCACGTCCGACAAGGCCGCCGACCACGCCTGGCGCGACCCCAACGTGGTCATCGTCATCGGCGCAGGCCCCGAACCCCGGGCCGCAGGGGCCTGGATCACCGGCCCTCAGCCCGACCACCCGCACGGCGTACGCGGCTGGGCGCTGCCCGCCGAGGCGTACCCGGACGGTGCGGACAGCGGCGAGGGCGGGGCCCCCGGGCTGCGCGCCGCCCAGCTGGCCCGCCTCGGCCCCCGCACCGGCGACCTCCTCTGGGACATCGGCTCCGGCGGCGGGGCCCTGGCCGTGGAGGCGGCGCGCTTCGGCGCGGCGGTCCTGGCGGTCGACAGCGACCCGGCGGCCTGCGCCCGGACCGCGGCGGCGGCGCGGGCGTACGGAGTACAGCTCCAGGTCGTCCAGGGCCGGGCGCCCCACGTACTGGAACGCCTGCCGGAACCCGACATCGTACGGATCGGGGGCGGCGGGGTGCCCGTCGTCACCGCCGTCACCGACCGGCGGCCGGAACGGATCGTGACCCACGCCTCGACGCGCGACGAGGCCGAGGCGCTCGGCGCCGCCCTCACCGAGAACGGCTACACCGTCCGCTGCTCGCTGCTCCAGTCCGTCGAACTCGACACGGCCGCCTGGTCGGAGCGCGAACGCTCGGTCGTCTTCCTCCTCTCGGGCCTGCGCTCCGGCCTCGCCCCATGAGCTGGGCGGTGTGTCGCGCGAGGTAGGCTGGCCGATTGTTGTACCGCACCCGGACGTTCGTCGCTTCGTTCGTCAATGTCCGGAAAAGGGGACTGTTTTGGTCTCGGCTGTGGTACGGCGGAACCGGGGACTGCGCGAAGTGGCGCAGTCCACAGCGGGCCGTGGCCAAATGGGCTGCCGCGGCGGCGAACGGCCGCGAGAATGCAGTATGTCCGCGACCGATTCGTGCCGCGCGGCGAGCCCGCTCGTTCTTGTTGACGAGCACCGGCCCGCCGTGTTCGGGCGTCCCGGGCGAAGGGCCGAAGAAGACTGACGATGGGCGAGGGGTACGCATGAGTGACACCGGCCAGATCCCGGGTGAGGGACTGCCGGAGAACGCGGGCACGGCGGAGCAGCCGGGCGTCGCCGCCCCGGAGGCCTACGCCTACCTTGCTCCCTCCGAGCATGCCGTCGAGGACGACGACGTTCTTCTGATGCCCAGCCCCCAGGGCGGCTGGAGCGACCCGCAGCCCGTTCCGGCCCCGGTGTACCCCGAGGGCGCCGCCGCCCAGACGCCGCTTCCCGCGCAGGGCACCCACCACGCCCCGCCCGCGGCGCAGCCCCACGCCCAGCCGGCCGGTGAGCCGCTCGCCCAGCCGCAGGGCCCCGTCCAGGTCCAGGTGGCCGAGCCCGTCCCGGCGCGGCCAGAGGAGGCGTACGCCGCCCAGCAGGCGGTGGCCGAGCCGCTGCCCGCGACCGGCCAGGGCACCCACGAGTCCGGTGGCCGGGACTCCGGTGCGGTCGACCTGGGGGGCGTACGTGTCCCGTCGCCGGCCCCCGCCTCCGCCCCGGCGGCCCAGGTCCCCCCGCAGGCGCCGGTGCGCCGACCGCTGCACCGTGGCCCGGTCGCGGCCGACGGCTCGCCGACGTACGGCGGTACGCCGACCGGCGGCGTGGTGCGTTCGCTCGCCGACCGGGGGCCCGCGGGTGCCCCGCAGGCACGCACCCGAACCCGCGCCCAGGCGCCGGTGACCCCCCCGGTAGCGCAGGCCCCCGGCCCCGAGTACGTCGAGGCGCCGGGCGAGGACGCCTCAGCGCTGCCCGGCCCGCAGCTGGGCGAGGTCCTGCCGCAGGGCGGCAGCCCGTGGGGGGCCCAGGCCCCGGTGGCGCAGCCGGAGGCGCAGGCCGTTCCGGCGGAAGCGGAAACGATCGTTCCCGAACCGGCGCCGGAACCGGCTGCCGAAGCGGTGCCGGCCGCTGCGCAGCCCGCCGCCGAGGCCGTGGCCGCGCCCGCCGCCGAGCCCGTCGTGGAGCAGGCCCCGGCTCCGCAGCCGGTGCAGCCCGCTCCGGCCGTGCCGCCGGACGCCGAAGCTCCGGACGCCGAGGCTCCGGGCGCCGAGGCCGCGGCGGCCGAGGAAGGGCCCGCCGAAGTCACGCCCGTCGAGGTCACGCCCGCCGAGGTCACGCCCGCCGAGGTCACGCCCGCCGAGACCGTCGCGGCCGAGGCCGCTTCCGCCGTGGAGCCGCAGCCGGAGCAGACGGCGGCCGGGGCGGCGGTGGAGGTGCCTGCCGAGGCTCCCGCGGAGGCCGTGGCGCCGCAGGAGACCGCCGAATCCGTCCCCACGGGCCAGTTCGTGCCGGTGGAAGGCCCGGTGCCCGCTGCTCCGCAGCCCGCCCCGACGCCCGCCGCGGAGCCGACCGCCGGGGCGGAGCCCGAGGCCGCGCCCGAGGCCGAACCCGAGCCCGAGCGTGTGCCGTTCGCCATGGAGCCCGTACGGGCCGACCGGCCGGAGGCCGCGGAAGCCGTCGAGCCCGTCGCGGTCACCGAGCCCGTGGCGGAGGCCGCGCCCGCCGAAGCCCCGGAACCGGCCCCCGCGCCCGCTGCCGAGGTACCGGTGGCCGCCGGGGCGGAGCCCGAGCAGGGCCCCGAGACCATCGAGACCCCGGACGCCACGGCCCCCGCGGCCGACACGTACGACACGGAAGCGGCCGGGGCCGCCGAAACCGCAGAGGCAGTGGAAGCCGCGGAGGCAGCGCAAGCCGTGGAATCCGCGGAAGCCGCAGCGCCCCCGGAGGCGGCTCCCGCCACCGAGCCCGCGCCCGAGTCCGCACAGTCCGAAGCCCGGCCCCAGGACCCCGAGCCCGAGGTCCCCGCGGCTCCGCCCGCTCCCGGCTACGACGACGCGGAGCGCGAAGCGGTGCTCCGCGTCATGCGCGAGCGCCGCGACATCCGCAACGGCTTCCGCAGCGACCCCATCCCGCACGAGGTCCTGCTCCGCGTCCTCGAAGCCGCGCACACCGCGCCCAGCGTCGGCCACTCCCAGCCCTGGGACTTCGTGGTCATCCGCTCGGCGGAGACCCGCCGTTCCATGCACGAACTGGCCGAGCGTCAGCGTGACGCCTACGCCAAGTCGCTGCCCAAGGGCCGGGCCAAGCAGTTCAAGGAACTGAAGATCGAGGCCATCCTCGACACCCCGGTCAACATCGTCGTCACCGCCGACCCCACCCGCGGCGGCCGCCACACCCTCGGCCGGCACACCCAGCCGCAGATGGCCCCGTACTCCTCCGCGCTCGCCGTCGAGAACCTCTGGCTCGCCGCGCGCGCCGAAGGACTCGGCGTCGGCTGGGTCAGCTTCTTCGACGAGCGCGAGATGGTCCGCGCCCTGGGCCTGCCCGAGCACCTCGAAGTCGTCGCGTACCTGTGCGTCGGTTACGTCGACGAGTTCCCCGAGGAGCCCGAGCTGATGCAGGCGGGCTGGTCCAAGCGGCGCCCGCTGTCCTGGGTCGTCCACGAGGAGACGTACGGACGGCGCGCCCTGCCCGGCGAGGAGCCGCACGACCTGCTCCAGGAGACCATCGCCAACATCCGCCCGCTGGACGCCAAGGCGCTCGGCGAGGCGTGGGAGCGCCAGAAGCGGATGACCAAGCCAGCCGGGGCGCTCGGCATGCTGGAGATCATCTCCGCGCAGCTGTCCGGGCTCTCCCGGGTCTGCCCGCCGCCGATCCCCGAGCCCGCCGCCGTCGCGGTCTTCGCGGGCGACCACGGGGTGCACGCCCAGGGCGTCACGGCCTGGCCGCAGGAGGTCACCGGCCAGATGGTCGCCAACTTCCTCGGCGGCGGCGCGGTCTGCAACGCCTTCGCCTCCCAGGTCGGCGCCGAGGTGTGCGTGGTCGACGTCGGCGTGGCGATGGAGCTGCCCGCGACGCCCGGCCTGCTGCCCCGCAAGGTCCGGGCGGGAACGGCCGACTTCACCACCGGCCCGGCCCTCACCCGTGAAGAGGTGCTCGCGGCGATCGAGGTCGGCATCGAGACCGCCCGCGACCTGGTCGCGGCGGGCAACAAGGGCCTGCTCACAGGTGAGATGGGCATCGCCAACACCACCGCGTCGGCCGCGCTCATCAGCGTGTACACCGGCGTGGACCCGGCCGAGGTGACCGGCCGCGGCACGGGCATCAACGACGAGATGCACGCCCGCAAGGTGGACGTGGTGCGCCGCGCCCTCGAACTCCACCAGCCCGACCCGGCCGACCCGGTCGGCGTGCTGGCGGCGGTCGGCGGTCTGGAGCACGCGGCGATGGCCGGGTTCCTGCTGGGCGGCGCCTCGCTCCGTACGCCCGTCATTCTCGACGGCGTCAGCGCGGGCGCCGCGGCTCTGGTCGCGCGGGCGATCGCCCCCGAGGCCCTGGCCGCCTGCATCGCGGGCCACCGCAGCGCCGAGCCCGGCCACGTCGCCGCGCTCAACAAGCTGGGCCTGCGCCCGCTGGTCGACCTCGACCTCCGCCTCGGCGAGGGCACCGGCGCGCTGCTGGCCCTGCCGATCGTGCAGAGCGCCGCACGGGCGATGCACGAAGTGGCGACGTTCGACTCGGCGGGCGTCACCGAGAAGTAGCGAGGCGGCACCGGGAGGTGACGCGGGGCCGTACCCGGCCCGGACCGGTGCCCCCACGGGGGCCGGTCCGGGCCGGAGGACCGCCACGGGGCGGGGCGAGCCCGCCCCGCCCCCGTGCTCCACCGGCCGGTCCCGCCCCCGGCCCACCCCGTATCGTGGCCTCACGCTCCACAAAACCGCACGTCACCGCCGCTCCACCGTCGCAGCGGCCCGCACCCCGCATCGCACGAGGAGTCCGCACCGCCATGGCCGAGCACGCCGATCACCCCGCGTACCCCGTCGGACTCCGCCTGACCGGGCGCCGTGTCGTCGTCATCGGCGGCGGCCAGGTAGCACAGCGCCGCCTCCCGGCACTCATCGCGGCGGGCGCCGACATCACCCTCGTATCGCCGTCCGCGACCCCGTCCGTCGAGGCGATGGCCGACGCCGGGGAGATCCGCTGGGAGCGCCGCCGCTACCAGGACGGGGACCTCGCCGACACCTGGTACGCGCTCGTCGCCTCCGACGACGACACGGCCAACAACGCCGCGTCGGCCGAGGCCGAACGTACCCGCACCTGGTGCGTACGCAGTGACAACGCTGACGTGGCCACCGCCTGGACCCCGGCCACCGGCCGCAGCGAGGGTGTGACCGTCGCGGTCCTCTCCACCGACGCCCAGGGCCGCGACCCGCGTCACTCCGCGGCCGTCCGCGACGCCATCGTCGAGGGACTGCGCGACGGCACGCTCGCCGCTCCCCACCACCGCACCCGTCCCGTGCCCGGCGTCTCCCTGGTCGGCGGCGGCCCCGGCGACCCGGACCTGATCACCGTGCGCGGCCGCCGCCTGCTCGCCGAGGCCGATGTCGTCATCGCAGACCGGCTCGGCCCGCGCGACCTCCTCGACGAACTGCCGCCGCACGTCGAGGTGATCGACGCGGCGAAGATCCCGTACGGCCGCTTCATGGCGCAGGAGGCGATCAACCAGGCGCTCATCGAGCACGCCAAGGCGGGCAAGGCCGTCGTACGGCTCAAGGGCGGTGACCCCTTCGTCTTCGGGCGGGGCATGGAAGAGGCCCAGGCGCTCGCCGCCGAGGGCATCGCCTGCACCGTCGTCCCCGGCATCTCCAGCTCGATCTCCGTGCCCGGCGCCGCCGGAATCCCCGTCACCCACCGCGGGGTCGCCCACGAGTTCACCGTCGTCAGCGGACACGTCGCCCCCGACGACGCGCGTTCCCTGGTCGACTGGGCGGCGATCGCCCGGCTCCGCGGCACCCTGGTGCTGCTGATGGCCGTCGACAAGATCGGCGCCATCGCGAAGGCCCTGATCGAGCACGGCAAGTCCCCGGACACCCCGGTCGCCCTGGTCCAGGAAGGCACCACCGCCGCCCAGCGCCGCGTCGACGCGACCCTCGCGACCGTGGCCGAACGGGCCGCCGCCGAGGACGTCCGCCCCCCGGCCGTCATCGTCATCGGCGATGTCGTCGCGGTCGGCACCGGCGCCGCCCCGCTCCCCACCGCATAGCGCCCCCGCGCACCACCCGCACCCCCTCCGAGTAACCAGCGGTAACAGAACTTCTCCCCAGCCGTTGGCACCGCACACCGGACAAGGCAGTATCGAACCCGTGGCTGATCTCATCACCGTCGACGACCCCGACGACCCCCGCCTGAGCGACTACACCGGACTCACCGACGTCGAGCTCCGCCGCAGGCGGGAACCCGCGGAGGGCCTCTTCATCGCCGAGGGCGAGAAGGTGATCAGACGGGCCGGACACGCCGGGTACGAGATGCGCTCGATGCTGCTCTCGGCGAAGTGGATCGACCTGATGCGGGACGTCATCGACGAGGTCCCGGCCCCGGTGTACGCGGTCAGCCCCGAGCTCGCCGAGCGGGTCACCGGCTACCACGTCCACCGCGGAGCCCTCGCCTCGATGCAGCGCAAGCCCCTGCCGACCGCCGGCGCACTGCTGACGGCGGCCGACGGCGGCGACCGCACGGTCCGGCGTGTCGCCGTCTTCGAGGACATCGTCGACCACGCCAACCTGGGCGCCGCCTTCCGTAACGCCGCCGCTCTCGGTATCGACGCGGTCCTCCTCACCCCGCGCTGCGCCGACCCCCTCTACCGGCGGTCCGTCAAGGTCTCGATGGGCGGCGTCTTCCAGGTGCCGTGGACCCGCCTGGACTCCTGGCCCAAGGACGTGGAGGTGCTGCGCTCCGCGGGCTTCACGCTCGCCGCCCTCTGCCTGAGCGAACGGGCGATCACCCTCGACCAGCTCGCGGCGCGCAACGACGAACGGCTCGCGCTGGTCTTCGGCACCGAGGGAGCGGGCCTGGCCCCCGGCACCCTCGCCGCGGTCGACGAGCACGTCCGCATCCCGATGGACGCGGGTGTCGACTCCCTCAACGTGGCCGCGGCCTCGGCCGTCGCCTTCTACGCCACCCGGCCCTCCGCCTCCTGACCCCCGGGGCCGTACACCTCCCGCTCCGGGGTCAGCCGATCGGCCGACACCGGAGTCAGCCGTCCCGCCCGCCACGAGGAGCCGGTCCGCCGACGGGCCGGGGACACCCATGGCCGCACGCTTGATCCGAACGGGACGGCAGCAGCCGGCGGGTTCGGACGCCGCAATCCCAGGGCGGACGGAGCCGCGCCCCGTACCCAGCACGGGAGCGACCCCAGTGAAGCACGCCAGGAAGACCTCGAAGCGGATGCGCCTCGTCATCGGCGGCACGGCGGCCGGGGCCGTCGCCCTCGCGACGTTCGCCGTGGTCAACGCCAACGCAGGGTCCTCCACGGCCGCCGCGCCCCTGGCGGAGGCGGCGGGCACGCAGGTGACCGGCTCCGCCCACCTGACCCTGGCCGCCGCGACCAGGGCCGCCCAGGCGGCGCTCGACGCGGCGGAGAAGGAGAACCAGCGGGTCTCGGTCGCCGTCGTCGACCGCGACGGCAACACGATCCTGACCCTGCGCGGTGACGGCGCGGGCCCGCAGGCCTACGAGTCGGCCGTGAAGAAGGCGTACACCGCCGTCTCCTGGAACGCCCCGACCTCCGAGCTCGCCAAGCGCCTGGCGAACGCCCCCACGCTGAAGGACATCCCGGGCACCCTGTTCCTCGCGGGCGGCGCCCCCGTCACCGCGAAGGGCGCCCCGATCGCGGGCATCGGCGTGGCCGGTGCCCCGTCCGGCGACCTCGACGAGAAGTTCGCCCAGGCCGGAGCCGGCCTGCTGGGCCGGTAGGAACACCCGCCGGGACGGTTGCCGCTGACGCCAGGGCAACGGCCCCGGGAGGTCTACCCGAGGACGCTGTGCGTCGTCCCGCCGCCGGAATGACCGGAACCCAGCCCGCGGGCAGGCCCCTGGCAGCCCTGGGCCACCGCGATACCGAGCGCCACCAGCAGTGTCACCACGACGAAGACGAAGAGCCGCTGCCGCAGCAGCCGCGGATTGGCCGGACGCAGCCCCGCCGACGTGGGACGGTTTCCCGGCCGCGTACCGGGGCGGCCGTTCGCCGCGTTCGTGCCCTGCGGGCGCCTGCCCGACCGGGTGGTCTCGCGCGATGGCTGCTGCCGCGGGGGACGCGAACCGCCGGTCCGGGAGGCGGCGGACCGCGACGACGGGGCAGGCCGGCCGCCCTGCGGCTGCGCGTGCTTCTGCTTCAGCGGACGGGACGAGGGCGGCGCCGCCCGCCGTGTCTGCTGTTCGGTGTACGGACCGTCGAGCCGGCCGGTCGGCCGCTCCAGCTCCCGCGCCGAACGCTGCGCAGGAGGCCGGCTCTCGTGCAGCCCATGGGCCTCGCGCGCCGCGATCTCCTTGAGCCGCATGGACAGTTGCAGCGTGCTCGGCCGTTCCTCGGGATCCTTCGCCAGACAGGCGCTCACCAGCGGTGCGAGCGCGTCGTGCACATCGCGCAGCTGAGGCTCCTCATGCACCACGCGGTACAGCATCACCTCGGAACTGCCGTGCCCGAACGGCGAGTCCGCGGTGGCCGCGTACGCCAGCGTGGCCCCCAGCGCGAACACGTCGGTCGCCGGTGTCACGGCCGCGCCCCGCACCTGCTCGGGCGCGAGGAACCCCGGCGAACCCACCGCCGTACCGACATGGGTGAGGGTGGAGGCCCCGGTCGCCCAGGCGATCCCGAAGTCGATGATCCGCGGGCCCTTGGGGGAGAGGAGGATGTTCGACGGCTTCAGGTCGCGGTGGACCACCCCCGCCTCGTGCACCGCCACCAGGCCCTCCGAGAGCGCGGCCCCGATCGAGGCCACCTCGGCCGCCGACAGCGGACCCTCCTCGGCCACCTTGTCGTGCAGCGAGGGCCCCGGCACGTACTGCGTGGCGAACCACGGTCGGTCCGCCTCCAGATCCGCGGCCACCAGACGGGCCGTACAGCCGCCCCGGATCCGGCGGGCGGCGGACACCTCGCGCGCGAAACGGGAACGGAACTCCTGGTCCTCCGCCAGGTCCGGGCGGATCACCTTCAGCGCCACCCGCTGGCCCCGCCGGTCCGAACCGAGGTAGACGACGCCCATGCCGCCCGCCCCGAGCCGCCGGTGCAGCCTGAACGAGCCGACGACACGCGGGTCCTCGCGCCGGAGCCGCATCATCGCCATGTCTGCCCATCCCCGCTGCCTGGTCCGCCTGACGAGGCACAGCTTACGTACCCGGCGCCCGGGGCGCTCAGAGGCCGCGCCCTCACCGGCCGATCGATTGTCGGTACGCGGCCCGGCCGCTGACGGAGCGCACGAGCACCGCCGCGCCGGGCCCCCGGCGGGCCGCGTCCCCAAGAAGGCTGCGGCGCAGGGCGGTTGGCGCCGTCCCGTCACCGCGCCACACGAGGCCCCGGCCTCCGCCGCCACGGTCCCGCGCGGCCCCCGCCGCGGCCAGGGGACCGGCCCCCGGCGCCCCGGGAGGGCGAAGGGTGAGTGACATCACGGCCACCGGGCCCGCACCGCCGGTCAACGGCTCCGGCACCCCGGGAAGTTCGCCGCGCCCCCTCGGGGATCTCCCGGGGCCGGGGCGGACCGGTCTCCACCCAGGGGAGTACGCCGACGGACGGGGGCTCATCCTCCGGGAGGCCCGGCAATCGGTACGCGGGCATGACGCCCGCACCGCCGCACGTCCCTACTGTTGAGATCGAGCGGTGGGCGCAGCACTCGTCCCCCGAGGTCACACGTCCGCCGCTCCACGACGAGTCAGGAGAGGAACCATGGCGGACACGGCGACGCGGACCACGATCCGTGCGGGACGCAGGGCGCACGCCCCGTTCGGCAGCCGCACTCCGGCCGGTACGCGCCACCCCCTGGTGGCGACGGCGATGGTTCTTCCCCTGGCGGCCCTGCTCGTGGTCGTCTTCGGCGGCTGGGATGCGGTGGTCACACAGGCGTCGTCCGTGGGCGTGATGCTGGGGCGCTGAGCGGCGCCCCGGGTCCGGAAGAGCGGTCCGGACCGGGACATCCGGCCAACAACCCCGTGGGGACGGGGGTACGTCGGGCGGCAGCGTGTGTCCGGTCAGCTGGGGAGCTGACCGGACATCGCGCTTTCCGGGCCCGTACGGGCAGCGGCGCGGCGCGCGTACGCTCGTCGGCGGGCGCCGGTACGGACCGGGCCCCGCCCGCACCGTCCGCCACCGGGGGAGACCGTGACCACCGCAGTCATACGCGCGCTCGGCGCTCTCGCCCACCGGGCCGCCCACGCGCGCCCCGGGGAGCCCTGCGCCTGCCCGCCCCCGCACGTCCTCGCCGACCGCGCGGACGGCACCGTGGTCCGCAGCGGCCCCGTCGTCGCCAAGGCCCACGCCCCCGGCACGGACGCCCCCGGGCTGCGCGGCCGGATGGCCCTCGCGAACGACCCGAGCCTCGCCGGGGTCCTCCTCGCCCCCCTGACCCCCCGGCCCACCGCACCGCCCGCCCCGCTCCACGACCGCCCCGTCACCCTGTGGCCGCACGGCGAACCCGTCGACCCGGACGACCCCGACGCCGCTCCCTGGGAGGAGGCGGCCGCGCTGCTGGCCGCACTGCACCGCACCCCCGCCCCGCCCGCCCTCGTCCTCCCGCCGATGCGCGGCCCCGCCAAGGCGGCGCTCGCCGTGGCCCGGATGCGCGCCGCCCGGCCCGGCGACCCGGCCACCGCCCCGGTGCTCGACGCCTGGCACCGGCTGCCGGACTGGGCCCGTGACGGGGCCGCCCCGCCCCCGCACCGCTCCCGGTTCCTGTGCCACGGGGACCTCCATCTCGGCCAGCTCGTCCGTCACCCCGCCCCGTACGGCCCCTGGCGGCTCATCGACATCGACGACGCCGGACTCGGAGACCCCGCCTGGGACCTCGCCCGCCCCGCGGCCTGGTACGCCGCCGGAATCCTGCCGCCCGGCATCTGGCTCCGCTTCCTGGACACCTACCGGGCGGCGGGCGGGCCCGCGGTGCGCCCCGAGGGCGACCCCTGGCCGGAGCTGGACGTACCGGCCCGTGCGCTGACCGTGCAGACCGCGGCCCTGGCCCTCGCCAAGTCCGCCGCGGAAGACCGGGCTCCGGACGAGGTGGAGCAGGCGATGATCGACACCTGCGCCCGAATAGCTTCCCTCCCGCCCGAGTTGGGCACCCCGCACTCGTCGTAGGCTGAACCGACCGCCGACGGGCATGCCGCCCGCCGACGGAGACCCGACGGCGAGGAGTGAGCCCCACCATGCAGTGTCCCAAGTGCCACGCGCAGATGCACACGTACAACCGCAATGGCATACAGATCGAGCAGTGCAGCGGCTGCCGGGGGATCTTCCTCGACTACGGCGAGCTGGAGGCCCTCACCCGCATCGAGGCGCAGTGGACGCAGCAGGCCCCGCCCGCACCGCCCGCCCCGCAGGCCTACCCGGCGCAGCAGCCCGCCTGGGGCGCCCCGCAGTACGGCGGCCACCACGGCGGTCACCACCGCCACAAGAGTTTCGGCCGGATGCTCTTCTCGTCCTGAACGGACCGGTCCGCGGTGACCACCTCACCGCGGACCCGGACGTGCTCCGTCCCGGTCCCGGTACACCGGTAGGTCTGCGCCAAGCACGGGAAAACCCCCGGTCGTCGGAACGACCGGGGGTTTCGCTGGTGCGCGATACTGGGATTGAACCAGTGACCTCTTCCGTGTCAGGGAAGCGCTCTCCCGCTGAGCTAATCGCGCAGGGTGAACCTGCGTGTACTGCGTGCGCGATACTGGGATTGAACCAGTGACCTCTTCCGTGTCAGGGAAGCGCTCTCCCGCTGAGCTAATCGCGCGGGGATCCTTGCGGACCAGTGGACGATACTGGGATTGAACCAGTGACCTCTTCCGTGTCAGGGAAGCGCTCTCCCGCTGAGCTAATCGTCCTTGGAGGTGGAGACGGGATTTGAACCCGTGTAGACGGCTTTGCAGGCCGTTGCCTCGCCTCTCGGCCACTCCACCAGGAGTGGGGGGTCGGGAGGATCCCCCACTTTCTGCGAGCGGACGACCAGGTTCGAACTGGCGACCTCAACCTTGGCAAGGTTGCGCTCTACCAACTGAGCTACGTCCGCTTGTCTTTCCCGGTCCGCTTGCGCGTCCCGGCGACGTGTTGAACTCTAGCGGATTCCTGGGCCAGTACAAAAACGCGTTTGCGCAGCGTGCTGAGGTGCGCTCGCGCCGACGCGGGTCACCGGGGGCCGTCCTAGACTCGACGACGTGCACGACCTCGCTCCAATGGCCCGCTTCGGCGGCCTCCTCGCGTCCGGTCTCCGGGACGTGACCAGTGATCCCGCCGCCCTCGATTCGACCGGTTTCTGGGCCGTGTCGGCCGATTTCGAAGGCCGCCTCCTCTGCGCCCGCTTCGACTCCGTACGCGAGCAGCCGGTGCCGGCTCCAGTGCCCGGGGCCTGGCGCGGCCCGGCGGCCGGTGACTGGAGCTCGTCCCTGGACCGCGCCGGGTACGTCGAGGGCGTACGCCGGATCCGCGCGTACATCGCGGCGGGCGAGGTCTACCAGGCCAACCTCTGCCGGGTGCTGAGCGCGCCGCTGCCCGATCCGGCCGCGACCGACGTGGACGCGCTGACCGCGCTGCTCGCCCGCGGCAACCCCGCCCCGTACGCAGGAACGATTCGGCTCCCCGGGCACGGCGTGGAGATCGCCACCGCCTCTCCCGAACTCTTCCTGCGCCGCGACGGCCGGACCGTCGAGTCGGGGCCGATCAAGGGGACCGGCCGCACCGAGGCCGACCTGCTGGAGAAGGACCACGCGGAGAACGTGATGATCGTCGACCTGGTCCGCAACGACCTGGGCCGGGTCTGCGCCACCGGATCGGTCACGGTCCCGGACCTCTGCGTGGTCGAGAAGCACCCCGGCCTGGTCCATCTCGTCTCCACCGTGCGCGGCGAGCTGGCCGAAGGAGCCGGCTGGTCCGGGCTGCTCGCCGCCGCGTTCCCGCCCGGCTCGGTCACCGGGGCGCCCAAGTCCAGCGCCCTGCGGATCATCGAGGAGCTGGAGACCGCCCCGCGCGGCCCCTACTGCGGCGGCATCGGCTGGGTCGACGCCGACCGCGGAACCGCGTCGCTCGCGGTGGGCATACGGACCTTCTGGGTGGACCGGACCGGTTCTGCGCCGGTCCTCCGCTTCGGCACCGGGGCCGGTATCACCTGGGGTTCCGACCCGGAACGAGAATGGGACGAGACCGAACTCAAGGCGTCCCGGCTTCTCGCGGTAGCGTCGGGCGCCGGGGAACCGAGCGGAAGGACCACGTGATGAGGATGTGGGTCAACGGCGCACTGTGTGACGCCGAGGAGGCCAGGGTGTCGGTGCTCGACCACGGGCTGACCGTGGGCGACGGGATCTTCGAAACGGTCAAGACCGTCGACGGCAGGCCCTTCGCCCTCACCCGTCACCTCGACCGGCTGGTCCGCTCGGCCCGCGGCCTCGGCCTGCCCGAGCCCGACCTCGACACGGTCCGCCGCGCCTGCGCCGAGGTCGTCGAGGCCAACCCGATGCCGCTCGGCAGGCTGCGCATCACCTACACCGGCGGGCCCGCCCCGCTCGGCTCCGACCGCGGCGCCCCGGGCCCCAGCCTCGTCGTCGCGCTCGGCGAGACGGCCCGCCGCCCCGACACCACCTCCGTGATCACCGTCCCCTGGGTACGCAACGAACGGGGCGCGCTCACCGGTCTCAAGACCACCTCGTACGCCGAGAACGTCGTCGCCCTCGCGCGGGCCCGCGAGCACGGGGCCTCGGAGGCGCTCTTCGCCAACACGGTCGGCCAGCTCTGCGAGGGCACGGGCTCCAACGTCTTCGTCGTCCTCGACGGGCAGCTGCACACCCCGCCGGTCGCCTCGGGCTGCCTCGCCGGGATCACCCGCGCGCTGGTCGTCGAGTGGACGGGGGCCCGGGAGACCGAACTGCCCCTCGACGTCCTGGAGCGGGCCGAGGAGGTCTTCCTCACCTCCACCCTGCGCGATGTGCAGGCCGTCCACCGGATCGACGGCCGTGAGCTGCCCGGCGAGCCCGGCCCGGTGACCGCCAAGGCCATGCGGGTCTTCGCCGAGCTGGCCGCGGACCACCTCGACCCGTGAGCCGGGAACCCACGCGTAAAAGAGGGTGACGGGCCGGGGGGCAGTGGATAGAACATCTGTGATGACCACGACCCTCCGGCCGACCGGGCCGATCCAGCAAGGCACCGACGGTGCGAAGAACCGCGGCTACGACGTGTGCGACAACGGGCGGCCCGTCGGCTCCGTCGAGATCAGCACCGACGCGGCGTTCGGCGAGTCCACCGGAGTACTGCACTCCCTGGCCATCGATGAGGCGAGCCGACGCCGGGGCCGCGGCACTATCGCGGCCCTCGCCGCAGAGGAGGTACTGCGCGGATGGGGCTGCGGCCGGGTCCGGCTGTCGGTCCCGGAGGGCGACGAGGGTGCCGCGCGCCTGGCGGCCTCCCTCGGCTACACGGAACGCAGCCGCAACATGACCAAGGACCTCGGCCCGGCCGCGCCCGCGCTGCCCGACGGGGTCGCGGCCAGGCCGATGACGGCCGCGGAGTTCGAGATCTGGCGGCGTACCAGCGTGGACGTGTACGCGCAGTCCTGGATCGACCGGGGCGTCCCGGCCGAAGAGGCGATGCGCAAGTCCCTGGCCGACCACGCCCGCAACCTGCCGGACGGCCTGGACACCGAGGGCACCCGCATCCACGTCCTGACTGACGGCGGCACGGCCACCGGCCACGTGTGGGTGGCACTCGACCAGGAGGAAGACGGCGAGACGGCGGGCTATGTGTTCGACGTCGAGGTGGCGCGGGAGCACCGGGGCCGCGGCCACGGGCGCGCCCTGATGCTCCAGGCGGAGCGCATCACCCTGGCCGCGGGCGCCCGGCGCCTCGGCCTGCACGTGTTCGCCGACAACACGCCCGCACTGCGGCTGTACGAGTCGCTCGGATACCGGACGACCCAGTACAACCTGGTCAAGGACCTCTGAGGGGCGGGGGCTCAGCCCCGTTCGGCGAGCAGCCGGCCGACGATCTCCTCGATCCGTTCGCGCAGCCCTTCCTGGCTCTTGCCGCCGTCCAGCCGCTCACCGCCGATCACATAGGTCGGGGTGCCGGTGACGCCGATCGCCTTGCCCTCGGCCTGGTCGGCGTCGACGATCAGCATGTGGCGCCCGTCGATCAGGGCGGTGTCCATCTCCTCGGCGTCCAGGCCGAGTTCCCCCGCCACCTCGGTCAGCAGCGGTTCCCCGGTGCGGCCGAGGTCGGCGGTGCGGGCGAGGAGGGCGTCGACGTACGCCCAGTCCTGGCCCTGGGCGGCGGCCTCCTCGGCGGCCTGGGCCGCGGCGTGGGCGTGCTTGTGCTTCTCCAGTGGGAAGTGCCGGAGCCGTACGTCCAGCCGGTCGCCGTACCGGGCCCGCAGGGCGTGCACATCGGTGAGGGCACGGTGACAGTCAGGGCACTGGAGGTCGCACCAGACGTCGAGGACGACCGGGGACGCGGGGGTGGAATCGCTCATACGGCCAGTCTCCCAGGGCCCGCGCGAGCCGTCCCACCGGCACCCGTCCCGCCGCTCCCGCTCCTGCGGACGTGGTGCCGTCATCGGCACCTGGGGAGGATCCCGGCCCTGAGATGTCCCTGATGCGTCTGTCGATCGTGGCCACCGTGCCGGTCGCCGGTGCAGGATGGAAGGGACGTTTCCCCTGCGCCTGGAGGCACTGATGCTTGCCGAGACCATCTGCTCCGCGGTGTCCGCGGCGGGCCTGGGCATCGCCGCCGTCACCGCCTGGCGGAAGCGGTTCCTCACCGCGACCAGGATCGCCGCCTACTCCCTCGTCCCGATCGCGCTGGTGCTGACCGGGATCGTGGACTGGGTCGCGGGGATCGCCTTCAAGCCGAGCGTCTGGCTCGGGTTCGGGCTGCTGGGGGTGGCCTGGCTGCTGTTCATGACGACCCGGGCGATCGAGCGGCGCGGCGGCACCCGCAAGGAGCGCCGGGCGGCCGCGCGAGCGGAGCGGGGCGGGGCCGTCGCTCCCGGGGCCTCGGCGCCGTCCCTGGGCGCGGGTGCCCCGCGGCCCCTGCCGGAGGCGGCCCGGAAGCGGTCCGCCGACCCGGGCGAGGACTTCAGCGACATCGAGGCCATCCTCAAGAAGCACGGCATCTGACCACCGCTCTCCACGGGGCTCCCGGGGCCCGCCGCCACAACGCCGTCCGTACGATGAGGGCACGCCGCGGACCGGGGGCGGCCAGGGCGGCAGTGGGGCAGGCGAGTGGCGCGCGTGGCAGGGATCAAGGATGTGGCCCGGCGGGCCGGGGTCTCCGTGGGCACCGTCTCCAATGTGATCAACCGCCCCGAGGCGGTGCTGCCGCGGACCCGCGCCCGGGTGCTCGCCGCGATCGAGGAACTGGGTTACGTGCGCAGCGAGTCGGCGCGGCAGCTCCGAGCGGGCCGTAGCCGGATCATGGCGCTGCTCGTCCTCGACATGGGCAACCCGTTCTTCGTGGACGTGGCCCGGGGGGCCGAGCGCGCGGCCCGGCGGGCCGGTCTCGGCGTCATGGTCTGCAACAGCGACCAGAGTCCGGCGGAGGAGGCCGAATATCTCGGGCTCTTCGCGGAGCAGCGGGTGCGCGGAGTCCTGATCACCCCGGCCGACGCGAGTGGCCGGAACCTGGAGGCCTTCGGCCGCCACCGGATTCCCTTCGTGCTCGTGGACCGGGTGGCGGGTGGCCCGGGGACCTGCGCCGTCTCCGTCGACGATGTCCGCGGCGGCGCGCTGGCCGTGGGCCATCTGCTCGCGGCCGGTCACCGCTCGGTGGCGTACGTCAGCGGGCCGGACGGTCTCCACCAGATCAGGGACCGGCGCAGGGGGGCCCTGGCGGCGCTCGCCGACGCGGGACTGCCGCCCGGGGCGCTGACGGAGATCCCGTCCGACCGCCTGGACGTGGCGGCGGGCCGGGACGCCGGGGCCCGGCTGCTGGGCCTGGTGCCCCGGCCGACCGCGGTGTTCTGCGCCAACGACCTGCTCGCCCTGGGTGTGCTCCAGACCCTGTACGCGGCGGGCGTCCGGGTGCCGGGGGACATCGCCCTCGTGGGCTACGACGACATCGAGTTCGCCGCGGCCGCTGCCGTACCGCTCACCTCCGTCCGCAGGCCCGCGGCCGTGATGGGCCGGATGGCCGCGGAACTGCTTCTGGAGGAGGCGTACGGCGGGGGCGGCGGTCATGAGCACCGCAGCGTGGTGCTCCGGCCGGAGCTGGTGGTGCGGTCCTCCAGCTCGGTGCCGCGCTGATCCCGTGTCGTCCGGGGCGGCGAACGCCGCCCGCATGGGGCGCTGTTGAGCGGTCGCTTCCCCGTGGTCCGTACTACTCGCCTGCCGTGCCAAGGAGTTGAGTACGGAGGCAAGCGGAATGCCGGGTCGAACGCATGGCGAACGTACGGCGGGCGATCGGACGCCGGAGCGAATCCGGACCGGCCGGTAAGAGTGAACTCCCCTGGAGGGGAGGCTTATTGGCGAGCGGCGCGTGTGGAGTACGTGATGATCGTTCCGAGATGGTCGACACCACCCGGGGCGATGTCCCCGCAAGCCCTGCCGAAGAGCCTCGCGGTTGCCTCTTCGCGCTGTCCCAGCCCCCTTTGATGATCTTCCTCGCGGTCGTCGGCAGCCTGCTGCTGATGGCCGCGGTGCATGATCTGTTCATGCTGTGAGGGGGGGGTCAGCCAGCCGCCTCCTTGCGGCGTGCCCGGTACGCGGCCACATGCAGACGGTTGCCGCAGGTCCGGCTGGAGCAGTAGCGGCGCGAGCGGTTCCGGGACAGATCGACGAAGGCGTACCGGCAGTCCGGTGCCTCGCACCGCCGCAGCCGCTCCAGCTCACCCGTCACCACGATGAAGGCGAGCGCCATGCCGCAGTCGGCGGCGAAGTGGTCGGCGATCGAGGCGTCGGGCGCGAAGTAGTGCACATGCCAGTCGTAACCGTCGTGATTGCTGAGCTGCGGCGTCGTCCCGGCGGCGGCGACGAGCGCGTTGACGAGCGCGGCGGCGGTCTTCGTGTCGTCGGTCGCGAAGATCTCCGCGAAGCGCGTCCGGACCTCCCGCACGGCCCGCAGGTCCTTCTCGTCCAGCTCGCCCACGCCGCTGATGCGGTGGCGCCCGGCGAAGTCGTACAGCGCCGCGAGATCGGCCAGGCCGTCGCTCTGTAGAGCCGCCGGCTGCCCGCTCGCCGGCGGCTCGCTCTCCGGCGCGGTGTTCAGCAGCTCGACCACCGTGTCGAGGGCGATCCGGGTGTCGTGGGGGATCAGCACGCTTACGCTCCCTGCCTCCGGCGGGCGGGTGTCCGCCGATGCGGGCAGACTCTACTGGCTCCGCCGTGGCGTACCGCGGCCCGAAAGGTCCGGTGCGCGGTGCGGGGGCGGATACCGGCCACGGACGAGCACCGGCGCCGTCGCCACGGTGGATTCCGTGATGACGGCGCCGGTGTCAGGCGTATGCGGTTTTCCGGGCGGCGCCGTCTCCCCGAGTCGGACGGCGCCGCGCGGTTCTCGGCCTGGTCAGCTCTCGGCCAGGATGTGTGAGAGCTCCGTGTCGAGATCGAAGTGGCGATGCTCGGTGCCCGGCGGTACCGCGGCGTCGGTCCTCTTCAGGAACGACTCCAGGGCCCTCGCCGGGGCTTCGAGCAGTGCTTCGCCCTCCGGGGAGCTCAGCGCGATGCAGACGACGCCTTGGCCGTGACTACGGGATGGCCAGACGCGGACGTCACCGGTGCCGGTGGGCCGGTGCAGCCCCTCGGCAAGGAGGTCACGGGCGAATACCCACTCGACCGTTTCCTCCGCTCCGGTATGGAAGGTGGCGTGCACGGCATACGGATCGGCCGTGTCATACCGCAGGCCCGCGGGTACAGGCAGTGATGACTCGCTCGACACAACGAGGCGCAGGTGCAGCTCGCAGCTGACCGTGGTGTTCATAAGCGCCAGGGCCTTTCGCTCAGTGTGCGCTCGGGGATTCGCACGTCGGCGAAATCGACATGCCACCTACGGTGGCGTTGTAAACCCCTCTGCCCTTTTTGTGTCTCTGCAGGTAGCTCGTACAGCGGTGTGTAACTTTTGGTTATGCGGCCATTCCGGTGAAGAAGGCCGTTCCGGTAGATTGGGCCCATGAATGCGGAGCGTGACGTGCGGGACGGCGGTGTCGATTCCACGGCGCCCGTTCCCGCCGCGGGGGACGGTACGGCCGGTGCGACCGGAGAGGTCGAGGAAACGGAAGGTGTGACCAAGGAGCGGGAGCTCGGCTCCCGGGCGCCCGGGTTCATCCGGGCTTCCAGGGCGCTGCACGTGAGCTGGCAGGTCGGCGTCTTCGTGGTCGGGCTCGCCGTGGTCGTGGCGGGCATCATCATGTTGCCGCTGCCAGGGCCCGGCTGGCTGGTGATCTTCGGCGGCATGGCGATCTGGGCGACCGAGTTCGTCTGGGCGCAGCTCGTGCTCCGCTGGACCAGGCGCAAGGTCACCGAGGCCGCCCAGCGGGCGCTCGATCCCAAGGTCAGGCGGCGCAACATCATCCTGACCACCCTCGGTCTGGTGATCGTCGCGGTGCTGGTGGGGATCTACGTCTGGAAGTTCGGCATCACGATGCCGTGGAAGATCCACGAGTGAGCCCGAGGGTGGTCATGGGGTGCCGCTGACATGGGGTAATGTTTGACCCGCACCCGGGCGATTAGCTCAGTGGGAGAGCGCTTCGTTCACACCGAAGAGGTCACTGGTTCGAACCCAGTATCGCCCACCCGGACAGAGGGCCCGTGAGACCACAGAGTCTCGCGGGCCCTCTGCGTTTCCCTGGTTCGCGCGGTCCTTCGGATTTCGTGCGGCGCCGTCACAAAGATCACGCGGTCGTGCGGTCCTGCGGGCCTTTCCGGGAAGCGGGAATTCCCGGAAGGGCCCGTTCCGGAGCCCCGCGGGCAATGGTCGCGGGCCATTCGGGAATTCCGCGGCGGTCGGGGCGTACACGAACTGCTGTATTTCCCGGGCGAGTTCACCGTGACGGCTTCCTCACTCGCCCGGGACGACACACCGTCAGCGCATTCGGCCCACGCTCTCCTTAAGCCGCCGCGCGTCGCGCAGCCGCTGCTCGTAGGTCGCTCCGACCGCCAGCAGCAGCACCCCGGCCAGGGCCAGCGGCAGCCAGCGGGGGAGTGCGCCGACGGCCTGGGCCACATACGGCGCCAGCTCGTGCACGGCGTCCAGGGCCAGTACCGCGCCGCCGAGCAGCAGCAGGGCCTGGAGCCGCAGCCGGGCGCCCGCCAGGGTGATCACCAGCGCCGCCGCGCCGAGCAGCAGCGGGCGCGGCCAGTCCGGGTCGAACCAGGCCGCCGCGAGGCTCGGGACCAGCGTCGCGGCGAGACCCGCCCCGTACGCCGTCCACGACGAGGCCGACGGGTCGCGGCGCCGCCGCAGTACACCGACTACCAGGGCGGGCACCGTCACCGGCAGGGTGTACGCCTCCGGGGCGGAGACCCCCGAGGCCGTCAGCCGCACCCAGGCCGCCAGGACGAACAGCGCCGTCGCCAGGTATCCGGCCGCCGGGCGCCGTTCGGCCCGCACCGCGGTCCCCGCCGCCAGCACCCCGCACAGCGCCAGCACCAGCGCCAGGAACGGCCGGTCCGGCACGGCCATGAGCACGGCCAGTACGGCCGGAACGGCACCGGCCAGCTCGACCGCCGGGGCCACCGGGCGGTTCCGCAGCCGGGCCCCGAGCAGCACCGTCACCGCGGTCACGGCCAGCAGCAGGGGCGCCGCTTGGTGACCGGCCAGCCCCAGCGACGCCCCGGCCGCCCGGACCAGCACCGTCGCGCACACCACCGCCCCGCACGCCGACACCGCCTGGGCGGCCCGCAGCGCGTGTACCGCCCGGTCCGCAGGGGCGTCGAGCAGCACCGCGACCGCCCCGAGCACCACCAGCAGCATGGCGAACACCGGGTACGTCGCGGACTCCTGCGCGAGCGACAGGAAGCCCACGCTGACCGCGCCGGCCAGCCCGCACACCAGCACCGTCCACCCCGCCGACCCCGCACCCCGGCGCAGGTATCCCACCGCCGCCGCGAACGCTACGGCGGCCAGCACCGACTGCGCCGCCACGGCCGCCGGGTACGAGAACCCCAGCACCGCGGGCAGCGAGACGAGCCCCGCCCAGCACAGGGCCGAGGCGACGGCCCCCGCCGTGCCCCGCAGGGCCGGGCCCGGCCGGAACACCGGCCCGGCCACCCGCACCAGCCGGTCCCACCAGCGGTACCCGGCCCCCAGCAGCGCGGCCCCCAGCAGCAGTGTCACCGGGGCCGCGGCCGCCGCCGTCCACGCCGAAGCGGCCACACCCAGCGCGCCCCGGACCCCGCCCTCGGGAGCCCCGGACCACACCTGGGCCAGCCGCGACACCGGGCCCAGCAGCGACAGCCCGGCCAGCGGAGCCGCGGCCAGCACCGCCGCCGCGCCCACCCCCGCGGCGGCCCAGCCCAGCCCCCGCCCGACCGGCTGCGGCAGCGGCGCGCGCAGCGCGGCCAGTAGCGCCGCGCCGCACAGCAGATAGACCGGCACCGACCAGCCCCGGTCGATTCCCGCGCAGAGCACTCCGCCCACCGCGGCCACCGCGCACAGTCCGGCCAGCGCACCGCCCGCCACGGCGAGGCCCCTGGGCGCGCGCCACGCCCCGAAGAGGGCGATCGCCGCCCCGGCGAGCAGCAGCGCGGCCGGATTCATCGCTTCCGGCACCGAACGGGCCGCCACCGACTGCGTCAGTGCCACCAGCAGCCCCAGCAGCCCCGTGGTCCAGGCGCCCGCACAGGCCGTCATCCGGACCACGACGCCCCGGCCCCGCACCGCGAGCGCGCAGTCCAGAGCCGCCGTCCCCAGCAGCGCCCAGCCGAAGCCCGAAGCGTCCGCACCCGCCGACCACGCCCACAGCACCAGCGGCAACTGGGCGGTCACCACCGCCAGGGGCAGCGGCAGCCGCAGCCGCCCGAGCCACAGTCCGTACCCGCCCCACAGCGCCGCGAGCACCGCCGAGGAGGCCGCGGCGAAACCCGCGGCACCGGCCTGCGGCACCGCCACCTGGTGCAGCGCGTAGGCGTCGAGCACCATCAGCAGGCACGCCAGGGCGCCGAGCGACTCCGCGGTCGCCGACAGCCCGCGGCGCAGCAGCACGGCGGGAGCGGCGAGCGCCGCGAGCGTCACCGCACAGAGCACCGCCGAGCGTCCGGCGATCCCCATGTGCCCCCAGCTCACCAGGGTGAACGCGATGGCCGCGACGGCCAGCAGCAGACCGCCGAGGGTGAGCAGCACGTTCTGCGCGCCGCCGCCCGGTGCGGTGCCCGCGGCGGGGGCCGTGAACGGCGCCTGCGGGGGCGGCCCGAACGGGGCGGCGTACCGCGCGGCCAGCGGCGGCATGGGAGGCGTGGCGGGCGGCATCAGCACGCTCAGCAGCCAGTCGCGGCGGATCAGCAGCTGTGACCGGCGGGCGTCGAGCCGGGCCAGTTCACGGTCGAGGAGCGCCAATTCCTCGGCGGGCGGCGGCACATGTTCCATGAACGTGAGTGTGGCGGCGTCCACGGACTCGTACATGCGCTCGGATACTCAGTTACCCGGCTGAGTACGCGCAGACTGGGGTCATGGACTGGAACCACTACCGCTTCGTGAGTACCTGGGACCTGCCCGCACCGCCCGACACCGTCTACCGGATTCTCGAACGGGCCGACGAGTACCCGCGCTGGTGGCCGCAGTTCCGCGAGGTCGCCTCGGCCGACGGGGTCACCGGATCCACCCGTATCCGCGCCTTCCTCCCGTACGAACTCGTCATCACCGTCCGCGAAAGCCGCCGCGATCCCCGGGCCCGCGTGGTGGAGGCCGTGCTCGGCGGCGATCTGGTCGGCTGGGCCCGGTGGACGGTCACCCCGCACGGGGACGGCAGCCGGGCCGTCTACGAGCAGGAGGTCGAGGTACGCAGGCGGCTGATGCGGCTCCTGGCGGTGCCCGGACGGCCGGTGTTCCGGGCCAACCACGCCCTGATGATGCGTGCGGGACGCCGGGGGCTGGTGGCCGGACTGGGCGGAGTTTGAACCGGACCCGCCGGGCCCTGTATGGTTCAACCCGTTCCCGGGCGATTAGCTCAGTGGGAGAGCGCTTCGTTCACACCGAAGAGGTCACTGGTTCGAACCCAGTATCGCCCACCCCGGGAGAAGCCGGTCCGTCAGCAGCATCGACGGACCGGCTTCCGCGTGTCCGGCACCGATCAGCCGGACACCCGCCCCGGACCCTCGCTCACGCCGCCGCCGGGAGAGCCGGGCGCAGCGGCCACGCCGGGTCCACCGTCTCAGCCGTCCCGTTCTTCGCGAACCATGCCTGCAGCCCGCGCGCCTGCGCCGCGTACCAGACGGCCTGGAGGGTGTGCAGCTCCGCCGGTGTCAGCCGGTCCAGCCTGGACGAGAACCGCCGCCCCACCGCCCGCACCAGGTCCAGCGCGGCCGTCGCGTCGGCCTCGGCGTCGTGGGCGCCGTCGAGGGAAACCTGGTACAGCGCGCAGAGGTCGGTGAGGGTGCGCCTGCCCTTGCGGTAGCGGTCCAGGTGCTTGTCCAGCACATGCGGATCGAGTACGCACAGCGGGGAGTTCTGCAGATAGGCCCCGAGCGAGGACGCGCGGTGGCGTTTCAGCTCGCGGTCCAGCAGCGTCAGGTCGAACGGGGCGTTCATCACGACCAGGGGGCGCCCGGCCGCGCAGTGCTCGGCCAGGGCACGGGCGATCTCCTCCATCACCGGCGCCGGCCAGCGCCCGTTGTGCTGGAGGTGCTCGTCGGTCAGGCCGTGGATCCCGGTCGCCGCCGGGGGCACCGGCACCCCCGGATTGACCAGCCAGCGGGAGACGCGCATCCGGCTCCCCGCCGCGTCCTGGACGACGAGGGCGGCCGACACGATCCGGTCCCCCTCGACGTCGACCCCCGTCGTCTCGGTGTCAAAAGCGGCCAGTGGTCCTTCGTACCAATGCGTCATCCCCGAACTCCTCGCGCCCGAACGGCAGATGGTGCTGTTCCTCTGCCCGGTTCGGTGATACCCGCGCCCTTTGCCTGATACGCCGTTTGCGGTCCGTCCGGTGCGGTGACAACACAGGTGTGGGGTACGGGAGTTGCCCGTCACCCAGGTCCCGAGAAACCGATCGCCACAGCCCGGAAGGCACCCGCAGCCATGGCGCTCGCGAAGCCCGAACCGAGCGGGCTGCTGCCTCAGCGGAGCGAACCGCTGCGCGGCACACTCGCCACCACCGCCTGCATGGAGACGCTCCAGGTGGGCTATCTGCACGCGGTCGCGGCAGCGGCGGGATGCTCCCTGTCGCAGCCCTTCCCCGACAACGGCATCGACTGGCACGTCAGCCACGGCGCCCCCGGCCACGCCGTGGACGACGAAGTGACCATCAAGGTGCAGCTCAAGTGCACCTACCAGATCCCGCCGCGACCGCCGGGACCGACGTTCGCGTTCACACTCGACAACGCCCATCTCGTGAAGCTCGCCCGGACCCCCGTGTCGGTGCACAAGATCCTCGTCGTGATGATCGTGCCGCGCAGCCAGGACGACTGGCTGCGGGCCGGGCACGACCGGCTCGACCTGCGGCACTGCTGCTACTGGACCAATCTGGCCGGTCACCCGGTGACCGGGCGGCAGCGGACCACCGTGCGCATCCCGACCGCGCGGATCTTCGACGACCGGGCACTCTGCGAGATCATGACCCGCGTAGGGGCGGGAGGGAGGCCCTGATGCACCGGCCGATGGACGAGAACCGTGCCGCGCCCCCGTCGGCCGGCCGACGGCGCTCCGGCGGCCCCGGGGGACCGCGGCCCGCCACCCCCCGGCCGCCCGGGGACATCCCCGACCCGGCCGGGGCCGATCCCGCGGTCCTGGGCACCCTGCTCGACCGGCACGGCTGGCTGCGCCGAGGCGGCGTCCCCGGACGCTACAGCCGCTGGACGGCGCCGGGGCCCGCGGGGGGCGCGGCGAGCCTCCTGGTCCCCGACACCACAGCCTTTCCCGACAGCGAGGACCTCCTCGCCGAGGCGCTCACCGCGCTGGCCCGCAGCGCACTGCCCTCCGCCCGCGAGATCCTGCTCTCCCTCGCCGTGCCCAGCGACGAGATCCGCTGGTGGCGCGAGGCCCCCGGACCGGTCACGGGCGCGACGGCCTGGACCGGCGCGGAACGGACGCACACCGCCGCCCGCCAGATCCTGCTCGCCGGAGCCCTCGCCGTACGCTCCACCGCCGGCTACCACGGCGCCCGCCACCGCCGCCGGGCGCGTGCGGCGCTCGACGGCGTCCTGGTCGAACCCGCGCCGGGCGGCCGTGAGCTCGCCGCCTTCGTCCCGGTCGCCTCCGGGCGGGCCGTCGCCGTACGGCTCCACCGGGCCCTGCACGCCACCCGTGAGGCCGTCGACTACCAGCGCGCCACCGGCGGCTTCGAAGCCTTCGACACGGCCGTCGCGGCCGGGGTCAGCCGGGAACTGACCCAGGCCCTCGTCGCGCTCGTCCGGGGCTCGGAGGGGGCGGGCATCGCCCTGGACTGGGCGCCCGCCGCCGGACCCCCCGAGGGCTGCCCGGCCCGCCCCGAGCCGGTCGAGTTCTCCCCGGGCGACCTGCCCGCGCTGCGCCGGGCGGGCGCCCGCTACCTCAGGGACGAGCCGCCCGAGACCGTACGCGTCACCGGCGCCGTCGTCCGGCTGCGCCGGGCGGCTCCGGGCGGCCCCGGGACCGTGCGGCTACGGGTACTGGCGGGCGCCGAGGTGCCCCACGTACGGCTGGAGCTGGACGAGGAGGCGTACCGGATCGCGGGCCACGCCCACCTGGTGGGGCTGCCGATCCGGGTGGAGGGCAGGCTGGAGAGCCACGACGGCTTCCGGCGGCTGACCCGCACCGCGAAGGTCGTGCCCGTCCGCGTCGACGACGCCGAACGCGACCGGCTGATGAAGTCCCTCCACGAGAACCTCGACTGCTTCGAGGAGGCGTGCACCGGCGAATGAGGACCGGGGCCCGGCAGTCCCGGCCCATTTCGCACGGGAGGCCGTCGGCTCGGTACGATTCCTCTGGCACGCGCTAGAGGAATGCGGGTGCGCCCCCTGAGTCAGGAGAGACCGGTGTCAGACGTCCGTGTGACCATCCAACGCGATTCCGAGCGGGAAGAGCGCGTGGTGACGACGGGCACTACGGCAGCCGAGCTCTTCACCGGCGAGCGCACCGTCGTCGCCGCCCGGGTCGCCGGCGAGCTGAAGGACCTCGCGTACGCCGTCGCCGACGGCGAGGTCATCGAGCCCGTCGAGATCTCCTCCGAGGACGGCCTGAACATCCTGCGGCACTCCACCGCCCATGTGATGGCACAGGCCGTGCAGCAGCTCTTCCCCGAGGCCAAGCTGGGCATCGGCCCGCCGGTCAAGGACGGCTTCTACTACGACTTCGACGTCGAGAAGCCGTTCACGCCCGAGGACCTCAAGGCCATCGAGAAGAAGATGCAGGAGGTCCAGAAGCGCGGCCAGCGCTTCTCCCGCCGGGTCGTGACCGACGAGGACGCCCGCGAGGAGCTGGCCGCCGAGCCGTACAAGCTGGAGCTCATCGGGATCAAGGGCTCCGCGTCCTCGGACGACGGCGCGGACGTCGAGGTGGGCGGCGGCGAGCTGACCATCTACGACAACCTCGACCCGAAGACCGGCGACCTGTGCTGGAAGGACCTCTGCCGGGGCCCGCACCTGCCGACCACCCGGTTCATCCCGGCGTTCAAGCTGATGCGCAACGCCGCGGCGTACTGGCGGGGCAGCGAGAAGAACCCGATGCTCCAGCGCATCTACGGCACCGCCTGGCCCACCAAGGAAGAGCTGAAGGCGCACCTGGAGTTCCTGGAGGAGGCCGCCAAGCGCGACCACCGCAAGCTCGGCAACGAACTGGACCTCTTCTCCTTCCCCGACGAGATCGGCCCCGGCCTCGCGGTCTTCCACCCCAAGGGCGGCATCATCCGCCGCGCCATGGAGGACTACTCGCGCCGCCGTCACGAGGAGGAGGGCTACGAGTTCGTCTACTCCCCGCACGCCACCAAGGGCAAGCTCTTCGAGAAGTCCGGCCACCTGGACTGGTACGCCGACGGCATGTACCCCCCCATGCAGCTCGACGACGGGGTGGACTACTACCTCAAGCCGATGAACTGCCCGATGCACAACCTGATCTTCGACGCGCGCGGCCGTTCCTACCGCGAACTCCCGCTGCGCCTCTTCGAGTTCGGCACGGTCTACCGGTACGAGAAGTCCGGCGTGGTGCACGGCCTGACCCGCTCGCGCGGCTTCACGCAGGACGACGCGCACATCTACTGCACCAAGGAGCAGATGGCCGAGGAGCTCGACCGGACGCTCACCTTCGTCCTGAACCTGCTCCGCGACTACGGTCTGACCGACTTCTACCTGGAGCTCTCCACCAAGGACCCGGAGAAGTTCGTCGGCTCCGACGAGATCTGGGAGGAGGCCACCGAGACGCTGCGCCAGGTCGCCGAGAAGCAGGGTCTGCCGCTGGTCCCGGACCCGGGTGGCGCCGCGTTCTACGGCCCGAAGATCTCGGTGCAGTGCAAGGACGCCATCGGCCGTACCTGGCAGATGTCGACCGTGCAGCTCGACTTCAACCTCCCCGAGCGCTTCGACCTGGAGTACACCGGCCCGGACGGCACCAAGCAGCGCCCGGTCATGATCCACCGCGCCCTGTTCGGTTCCATCGAGCGCTTCTTCGCGGTGCTCCTGGAGCACTACGCGGGCGCCTTCCCGGTCTGGCTGGCTCCGGTCCAGGCGGTCGGCATCCCGATCGGTGACGCGCACGTCCCGTACCTCCAGGAGTTCGCGGCCAAGGCCCGCAAGCTGGGGCTGCGGGTCGAGGTGGACGCCTCCTCCGACCGGATGCAGAAGAAGATCCGCAACCAGCAGAAGGCCAAGGTGCCCTTCATGATCATCGCGGGCGACGAGGACCTGGCCAACGGCGCCGTCTCCTTCCGCTACCGCGACGGATCGCAGGAGAACGGCGTCCCGGTCGAGGACGCCATCGCCAAGATCCGCAAGGCCGTGGAGGACCGCGTCCAGGTCTGACCGATACGTGGCATGAGGCCCCCGGAGCGCTACCCGCCCTCCGGGGGCCTCGTCTCGTCCTCCCGCCGGAAGACCTGCATCAGCCACGACGAGAACGAACCCGTCACCGCGCCCAGCAGCGCCAGACCGCAGACCATCAGCCCCGACGCCACGACCCGGCCGCCCGCCGTGACCGGCACCGCGTCCCCGTACCCCACGGTCGTCAGCGTCTCGCACGCCCACCACACGGCGTCGCCGAAGGTGTGGATCGAGCTCTCCGGTGCCTGGTGCTCCAGCTGGTAGACGGTCAGCGCCGCAGTGAACCCGAGCAGCAGGGCCGCCGCCCCCGCGTAGCTGATCACCCGGGCGTACAGGCTCAGGCGCGGCTGCTCCCGGCCCTGCTGGACCACGGTGTAGATGTGGATCAGGCGCAGCGGCCGCAGCAGCGGAAGCAGCAGTACCACGGTGTCCAGCCAGTGCACCCGGACGAAACGGTGGCGAAGCCCGCTGAGCCGGAGCCGTACGGCGTAGTCCGCGGCGAAGACCAGCCAGCCCGCGCCGACCAGGCCGAGGCCGAGATCCCGTACGAGCCGCAGGTCCTCGGGGGCCAGGACGTGGATCGCGTAGCCGAGCAGGAAGAGCAGCGAGATGCCGAAGAGCGGCACCTCGGTGCGCTGCTCCCAGCGCCGGAGGCGGGGCGGGGCGGAGTCGGCGGACGGGGCGCTCATCGGCTCAGCATCGCCGTACGCCGACGGGTGTGCCCCCGACGACACGCACCCCGGGAGCGAAGCAATATGCTGATCCGCATGACGAGTGAGCCGGAACAGCAGATCGGAGTGGGGACGCCCGACGCGTTCCAGCGCCTGTGGACGCCCCACCGGATGGCGTACATCCAGGGGGAGAACAAGCCGACCGGCCCGGAAGCGGGCGACGGCTGTCCGTTCTGCGGCATCCCGTCGAATTCGGACGAGGACGGGCTCGTCGTGGCCCGCGGTACGTACGTCTACGCCGTGCTGAACCTGTACCCGTACAACGGCGGTCACCTGATGGTGGTGCCGTACCGGCACGTGGCCGACTACACGGAGCTGGACGGCCCGGAGACCCTGGAGCTGGCCGACTTCACCAAGCGCGCCATGGTGGCGCTGCGCGCGGCCTCCGGGGCGCACGGATTCAACATCGGCATGAACCAGGGCGCGGTGGCGGGCGCGGGCATCGCGGCCCATCTGCACCAGCACCTGGTGCCGCGCTGGGGCGGGGACACCAACTTCATGCCCGTCGTCGGGCACACGAAGGTGCTGCCGCAGCTGCTCGCCGACACCCGCAAGATGCTGGCCGACGCCTGGCCGGCCAGCTGACCGGACCCGCCCGGGACCGGAAGCCCCGAAGGCCGCCCCCGCGCATGGGCGTGGGGGCGGCCTTCGGGGCTTGTGCTGTGTACGGACGGGGCCGGCGGCTACGCGTCGTACAGATCGGCCTTGCGCGGGCTCGGGTCCTGCACCGCCCCGCTCAGCACCATCGAGCGGTTGTTGAAGCGCTCGGTGTCGACGCCGTTCTCCGCGAGGACGCGCAGGGCCGCGTTGTGCACGGCGCGCAGCACGGGCGTCGCGGCGCGCATCGCGTCGTCCGCCATGAAGCGGTGGCGCCACGGCTGGTCCGCCCAGGCGTGGCGCAGACCGAAGGGCTCGGGCAGGGCGATCTTCCCGCCCAGGTAGTCCAGCAGCGGCGGGTACCAGGTGAACGGGGCACGCAGAGCGAGGCGGACGACCTCGCTGGACTCCACCAGCGGGAGCTTGATGTCCCGGGTCTCCCAGAACCGCACGGTCTTGTTGACCGTCTTGGTCGGGGCCGAGGGCTTGCTGGTGAAGAGCGAGTGGACCGGGCCGAGCGCGTGTCCGGCCACCTCGATGCGCAGCGTCTCGTGGAGCACCGTGACCGTGATCATCATGGTGATGATCAACTGGCCGTCCCAGAGGACGAACTGGACGCCCAGATAGTGCCGGTCACCGCCGCCGAACTGCTGGTGGTTGCAGATCCGCTGTATCTCGTGCGGCTTGACCTGGAAGGTGGCGACGTCCTCGCCCGCCGGGCGGGAGACCGAGTCCGCGTTCTCGCCGACGGGGGACACGATCCAGTGGGTGACCGACGGGGTGGGGAACCCCCCGGTGTTCAGCGGGCCGCGCTCCAGCATCTTGAGCTGGTCGTGGATCGCCCGGACCACGTCCCAGCTGCGGAACTGGTGGAACTCCTTGCCGGGCTCCTTGGAGACGAGCTCCTCGGCCAGCTGCCAGCTGCCCCAGCGGGTTCCCATGCCGAGGATGCCCTTGGGGCCCGCGTAGAAGACCGAGTTGGACTGCTGCTCGGCGGAGAGCTTCTGCAGGCCCTGGCGGAGCGCCTCGCGGGAGGTCTCGCTGGGGTTCTTCGGCACCGCCTCGGGGATCTTGGCGGTGACGCCGCCGCCCGAGAGCAGCCCCTCCCAGCGGGCCCGCATGTCCTTGGCGGAGGCCTCGGCGATCTGCTTGGCGAGGAACCAGCCGACGACCGGGGACACGATCGCCAGCAGGACGTAGATCGCCAGGAATCCGGTGAGCTCGACGTTGACCGCAGCGATCAGCGCCACGATCCCGATGACCGGGAACAACGCGTTGCCCAGCGCGGACAGGGCCTTGTCCTTGGTCTTGGCGAGGTGGTCGCGCAGCCGGAACGCGATGACCCACAGCAGCATGCCGGGCAGGAAGAGAAAGCCGAACACGGCGGTGATGACGGTCAGTTTGGTGTCGCGGCGCTTGCGGAGACGGGACGCCGACAGACAGTGCTCGACGACGGTCTGCGGATCGGTGCCGAAGGACTGGATGAGGGCCTTGCGGGCGCCGCCCAGCATCCGCTCCTGGACGGCACGGGAGAACGCCTCACCGAGATTCGGCTTGAAGTAGTCGGACTTGAGGAACTTGGAACGGCCCACCTTGACTTCGGACTTGTGCCACTCGTTGTTGGCGTCCAGGATTTTTTCCACCGGACTGTCCCGGTACGCCGCCGAGGCGAGGGCATTCGTCACCACTGCCTGCCCGCCCGACCCCTGGAGCGGGATCTGCGCTCCGGGAGAGAAATCGAATCCGTCGCTGGCCACTGTCGCCCCCACTCGCCGCCGAGGAACTGCTCCTGCGGCTGTTTCCCAACTGCCGTGCTCGGCACACTTTCTGAGCTGGGACCACAGCGTATCGTCCGGAACGCTACGCCGCCCGCCCTGCGGGCAAAGGCGGGCGGCACAGCTGATCAGGGCTCGCCCGGGTCGTTCTCCCGGCGCTCCTGGACGCGTTCGGCGAGATGCGCGGGCATGGGTTCGTGCCGGGCGTACACCCGGTCGAAGCGGCCGGCGCCATGGGTGAGGGCCCGCAGATCGACCGCGTACCGGTCGATCTCCAGCTCAGGCACCTCGGCCCGTACCAGCGTGCGGTCCGGGCCGGACTGCTCGGTGCCGACCACCCGGCCGCGCCGCCCGGAGAGGTCGCTCAGCACCGGCCCCACGTAGTCGTCCGGGACCAGGACCGTGACCTCGGCGACCGGTTCGAGCAGCTGGACACGGGCCTGGGCGGCCGCCTCGCGCAGTGCCAGCGCCCCCGCGGTCTGGAAGGCGGCGTCGGAGGAGTCCACCGAGTGGGCCTTGCCGTCCCGCAGCGTGATCCGTACGTCGACGAGCGGGTGGCCGGTCGCCACCCCGCGGGCGGCCTGGGCGCGCACCCCCTTCTCGACGGACAGGACGAACGGACGGGGCACCGCGCCGCCGACCACCCGGTTCACGAACTCGATGCCCGAGCCCGCGGGCAGCGGCTCCACGTCGATCTCGCAGATGGCGAACTGGCCATGGCCGCCGGACTGCTTCACATGGCGACCGCGTCCGGTCGACGGCGAGGCGAAGGTCTCCCGGAGCGCGACCTGGTGAGGTACCGCGTCCACCTGGACGCCGAAGCGGCTGCGCAGCCGGTCCAGCGCCACGTCCTGGTGGGCCTCGCCGAGACACCACAGGACCACCTGGCGGGTGTCCCGGTTCTGTTCGAGGCGCATGGTCGGGTCCTCGGCGACCAGCCGGGCGAGCCCCTGGGACAGCTTGTCCTCATCCGCCTTGCCGTGCGCCTCGACGGCGAGCGGCAGCAACGGGTCCGGCATGGCCCAGGGGTCCATCAGCAGTGGCAGGCCCTGGTCGGACAGGGTGTCCCCGGTCTCCGCGCCGCCGAGCCTGGCGACCCCGGTCAGATCGCCCGCGACGCACGCGGCCCGGGGACGCTGCTGCTTGCCGAAGGGTGCGGAGAGGGCGCCGACACGTACCTCCGTCTCGTGGAAGGGGCGCGGCGTGTGCCCGGGGTCGGTGAGACCGCGGCCGAAGACATGGACGGTCTCGTCGGCGCGAAGGGTGCCGGAGAAGACGCGGACGAGCGACATCCGGCCGACGTACGGGTCGGTGGCCGTCTTGACGACCTCGGCGACCAGCGGCCCGTCCGGATCGCAGGTCAGGACCGGCCGGGACGCCCCGTGCAGCGGGGTGACCTGGGGGAGCGGGCGCTCCAGCGGGGTCGGGAGGCCGCCGGTGATCAGTTCCAGCAGCTCGACGGTGCCGACGCCCTGGCGCGCCCCGTCGGCGGCCGGGGCCGCGGCGAGGACGGGGTGGAAGCCGCCCCGGGCCACGGCGCGCTCCAGGTCATCGAGGAGCGTGGCGACGTCCACCCCGGACCCGCCGAGGTAGCGGTCCATCAGGGTCTCGTCCTCGCTCTCGGCGATGATCCCCTCGATGAGCCGGCCGCGGGCCTCCCGCAGCGCGTCGCGCCGGGCCGGGTCGGGCGGCCGCTCACGGCGCTCGCCCGAGGAGTAGTCCAGGAGCCGTTCGGTGAGGAGCCCGGTCAGCCCGGTCAGCGGGGCATGCCCGTCGGCGCCCTCGGGCCCGTGGACGGGCAGGTAGAGCGGGAGCACCGCGTCGGGGTCGCCGCCGCCGAAGATCTCCGCGCACACCCGGGTCATCGCGTCGAACGGGGTGCGCGCCGTGTCGAGGTGGGTGACGACGATGGCGCGCGGCATCCCGACGGCGGCGCACTCCTCCCACACGGCACGGGCGGGGCCCGCCACCGCCTCCGCCTCCTGGGCCGCCGAGACGACGAAGAGGGCCGCGTCCGCCGCCCGCAGACCGGCCCGCAGCTCCCCGACGAAATCGGCGTACCCGGGGGTGTCCAGCAGATTGATCTGGTAGCCGCCCCACTCGACGGGGACCAGCGAGAGCTGTACGGAGCGCTGCTTGCGGTGTTCGATCTCGTCGTAGTCGGAGACGGTGGCGCCGTCCTCGACCCGGCCCGCCCGGTTGACCGCGCCCGCCGCCTGCGCGAGGGCCTCGACGAGCGTGGTCTTGCCCGAGCCGCTGGGGCCGACCAGCACCACGTTCCGTACGGACGAGGGCCGGTCGGCCGTCGTCGCCCTGCCGGCGGCCCCGGTGTGTGTGCGTGCTTTGTCGCCCATGATGCGTACCTCCCGGCTGATGGCGCGGAGCGGAGGAAATACCGACGCGATGTGGCGGAGGGAAAGGTCCGGGCGTGGGGAGCCGCCGCGGCGGCCTCGACGACGCCCGCGGTAATTCGAGCTTTCCACTCGGAGCCGTACGCGTCCATCCAAGGCACGCTCCCCGGCGCGCGGCCGGGTGCCCGGAAGGTGGAGCGCGGCGGGCGTGACTACGATGGGCCAGCCGGTGGCCGTAGGGGCCGCTCGGCCCACCGACCCTCGGGAAGGCCATGCTGAACAAGTACGCGCGTGCATTTTTTACGCGTGTCCTCACACCGTTCGCCGCACTGCTGCTCCGCCTCGGCGTGAGCCCCGACGCGGTCACTCTGATCGGTACGGCCGGGGTGGTGGCAGGTGCGCTGGTCTTCTTCCCGATGGGGGAGTTCTTCTGGGGCACGATCGTCATCACGATCTTCGTCTTCTCCGACCTGGTCGACGGCAACATGGCCCGGCAGGCCGGTATCTCCAGCCGCTGGGGCGCGTTCCTGGACTCGACGCTCGACCGGGTCGCCGACGGCGCGATCTTCGGCGGATTCGCGCTCTGGTACGCGGGCAACGGCGACGACAACATCCTCTGCGCCGTCGCGATCTTCTGCCTGGCCAGCGGTCAGGTGGTCTCGTACACCAAGGCGCGCGGAGAGTCGATCGGGCTGCCGGTCGCGGTCAACGGTCTCGTGGAGCGTGCCGAGCGGCTGGTGATCTCGCTGGTCGCGGCCGGATTCGCGGGCCTGCACACGTTCGGTGTCCCGGGCATCCAGGTGCTGCTGCCGATCGCGCTGTGGATCGTCGCGGTGGGCAGCCTGATCACGCTCGTGCAGCGGGTGGTCACCGTGCGCCGCGAGTCCGCCGAGGCCGACGCGGCCGAGGCCGCCGCCACGGGGCCGGACAACGGGACCGCCCGGTGAGCGACGAGCCGGGCCACCCGCGCACCGGTCTGCGCGACCGGCTGACCGACGGGCTGTACGGGCTCGGCTGGACGGCCGTCAAGAAGCTCCCCGAACCGGCCGCCCGCGCCCTGTTCCGCACCCTCGCCGACCAGGTGTGGAAGCGGCGCGGGAAGGGCGTGCTGCGGCTGGAGTCCAATCTCGCCCGGGTCGTGCCCGAAGCCTCCCCGGCCCGGCTGGCCGAGCTCTCCCGCGCCGGGATGCGCTCGTACATGCGCTACTGGATGGAGTCCTTCCGGCTGCCCACCTGGAGTCCGGCACGGATCAAGGCGTCCATCGACGTGACCGGCGCGCACCGGCTCACCGACGGCCTCGACGCCGGACGCGGCGTCATCCTCGCCCTGCCCCACCTGGGCAACTGGGACCTGGCGGGCGCCTGGGTCACCACCGACCTCAAGGTGCCCTTCACCACCGTCGCCGAACGCCTCAAGCCCGAGACGCTGTACGACCGCTTCGTCGCCTACCGCGAGGGACTCGGCATGGAGGTCCTGCCGCACAGCGGCGGCGCGGCCTTCGGCACCCTGGCCCGGCGGCTGCGCGCGGGCGGGCTGGTCTGCCTGGTCGCCGACCGTGACCTGTCCGCCTCCGGCGTGGAGGTGACGTTCTTCGGCGGCACCGCGCGGATGCCCGCCGGACCGGCGCTGCTGGCCCAGCAGACCGGGGCGCTGCTGCTGCCCGTGACCCTCGGCTACGACGCCACACCGGTCATGAAGGCCCGCATCCACCCGCCCGTCGAGGTGCCCGGCTCAGGCAGCCGCACGGAGAAGACGTCCTCGATGACCCAGGCGCTGGCCGATGCCTTCGCCGTCGGAATCGCCGACCATCCGGAGGACTGGCACATGCTGCAACGGCTCTGGCTCGCCGATCTGGAGACCCGGGAGGAGCCGAGGTGAAGATCGGCATCGTCTGCCCGTACTCCTGGGACGTACCGGGCGGTGTGCAGTTCCACATCCGTGACCTCGCCGAGCACCTGATCCGGCTGGGGCACCAGGTGTCGGTGCTCGCACCCGCCGACGACGAGACCCCGCTGCCGCCGTACGTGGTGTCGGCGGGCCGCGCCGTGCCCGTGCCGTACAACGGCTCGGTGGCCCGGCTGAACTTCGGCTTCCTCTCGGCCGCCCGGGTGCGCCGCTGGCTGCACGACGGCACCTTCGACGTGATCCACATCCACGAGCCGACCTCGCCCTCGCTCGGGCTGCTCACCTGCTGGGCCGCGCAGGGGCCGATCGTCGCCACGTTCCACACCTCCAACCCGCGCTCCCGGGCCATGATCGCCGCGTACCCGATCCTCCAGCCCGCCCTGGAGAAGATCAGCGCGCGCATCGCGGTGAGCGAGTACGCCCGCCGCACCCTGGTCGAGCACCTGGGCGGCGACGCGGTGGTCATCCCGAACGGGGTCGACGTCGGCTTCTTCGCCGCCGCCGAGCCCAGGGCCGAGTGGCAGGGCGGCACGATCGGGTTCATCGGCCGGATCGACGAACCCCGCAAGGGCCTGCCGGTCCTGATGCGGGCGCTGCCCGCGATCCTCGCCGCCCGCCCGGACACCCGGCTGCTGGTCGCGGGCCGCGGCGACGAGGAGGAGGCGGTCGCCTCACTGCCCGCGGCGATGCGTGAGCGGGTCGAGTTCCTCGGCATGGTGAGCGACGAGGACAAGGCACGGCTGCTGCGCAGCGTGGACGTGTACGTCGCGCCCAACACCGGCGGCGAGAGTTTCGGGATCATCCTGGTCGAGGCGATGTCGGCCGGTGCCCCGGTGCTCGCCAGTGATCTGGACGCCTTCGCGCAGGTGCTGGACCAGGGCGCGGCCGGTGAGCTGTTCGCCAACGAGGACGCGGACGCGCTGGCCGCCGCGGCGATCGGGCTGCTCGGCGACCCGGAGCGGCGCGCCGGGCTGAGCGAGCGGGGCGCCGCGCATGTGCGGCGGTTCGACTGGTCGACGGTCGGCGCGGACATCCTCGCCGTGTACGAGACGGTGACGGACGGGGCGGCCTCGGTGGCGGCCGACGAACGCACCGGGCTGCGCGCCCGCTTCGGCCTGGCCCGCGAGTAGCACCCCGCCGCGGTACGGGCGCGGGGCGAGGTGCCCCGGCACGCCGCCCGCGTCCCGGCGGTAGCCTTGCCGCCCGTGATCGAAACCCTCTTCTGGATCGTGGTCGCGGTCGTCGCGATCGGCATGTACCTCAGCTGGACGGCCGGCCGGCTGGACCGCCTGCACACCCGGATCGACGCGGCGCGGGCCGCCCTCGACGCACAGCTCCTGCGCCGCGCCTCGGTGACCCAGGAGCTCGCCACGTCCGGCGTCCTGGACCCGGCCGCCTCCATCGTCCTGTACGAGGCCGCGCACGCCGCCCGCCAGGCGGAGGAGGAGCAGCGCGAGGTCGCCGAGAGCGAGCTGAGCGCGGCGCTGCGGGCGGTCTTCGGCGAGCCCGGGCAGGTGGACGCCGTCAAGGAGATCCCCGGCGGCGAGGAGGCGGCGCTCGAACTGGCCGCCGCCGTACGCCGTGTCCCGATGGCCCGGCGGTTCCACAACGACGCGGTGCGCGCGGCTCGCGCGCTGCGCCGCCACCGCAAGGTGCGCTGGTTCAGGCTGGCCGGACACGCCCCCTTCCCCCTGGCCTTCGAGATGGACGACGAACCCCCGGTGGCCCTGGCGGACCGCCCCGGCAGCTGACCCAAGGGCCACCTTGAGCGTGACCGGGGCCACATCTCGGCTTGTACCCGTCCAAAACGATCCACCGGCCTGCCATTGGCCCTTGCAGTGGACTGCTCCCGGAGAGTTTGCTCAGCACTGAACCAACCAGTGCTTTTCGGCAACTTTTCTCCGAGTGAGGTCGACCCATGTCCACGCTTCCCTCCACCCCGCAGTCCACCGACTCCCCGGCCGTCGGCACCGCCCGCGTCAAGCGCGGCATGGCCGAGCAGCTCAAGGGCGGCGTGATCATGGACGTCGTCAACGCCGAGCAGGCGAAGATCGCCGAGGACGCGGGCGCGGTGGCCGTCATGGCCCTGGAGCGGGTTCCGGCCGACATCCGCAAGGACGGCGGCGTGGCCCGGATGTCGGACCCGAACATGATCGAGGAGATCATCGAGGCCGTCTCCATCCCGGTCATGGCGAAGTCCCGCATCGGCCACTTCGTCGAGGCCCAGGTGCTCCAGTCCCTCGGCGTCGACTACATCGACGAGTCCGAGGTCCTCACCCCGGCCGACGAGATCAACCACAGCGACAAGTTCGCCTTCACCACCCCGTTCGTCTGTGGCGCCACCAACCTGGGTGAGGCCCTGCGCCGGATCGCCGAGGGCGCGGCCATGATCCGCTCGAAGGGCGAGGCCGGTACCGGCAACGTCGTCGAGGCCGTCCGCCACCTGCGCCAGATCAAGAACGAGATCGCCCGGCTGCGCGGCTACGACCACAACGAGCTGTACGCCGCCGCCAAGGAGCTGCGCGCCCCGTACGAGCTGGTCAAGGAGGTCGCCGAGCTCGGCAAGCTGCCCGTCGTGCTGTTCTCCGCGGGCGGTGTCGCCACCCCGGCCGACGCCGCGCTGATGCGCCAGCTCGGCGCTGAGGGCGTCTTCGTCGGCTCCGGCATCTTCAAGTCCGGCGACCCGGCCAAGCGCGCCGCCGCGATCGTGAAGGCCACCACCTTCTACGACGACCCGAAGATCATCGCGGACGCCTCCCGGAACCTTGGCGAGGCCATGGTCGGCATCAACTGCGACACTCTGCCCGAGGCCGAGCGCTACGCGAACCGTGGCTGGTAAGCACCGATGAGCGACACCCCTGTGATCGGCGTCCTGGCGCTCCAGGGCGACGTACGGGAACACCTGATCGCCCTGGCCTCGGCGGACGCCCTGGCCAGGCCGGTCCGGCGTCCCGAGGAGCTTGCCGAGGTGGACGGCCTGGTCATCCCCGGTGGTGAATCCACCACGATGTCCAAACTGGCCTCTCTGTTCGGCATGCTGGAACCGCTGCGCGAACGGGTCCGGGACGCCATGCCCGTCTACGGCACCTGCGCCGGGATGATCCTGCTCGCGGACAAGATCCTCGACCCGCGCGCGGGCCAGGAGACGGTCGGCGGGATCGACATGATCGTGCGCCGCAACGCCTTCGGGCGGCAGAACGAGTCATTCGAGGCGGCCGTCGAGGTCGCCGGGATCGAGGGCGGCCCCGTGGAGGGCGTCTTCATCCGCGCCCCCTGGGTCGAGTCGGTCGGCGCGCGGGCCAAGGTGGTGGCCGAGCACAACGGCCATATCGTCGCGGTACGTCAGGGAAACGCCCTGGCGACGTCTTTCCACCCGGAATTGACCGGCGACCACCGCGTTCACGCGTTGTTCGTGGACATGGTGCGCGCAGTCGGCTGACTCGATCCCGGTAGGATCTCTCGGGTTCGAATCGTTTTTGGTGACGCGAAGGAGAAGGCAGATGTCCGGCCACTCTAAATGGGCTACGACGAAGCACAAGAAGGCCGTGATTGACGCCAAGCGCGGCAAGCTCTTCGCGAAGCTGATCAAGAACATCGAGGTCGCGGCCCGTACCGGCGGCGCGGACCCCGATGGCAACCCGACCCTTGTGGACGCGGTCCAGAAGGCGAAGAAGAGCTCCGTCCCGAACAAGAACATCGACTCCGCGGTCAAGCGCGGTGCCGGTCTCGAAGCGGGCGGCGTCGACTACCAGACGATCATGTACGAGGGTTACGGGCCGAACGGTGTCGCGGTGCTCATCGAGTGCCTCACCGACAACCGCAACCGCGCCGCTTCCGACGTACGTGTCGCGATGACCCGCAACGGCGGTTCGATGGCCGACCCCGGTTCGGTCTCGTACCTCTTCAACCGCAAGGGCGTCGTGATCGTCCCCAAGGGCGAGCTGAGCGAGGACGACGTCCTGGGCGCCGTGCTCGACGCGGGCGCCGAGGAGGTCAACGACCTCGGTGACACGTACGAGGTCGTCAGCGAGGCCACCGACATGGTCGCGGTCCGTACCGCGCTCCAGGAGGCGGGCATCGACTACGACTCCGCCGAGGCCAACTTCCTGCCCACCATGCAGGTCGAGCTGGACGAGGACGGCGCGCGCAAGATCTTCAAGCTGATCGACGCGCTGGAGGACAGCGACGACGTGCAGAACGTCTTCGCCAACTTCGACGTCTCGGACGAAGTCATGGAGAAGGTCGACGCATAGGCCGCGCTCGGCGCACTCCTCACGAACGGGCCGACGGGGACACACCCCGTCGGCCCGTCGCATTGTCAGTGCCAGCCGATAGCCTGCGGGAACAGTTGACCGAGCGGTACGGAGGGGGTGCCCCATGCGGGTGCTGGGCGTGGACCCGGGGTTGACCCGGTGCGGTGTCGGCGTCGTCGAGGGCATCGCCGGCCGCCCCCTGACGATGCGCGGCGTGGGCGTCGTCCGTACCCCGCCCGACGCGGAGCTCGGCCACCGACTGGTCGCCATCGAGCGCGGCATAGAGGAATGGCTCGACGAGCACCGGCCCGAATGCGTCGCCGTGGAGCGGGTGTTCAGCCAGCACAACGTCCGCACCGTCATGGGCACCGCCCAGGCCAGCGCGGTCGCCATGCTCTGCGCCTCGCGCCGTGGCATCCCCGTGGCCCTGCACACCCCCAGCGAGGTGAAGGCCGCTGTCACCGGCACCGGCCGCGCCGACAAGGCCCAGGTCGGCGCCATGGTCACCCGGCTGCTCCGGCTCGACGCCCCGCCGAAACCGGCCGACGCGGCCGACGCCCTCGCGCTCGCCATCTGCCACATCTGGCGCGCCCCCGCCGTCAACCGCCTCCAGCAGGCACACGCGGCCGCCGCCGCGGCCCGCGCCCCCCGCACCCCAGCGGTCCGTACCCCCGCAGTTCCCGTCCGGAAGGTTCCCCGATGATCGCCTTCGTCAGCGGCCCCGTGGCCGCGCTCGCCCCGACCACGGCCGTGATCGAGGTCGGCGGCATCGGCATGGCCGTCCAGTGCACACCGAACACCCTCGCCGCGCTCCGCACCGGCCAGGACGCCCGGCTCGCCACCTCGCTCGTCGTACGGGAGGACTCGCTCACCCTCTACGGCTTCGCCGACGACGACGAGCGGCAGGTCTTCGAGCTGCTCCAGACCGCCAGCGGGGTCGGGCCGCGGCTCGCCCAGGCGATGCTCGCCACCCACAGTCCGGACGCGCTGCGCACCGCGGTCGCCACCGGCGACGAGAAGGCGCTCACCGCCGTCTCCGGCATCGGCAAGAAGGGCGCCCAGAAGCTCCTCCTGGAACTGAAGGACAGACTCGGCGAGCCGGTCGGCGCCCACATCGGCCGCCAGGGCATCGGCACCGCCGTCACCTCCTCCTGGCGTGACCAGCTCCAGGCCGCCCTGATCGGCCTCGGCTACGCCACCCGCGAGGCGGACGAGGCGGTCACCGCCGTCACCCCGCAGGCCGAGGCGGCGATCACCGAGGGCGGCCAGGCCCCCGTGCCGCAGCTGCTCCGCGCCGCGCTCCAGACCCTCAACCGCGCGCGCTGACCGCAGCGCGCCACCCCGACGCCGGGCCGGGCACCGCACGGCACCGAGACATCCGAGGCGGGACAGACCAAATGAACTGGGACGAGACCGGACCCGACACCGACGAGCGGCTCGACGAGCGCCTCGTCCAGGCCGACGCGGACGGGGAGGACACCGCGGTCGAAGCCGCCCTGCGTCCCAAGGATCTGGACGAGTTCGTCGGCCAGGAGAAGGTGCGCGAACAGCTCGACCTGGTCCTCAAGGCGGCCAAGGCGCGCGGCGCCACGGCCGACCACGTCCTGCTCTCCGGCGCTCCCGGCCTGGGCAAGACCACCCTCTCCATGATCATCGCGGCGGAGATGGCCGCCCCCATCCGGATCACCTCCGGTCCCGCCATCCAGCACGCGGGTGACCTCGCCGCGATCCTCTCCTCCCTCCAGGAGGGTGAAGTCCTCTTCCTCGACGAGATCCACCGGATGTCGCGCCCGGCCGAGGAGATGCTCTACATGGCGATGGAGGACTTCCGGGTCGACGTCATCGTCGGCAAGGGGCCCGGCGCCACCGCCATCCCGCTGGAACTTCCCCCGTTCACCCTGGTCGGCGCGACCACCAGGGCCGGACTGCTGCCGCCCCCGCTGCGTGACCGCTTCGGTTTCACCGGTCACATGGAGTTCTACGCGCCCACCGAGCTGGAACGCGTGATCCACCGCTCCGCCCGCCTCCTCGACGTGGAGATAGACGCGGACGGCGCCGCCGAGATCGCCGGACGGTCCCGCGGCACCCCCCGTATCGCCAACCGTCTGCTGCGCCGCGTCCGGGACTACGCCCAGGTCAAGGCCGACGGACGGATCGACCGCCCGGTCGCCGCCGCGGCCCTCGGCGTCTATGAGGTTGACGCCCGTGGCCTCGACCGCCTCGACCGCGCGGTGCTCGAAGCCCTGCTGAAGCTCTTCGGCGGCGGGCCTGTCGGGCTGTCCACGCTGGCGGTCGCCGTGGGGGAGGAGCGCGAGACCGTGGAGGAGGTGGCCGAGCCCTTCCTGGTCAGGGAAGGACTGCTGGCCAGGACGCCGCGCGGGCGGGTCGCGACCCCCGCTGCCTGGGCCCATCTCGGGCTCGTACCCCCGCAGCACGGCGGAAAGGGACAACAGGGTCTGTTCGGGGCGTGATCCGTCACAGCTTCGCCGGAGCCGGAACCATGGACCGGTGCTGGGCGTTGTTCCATCGATGCGGACTCGCTTAGACTCCGCCGATGCCGCCCTTATCAGGTCGGTGTACCCACCCCCGTAGATACAGGCCGCCTTCCAACGCGGTCGTGCGAAGGAAACTCGTCCCGTGAATCCCGTGACTCTCCTCCCCTTCATCGTGCTTATCGGGGCCATGTTCCTGATGACGCGGTCCGCCAAGAAGAAGCAGGCGGCCGCCGCCCAGATGCGCGACGAGATGCAGCCCGGCACCGGCGTCCGGACGATCGGGGGTATGTACGCCACCGTCAAGGAGCTGCGCGACGACACGGTCCTCCTTGAGATCGCGCCCGGCATCCACGCGATCTACGCCAAGAACGCCATCGGTGCCGTCCTCGACGACGCGGAGTACAACCGCATCGTCCACGGCGACGACGAGAGCGGCCACGACCTCGACGGCACGGTCGTCCCGGACGACGCCTCCTCGCTGACCGAGAGTGACGACGACACCCGGATCGACCTCGCCAAGAAGGCTGACGAGGACGAGCCGAAGGACGCCGACTCCGGCAAGAAGTCCGAGGGCAAGGACGACGGCGAGGCCGACGCGAAGTGACCCACGCCCGGGGATGCCGTGAGCCCGTCGGGGTCCGGCAGTCCCCGGTCCGTGCGATCTTCTGCGGGGGCGGGTCCCCACTACACTTCGTGGCCGCTCGGGCGCGTACCCGGCCCGCGGCGGTTGGACAGGGAGAAACGAGAAGGTGGCAGCACCGAAGAAGAGCCGGGGACCGGCCGGCGGTCAGGGCAGGCCGGGGCGTTCCCTGGCTCTGATCCTGATCGCCATGGTCGCGCTCACCGGCGGGATGTTCCTGGCAGATCAGCCCACCCCACGGCTGGGCATCGACCTGGCGGGCGGCACCTCGATCACGCTTGAGGCGAAGAGCGAGCCGGGCCAGGAATCGGCGGTCAACAAGACCAACATGGACACGGCCGTCCAGATCATGGAGCGCCGTGTCAATGGTCTGGGTGTCTCCGAGGCCGAGGTCCAGACCCAGGGCGATCGCAACATCATCGTCAACATCCCCAAGGGCACGAACTCCGCCCAGGCCCGTGAGCAGGTCGGTACGACCGCCAAGCTCTACTTCCGGCCGGTGCTGACCGTCGCCCAGGGCGCGCCCACCCCGAAGCCGAACGCTTCGACGTCGGGCAAGCCCACCTCGTCCGGCAGCCCCAGCGCCCCCGAGGCGGAGAACGGGAAGGACTCGGCGGCCCCGAATCCGAGCGCCACCACGCAGGGCCGCGCGGTCACCGGTGCCCTGAAGGCCGACTCCACCCCCGCCCCGAAGACCAGCGCCACGCCCAAGGGCGACACCACGCCGCCGGCCTCCGCCGCCGACCAGGCCGCCGCGGCCGAACTGCAGAAGAAGTTCGAGGCGCTCGACTGCTCCAGCGCGGCGTCCCGCGCCAAGGCCACGCAGGGTGCCAAGCCGACCGATCCGGTCGTCGCGTGCGGCTCCGAGGCCGAGGGCCGGGCCAAGTACATCCTCGGCCCGGCCGAGGTGTCCGGTACGGACGTGGACAGCGCCACGGCGGCTCTGGACCAGAACGGTCAGTGGATCGTTCAGATGGAGTTCACCAAGTCCGGCGCCAAGAAGTTCCAGAAGATCACGGGCCGCCTCGCCGAGCAGCAGTCGCCGCAGAACCAGTTCGCCATCGCGCTCGACGGTGAAGTCGTCTCGGCTCCCTACGTGCGCGCGGCACTCAGCGCCAACGCCGAGATCTCCGGCAGCTTCACCCAGCAGTCCGCCGAGGACCTGGCCAACGTGCTCTCCTACGGTGCGCTGCCGCTCTCGTTCAAGGAGCAGAGCGTCACGACCGTCACCGCCGCGCTCGGTGGCGAGCAGCTGCGGGCGGGCCTGATCGCCGGTGCCATCGGCCTGGCCCTGGTCATCGTCTACCTGGTGGCGTACTACCGCGGGCTGGCGTTCATCGCGCTCCTGAGCCTCCTGGTGTCCGGCATCCTGACCTACACGCTGATGTCACTGCTCGGCCCGGCCATCGGCTTCGCGCTGAACCTCCCGGCCGTCTGCGGTGCCATCGTGGCCATCGGCATCACCGCGGACTCCTTCATCGTGTACTTCGAGAGGATCCGCGACGAGATCCGCGAGGGCCGCACGCTCCGCCCCGCGGTCGAGCGGGCCTGGCCGCGTGCCCGGCGCACCATCCTGGTCTCCGACTTCGTGTCGTTCCTGGCCGCCGCGGTGCTCTTCGTCGTCACCGTCGGCAAGGTGCAGGGCTTCGCGTTCACGCTGGGTCTCACCACGCTGCTCGACGTGGTCGTGGTGTTCTTCTTCACCAAGCCGGTCATGACGATCATGGCCCGCAAGAAGTTCTTCGCCAGCGGCCACCCGTGGTCCGGCCTGGATCCGAAGCGACTCGGCGCCAAGCCGCCGCTGCGCCGTTCCCGCCGTGCCACCGCCCCCACTGACCCGAAGGAGGCGTGAGATGTCGCGACTCGGCACGCTCGGCGCCCGTCTCTACCGAGGCGAGGTCGGTTACGACTTCATCGGCAAGCGCAAGATCTGGTACGGGATCTCGATCCTGATCACCATCACGGCCATCGTCGGCCTGGCGGTCAGCGGCCTGAACATGGGCATCGAGTTCAAGGGCGGCGCGGTCTTCACCACCCCGAAGACCAGCGCCACCGTCGCCGAGGCGGAGGACCTGGCCACCAAGGCCTCCGGCCACCAGGCGATCGTCCAGAAGCTCGGCAACGGCGGTCTGCGCATCCAGATCACCGAGGTCGACACCGCGAAGTCCGACGAGATCAAGAGCACGCTCTCCAAGGACCTCAACGTCCCGGCCGAGAAGATCGCGGCCGACCTGGTCGGCCCCAGCTGGGGCGAGCAGATCGCCAGCAAGGCGTGGACCGGCCTCGGCGTCTTCATGGTCCTGGTCGTGATCTACCTGGCCATCGCCTTCGAATGGCGCATGGCCATCGCGGCCCTGGTCGCGCTGATCCACGACATCACCATCACGGTCGGTGTCTACGCCCTGGTCGGCTTCGAGGTCACCCCGGGCACCGTGATCGGTCTGCTGACCATCCTCGGCTACTCCCTCTATGACACCGTCGTGGTCTTCGACAGTCTCAAGGAGAGCACGGTCGACATCACCAAGCAGACCCGGTGGACCTACAGCGAGATCGCCAACCGGTCCATCAACGGCACGCTGGTGCGCTCCATCAACACCACCGTCGTGGCGCTCCTGCCGGTCGCCGGCCTCCTGTTCATCGGCGGCGGCGTCCTCGGTGCGGGCATGCTGAACGACATCTCGCTGTCGCTCTTCGTCGGCCTCGCCGCCGGTGCCTACTCCTCGATCTTCATCGCCACTCCGCTCGTTGCCGACCTCAAGGAACGGCAGCCGCAGATGAAGGCCCTGAAGAAGCGGATCCTCGCCAAGCGCGCGGCTGCCGCCGCCAAGGGTGAGTCCGCCGAGGACGAGTCGCAGGACGACGGCTTCCCGCAGCAGGACGCCGCCCCCGCCGCCGCGGTCGTCGGCCAGCGCCAGCAGCCCCGCGGGGGCCACGGCCGGACCCAGGGGAAGCGCCGATGACCAGCACCACCGAGACCACGCGCGATCTTCTGCTCAGCAGGATCCGTGACGTGCCCGACTACCCGCAGCCGGGTGTGATGTTCAAGGACATCACCCCGCTGCTCGCGGATCCGGTGGCGTTCGCCGCCCTCACCGACACCCTCGCGGAGCTCTGCGTACGGCACGGTGCCACGAAGGTCGTCGGCCTGGAGGCGCGCGGCTTCATCCTGGCTGCTCCGGTCGCGGTCCGGGCCGGGCTCGGCTTCGTGCCGGTCCGCAAGGCGGGCAAGCTCCCCGGGGCCACGCTCAGCCAGGCGTACGAGCTGGAGTACGGCACCGCCGAGATCGAGATCCACGCGGAGGACCTGTCCGCCGACGACCGGATCATGGTCATCGACGACATCCTCGCCACGGGCGGCACCGCCGAGGCCTCGCTGGAGCTGATCCGCCGCGCCGGAGCCGAGGTCGCGGGCGTCGCGGTCCTCATGGAGCTCGGCTTCCTGAACGGGCGCACCCGTCTGGAGCAGGGACTGGCGGGTGCTCCGCTGGAGGCACTGATCCAGGTCTGAGTACCGCGTGTACCCATCGGGTGTCCAGGTCTTTCCTGGGCACCCGATGCGTATGTACGCGGCGGTTCCACTCCTGGAATCACGAATGTCTCCAAACGGACTCAGGGCTGCGTAGCCGCCTGATGGGATCTTCCTGACGCCGCCCACCGGCGTCCGAAAGGGAGGAACCACATGAGGACGTCGCACAGGATCGCCACGGGAGCGGTCTCCCTTCTCTCCCTCGCGGCGCTTGCCGCGGGCACGGCTCCCGCGCGAGCGAGCCAGACCGCCGTGCCCGCGTCGGCCGCCCCGGGCGCGAAGGGCATCTGTATGGGCTGGAAGAACGCGGGGCCGGCGCCGGGGAAGCGGAGCACGCTCGACGACGGCTGCGCCCACTTCGGCGCCAGGGGCATGAAGATGGTCTACGGCTGGAAGGTCTTCAAGGGCGGCAGCGTCTGCGCGCAGGTCAAGGGTTTCAACGCCAGGCGAAGACGACCTGGTACAAGGCGGGCTGCGGGAAGAGCGGCGAGATCACGGTGCCGTGGGGCAACGTGGCCGCGAACAAGGAGATGAAGGTCAGGGGGGGGCGGCCCTCCTGCGGTGGAACTGAGACCTCGCCGACCACGAGGGCCGTCGTCGCACCTGACAGCGCGGAACGGGCACCCGGGAACAACCGGGTGCCCGTTCCGCGTTGTCAGGAGTCTCACGGTCCCCGGGAGAGGAGCGGCCGCAGGCTCGATACGATGGCCTTTCCGGGTATCCGGATCCGCACGAGGAGTGCTCTTGCCAGACGAGGCCCAGCCAGTCGCCGCCCCGCAGCCCGACAAGCCCGCGGCGGTCTCAGCCACGCCCGGGAAGCGGCAGCCCGCGGAGAAGCCGAAGCCCATGTCCGGCAAGGGCGCGGACCAGCCGGGCGCCATCGGCCCCGCCACGCCCGCACAGCCGGAGGCTTCGGCGCCCCCGGCCGCGTCGGCCCCTAAGCCTCCGGCCAAGCCCGCGGCCAGGCCGGTGCAGCCGACCGCGCCCACCACCCGCTCCGGCGGCTCGTCCAACCGGGTGAGGGCCCGGCTGGCCCGGCTCGGCGTGCAGCGCTCCAGCCCGTACAACCCCGTGCTCGAACCTCTGCTGCGGATCGTCCGCAGCAACGACCCCAAGATCGAGACGGCCACGCTCCGCCAGATCGAGCGCGCCTACCAGGTCGCCGAGCGCTGGCACCGCGGCCAGAAGCGCAAGAGCGGTGATCCGTACATCACCCATCCGCTCGCCGTCACGACGATCCTCGCCGAGCTCGGCATGGACCCCGCCACCCTGATGGCCGGACTGCTCCACGACACGGTCGAGGACACCGAGTACGGCCTCGACACCCTGCGCCGTGACTTCGGTGACCAGGTCGCCCTGCTCGTCGACGGTGTCACCAAGCTCGACAAGGTCAAGTTCGGCGAGGCCGCGCAGGCCGAGACCGTACGCAAGATGGTCGTCGCCATGGCCAAGGACCCCCGGGTCCTGGTCATCAAGCTCGCCGACCGGCTGCACAACATGCGCACCATGCGTTACCTCAAGCGGGAGAAGCAGGAGAAGAAGGCCCGCGAGACGCTGGAGATCTATGCCCCGCTGGCGCACCGCCTGGGCATGAACACCATCAAGTGGGAGCTGGAGGATCTCGCCTTCGCGATCCTCTACCCCAAGATGTACGACGAGATCGTGCGCCTGGTCGCCGAGCGGGCACCCAAGCGCGACGAATACCTCGCCATAGTGACCGACGAGGTCCAGGCCGATCTGCGCGCCGCCCGGATCAAGGCCACCGTCACCGGCCGACCGAAGCACTACTACAGCGTCTACCAGAAGATGATCGTGCGGGGCCGGGACTTCGCCGAGATCTACGACCTGGTGGGCATCCGCGTTCTCGTCGACACCGTCCGCGACTGCTACGCGGCGCTCGGCACCGTCCACGCGCGATGGAATCCGGTCCCCGGCCGGTTCAAGGACTACATCGCGATGCCCAAGTTCAACATGTACCAGTCGCTGCACACCACGGTAATCGGCCCCAGCGGCAAGCCCGTCGAACTCCAGATCCGTACCTTCGACATGCACCGCCGTGCCGAGTACGGCATCGCCGCGCACTGGAAGTACAAGCAGGAGGCCGTCGCGGGTGCCTCCAAGGTCCGCACTGACGTACCCAAGAGCCCCGGCAAGGGCGCGCGCCAGGACACCGTCAACGACATGGCCTGGCTGCGCCAGCTCCTGGACTGGCAGAAGGAGACCGAGGACCCCGGCGAGTTCCTGGAGTCACTGCGCTTCGATCTCTCGCGCAACGAGGTCTTCGTCTTCACGCCCAAGGGCGACGTGATAGCGCTGCCCGCCGGAGCGACGCCGGTCGACTTCGCGTACGCGGTGCACACGGAGGTCGGCCACCGGACCATAGGAGCACGGGTCAACGGCCGGCTCGTCCCGCTCGAATCGACGCTCGACAACGGCGACCTGGTGGAGGTCTTCACCTCCAAGGCGGCCGGAGCGGGACCGTCCCGGGACTGGCTGGGCTTCGTCAAGTCGCCCCGCGCCCGCAACAAGATCCGCGCCTGGTTCTCCAAGGAGCGCCGCGACGAGGCGATCGAGCAGGGCAAGGACGCCATCGCCCGTGCCATGCGCAAGCAGAACCTGCCGATCCAGCGCATCCTGACCGGCGACTCCCTGGTCACCCTCGCCCACGAGATGCGCTACCCCGACATCTCCTCGCTGTACGCGGCGATTGGCGAGGGACACGTCGCGGCCGCCGGCGTCGTACAGAAGCTGGTCCAGGCACTCGGCGGTGAGGACGAGGCCAACGAGGACATCGCCGAGAGCTCGCCACCCTCGCGCAGCCGCGGCAAGCGGCGTTCCAACGCCGATCCGGGCGTGGTCGTCAAGGGCGTCGAGGACGTCTGGGTCAAGCTGGCCCGCTGCTGCACCCCTGTGCCCGGCGACCCGATCATCGGCTTCGTCACGCGCGGCAGCGGCGTCTCCGTGCACCGCGCCGACTGCGTCAACGTCGACTCGCTGTCGCAGCAGCCGGAACGCATCCTGGACGTCGAGTGGGCGCCGACCCAGTCCTCGGTCTTCCTGGTGGCCATCCAGGTCGAAGCGCTCGACCGCTCCCGGCTGCTCTCGGACGTCACCCGTGTCCTGTCCGACCAGCACGTCAACATCCTGTCGGCGGCCGTCCAGACCTCCCGGGACCGGGTGGCCACCTCCCGTTTCACCTTCGAGATGGGCGACCCCAAGCATCTCGGCCACGTACTGAAGGCGGTCCGGGGGGTGGAGGGCGTCTACGACGTCTACCGGGTCACCTCGGCCCGCAGGCCGTAGCGGCTGGACCGGGCACCCTACGCGTCGATCTCGTACTGGCCGTACTCCAGGAAGTACCGCATCTCCTCGGGCGTACCGTCGATGGCCTCGATGACCGCCGCGCGCATCGCGTCGCTGATGTCCGGGCGGGCGAGGATGCGGAAGAGTGCGACGCGGTCGTCCTCGGCCTGGGCGAGGCGGTAGCCGGTCTCCAGCCACTGGCGGATTTCCGGCGCGGTGCCGGTGTCGAGGAGGGTGTTGATCTCCTTGATGACCCGCTTCCCGGAGTCCGGGTCGGCGAGGATGCGCAGGAGCGCGACGCGGTCGTCCTCGGCCTGGGCCAGCGGGTAGCCGGTCTTCAGGAAGGCTCGCATGGCTTCCGTCGTGCCGTTGTCCAGGGCCTCGTTGGCCTCCCGCACGACCCGCTTGCCGCTGTCCTGGTCCGCCAGGATGCGCAGGATCGCGATCCTGAGGTCGTCGTCGGACATCTCGTCCACCGGGATGTCCGAGCCGTCGCCCGTCGTCGCGGCGACGGCGGGCGACGGGGAAGCCGGTCCGGCGGCGAAGGCCGGACCGGACAGGAGAAGGGCCGGGGCGAGGACGGCTGCTGCCGCGGTCAGGACGACACGGGTCGGTCTCATCGGTGAACCTGCCTCAGGTGTGGGTGAATTCGTCGGATCCGGCGATCGCGTGAAGCGTGCCGGTGCGAAGATCATTGCTCCTCGGCCCGTCCACGTCACTGCCGGGTTCCGGCAGTTGTCATGGCCTCCTCGCTGCCGTCGCGCGCCCAGACACGGAAGGGGCCTTCCCGCGCGAACGCGGGAAGGCCCCCAGGACGTGCGTCGGGGCGTCAGCCGCCGAACTCCTCCAGGCCCTTGAGCGCCTGGTCCAGCAGTGCCTGCCGGCCCTCGAGCTCCCTGGCCAGTTTGTCGGCACGGGCGTTGTTGCCCGAGGCGCGGGCCGTGTCGATCTGCGTACGCAGCTTGTCGACGGCCGCCTGGAGCTGACCGGTCAGACCTGCGGCGCGGGCCCGCGCCTCAGGGTTCGTCCGGCGCCACTCCGACTCCTCGGCCTCCTGGAGCGCCCGCTCCACCGCGTGCATCCGCCCCTCGACCTTCGGACGGGCGTCGCGCGGCACATGGCCGATGGCCTCCCAGCGCTCGTTGATGGCCCGGAACGCGGCCCTGGCCGCCTTCAGGTCCTTCACCGGCACCAGCCGCTCGGCCTCGACCGCGAGCTCCTCCTTCAGCTTGAGGTTCTCGCCCTGCTCCGCGTCCCGCTCGGCGAAGACCTCGCTGCGGGCGGCGAAGAAGACGTCCTGCGCACCGCGGAAGCGGTTCCACAGCTCGTCCTCGGCCTCGCGCTGGGCGCGGCCCGCCGCCTTCCACGCCGTCATCAGGTCGCGGTAGCGGGCGGCGGTGGGCCCCCAGTCGGTGGAGCCGGAGAGCGACTCCGCCTCGGCGACCAGCTTCTCCTTCGCCTTGCGGGCGTCCTCGCGCTGGGCGTCCAGCGACGCGAAGTGGGCCTTGCGGCGCTTGGAGAACGCCGAGCGGGCATGCGAGAAGCGGTGCCACAGCTCGTCGTCGGACTTGCGGTCCAGCCGCGGCAGGCCCTTCCACGTGTCGACGAGCGCGCGGAGCCGTTCCCCGGCCGAGCGCCACTGCTCGCTCTGCGCCAGCTCCTCGGCCTCGGCGACCAGGGCCTCCTTGGCGTGCTTCGCCTCGTCGGTCTGCTTCGCCTTCTGGGCCTTGCGCTCCTCACGCCGCGAGTCGACCGCCGCGACGAGCGCGTCGAGCCGCTTGCGCAGCGCCTCGAGGTCACCGACGGCGTGGTGCTCGTCCACCTGAAGACGCAGATGCTCGATGGCGGTCGTGGCGTCCTTCGCCGACAGGTCGGTGGTCTTCACCCGCCGTTCGAGGAGGCCGATCTCGACCACAATGCCCTCGTACTTGCGCTCGAAGTAGGCCAGAGCCTCCTCGGGGGAACCCGCCTGCCACGATCCGACGACCTGCTCGCCGTCGGCTGTCCGCACGTACACGGTGCCGGTCTCATCGACACGGCCCCACGGGTCGCTGCTCACAGCGCCTCCTCCACCTGATGCCCGCGAGAGGGTTCGCCCCCCTGGCATCGTCCACAGTTTCCTGGGGCGGGCAGCGCCCGCCCTGCACAACGTCAATCTAGGCGACCGGCCACCCGGCTGTCCGCACTCAGCGCGGCCGAAAAAAATCAGTCCCGCGCCGGGCACCGCCGGACGGCCCGGTCCGGCCGCCCCGGGCCGGTCACGACTTGTCGACCGTGGCCTTGGTGATCTTCACTTCCTTCTTCGGCGCAGCGTCGGGCGCACCGCCCGCCGCGCCCGCCGCCCCGATCTCCTTCAGGGTCTTCAGCGAGGCGTCGTCCATCGTGCCGAACGGGGTGTAGTTGGGCGGGAGCTTGCTGTCCTTGTAGACCAGGAAGAACTGGCTGCCGCCGGTCTGCGGACCGGCGTTCGCCATCGCGACCGTGCCCGCCGGGTACGTCACCGTGCCGTCCTTGCCCGGCTTGCCCAGGCCGTCCAGGTTCTCGTCGGGGATGGTGTACCCGGGGCCGCCCGTACCGTCGCCCTTGGGGTCGCCGCACTGCAGGACGAAGATGCCCTGCGTGGTGAGCCGGTGGCACTTGGTGCCGTCGAAGAAGCCCTTGTCGGCCAGCGACTTGAAGGAGTTCGTGGTGTGCGGCGCCTTCGCCGCCTTCATGCTGAACGAGATGTCGCCCTGGCTCGTTCCCAGCGCCATCGTGTACGTGGCCTTCTTGTCGATCTTCATTGCGGGCTCGGGCGCCTTGCTCTCCTCGCTCGGCGACGGGCTCGCGCTCGCGGCGGCGTCCGCGGTGTCCTTCTTGGTGTCGTCACCGCTGAGGGCGAGGTAGGAGCCTCCGCCGATGACCGCCACCGCGGCCACCGAGGACGCGATGATGACCGTCAGCCGCTTCCTGCGGCCGCGGGCCTCCTCCCGGCGCTGCTGCTGCCGCTGGAATTTGTCCCTGGCGAGCTGCCGCCGCCGCTGATCGCTGCTGACCACCGGGTGATCTCCTTGCTGGGTCGTGGGTTCGGGCCTTGGCTGCCCCGTACCGTATATGGGTTAGCTGTGGAATGAGGAGCGCCGGTAGGCTCTGAACTGCCGCGACCCTCTCCGTCGCGCCTCGCCGTCAAACGACCCTTAAGGACGATCGTGCTCATTGCCGGGTTCCCCGCAGGGGCCTGGGGGACCAACTGCTATCTGGTCGCCCCGGCCGCGGGCGAGGAGTGCGTGATCATCGACCCGGGCCACCAGGCCGCCCAGGGCGTCGAGGAAACGCTGAAGAAGCATCGGCTGAAGCCCGTCGCCGTCGTACTCACCCACGGCCACATCGACCACGTCGCCTCGGTGGTCCCGGTGTGCGGCGCGCACGACGTCCCCGCCTGGATCCACCCCGAGGACCGGTTCATGATGAGCGACCCGGAGAAGGCCCTCGGCCGCTCCATCGGGATGCCGCTCATGGGCGAGCTGACCATCGGGGAGCCGGACGACGTCAAGGAGCTGAGCGACGGCGCCCGCCTGGAGCTGGCCGGTCTGGAGCTCTCCGTCGGGCACGCGCCCGGCCATACCAAGGGGTCGGTGACGTTCAGGATGCCCGAGGCCGCGGATGTTCCGCAGATCCTCTTCTCGGGCGACCTGCTCTTCGCCGGCTCCGTCGGACGCACCGACCTGCCCGGTGGCGACCACGCCGAGCTGCTCGAGTCGCTGGCCCGTGTGTGCCTGCCGCTCGACGACTCGACCGTGGTGCTGTCCGGCCACGGCCCCCAGACGACCATCGGCCGCGAGCGCGTCTCCAATCCGTTCCTGAACGGACTGGACGCGCCCCGACGAGGAATGTGACGAGAGAAAATTCCGTGAGCACCTTCAAGGCCCCCAAGGGCACGTACGACCTGACCCCGCCGGACTCCGCCAAGTACCTCGCGGTGCGCGAGGCGATCGCCGCACCCCTGAAGAACTCCGGCTACGGCTACATCGAGACGCCCGGCTTCGAGGACGTCGCGCTCTTCTCGCGCGGTGTCGGTGAGTCCACCGACATCGTGTCCAAGGAGATGTACACCCTCACCACCAAGGGCGGCTCGCAGCTCGCTCTGCGCCCCGAGGGCACCGCCTCGGTGCTCCGCGCCGCCCTGGAGGCCAACCTCCACAAGCTCGGCAACCTGCCGGTGAAGCTCTGGTACTCCGGCTCGTACTACCGCTACGAGCGTCCGCAGAAGGGCCGCTACCGGCACTTCTCGCAGGTCGGTGCCGAGGCGATCGGCGCCGAGGACCCGGCGCTGGACGCCGAGCTGATCATCCTGGCCGACCAGGCGTACCGCGCGCTGGGCCTGCGGAACTTCCGCATCCTGCTCAACTCGCTGGGTGACAAGGAGTGCCGCCCGGTCTACCGGGACGCCCTCCAGGCCTTCCTGCGCGAGCTCGACCTGGACGAGGAGACCCGTCGCCGTATCGAGATCAACCCGCTCCGGGTCCTCGACGACAAGCGGCCCGAGGTGCAGAAGCAGCTGACCGGCGCCCCGGTGCTGCGCGACTACCTGTGCGACGCCTGCAAGGCCTACCACGAGGAGGTGCGCGACCTGCTCTCGGCGGCTGGTGTGGTCTACGAGGACGACGAGAAGCTCGTCCGCGGCCTCGACTACTACACCCGCACCACCTTCGAGTTCGTCCACGACGGGCTCGGCTCGCAGTCCGCGGTGGGCGGCGGCGGACGCTACGACGGCCTCTCCGAGATGATCGGCGGTCCGGCGCTCCCGTCGGTGGGCTGGGCGCTCGGCGTGGACCGCACGGTGCTCGCGCTGGAGGCCGAGGGCATCGAGCTCGCGCTGCCGGCGGCCACCAGCGTCTTCGCGGTGCCGCTCGGCGAGGAGGCCCGCCGGGTGCTCTTCGGCGTGGTCACGCAGCTGCGCCGCGAGGGCGTCGCGGCGGACTTCGCGTACGGGAACCGGGGCCTCAAGGGCGCGATGAAGAGCGCGAACCGGTCGGGAGCCCGCTTCACGGTCGTCGCGGGCGAGAGGGACCTGGCCGAGGGCGTCGTCCAGCTCAAGGACATGGAGTCCGGCGAGCAGGCGCCGGTGGCCCTGGCCGAGGTCGCCGACGAGATCCGCGGGCGCCTGGCCTGAGAAGCCTTCGGGGAGGGGCCGGGACGGAATTCCGTCCCGGCCCCTCCCCTTTGCTCTGTCCCTCATGCGCCATCACCTCACCAGGCGTCAACTCGGTGGTGGTGGATTCATGCTGGCGAGTGGTATCGATCCGGGATCGCCAACGGCCGCCCGGCCGGGCCGGGTTGATCCCGGGAGCGCCGCCCTCTCGCGTTACCGCGTGTCCGCCGCCAGTGCCGGACACCTCGAAGCCCCGGATTCCGTACCGGCCCCGCGACGGCCTTGGGCACACCTTTATGTCCATCGAACGGAAGAGCGGTACCGGGGTGCGGCACAATGACCGTGCCCAGCAGGCCTCTCACTGATGGAACGGCGATATGACGACTGCAACGGTTGACCATCCCTCCTCCGAAGAGGACGAGGACGGCGGCAAGCGGACCATCGGCGGCAGTCGCGCGTTCGCACTGCTGCTGGTGATCACCGGTGCCGCCGGACTCCTCGCCGCCTGGATCATCACGATCGACAAGTTCAAGCTGCTGGAGGACCCCAACTTCACACCGGGGTGCAGCCTCAACCCCGTGGTCGCCTGCGGCAACATCATGAAGAGCGACCAGGCGGCGGCCTTCGGCTTCCCGAACCCGATGCTCGGCCTGGCCACCTACCCCGTGATCATCGGCATCGGCCTGGCGCTGCTCGCCGGGGCGCGCTTCCGCAGCTGGTACTGGCTCGGGATGAACGCGGGCACCCTGTTCGGCGTCGGTTTCTGCACCTGGCTCCAGTACCAGTCGCTCTACAACATCAACTCGCTCTGCCTGTGGTGCTGCCTGGCCTGGGTCGCCACGATCTTCATGTTCTGCTACGTCACCACGCACAACATCAAGCACCGGATCATCCCCGCGCCGAACTGGCTGCGCAACGGTCTGACGGAGTTCCACTGGGTGCCGCCGGTCCTGTGGATCGGTGTCATCGGCATGCTCGTCCTGACCCGCTGGTGGGACTTCTGGACCAGCTGACCGGGCCCGGCCTGTTCCTCCTCCCCGGCGCCCGGCCCGGCGGGGATGTCAGTGCCGTGGCTTAGGCTTCGAAGCGTGGAGCCCGACCTCTTTACCGCCGCAGCCGAAGACCGCCAGGAGAAGGACCCGGCCGCCAGCCCCCTGGCCGTCCGGATGCGTCCTCGCACCCTTGAGGAGGTCGTAGGCCAGCAGCATCTGCTCAAGCCGGGCTCCCCGCTGCGCCGTCTGGTCGGCGAAGGGAGCGGCGGCCCGGCGGGACCGTCGTCGGTGATCCTCTGGGGCCCGCCCGGCATCGGGAAGACGACTCTGGCGTACGTGGTCAGCAAGGCCACCAACAAACGCTTCGTCGAGCTCTCGGCGATCACCGCGGGCGTCAAGGAGGTCCGGGCCGTCATCGAGGGCGCCCGCCGCGCCACCGGAGGCTACGGCAAGGAGACCGTCCTCTTCCTCGATGAGATCCACCGCTTCTCCAAGGCACAGCAGGACTCCCTGCTCCCCGCCGTGGAGAACCGCTGGGTCACCCTGATCGCGGCGACCACCGAGAATCCGTACTTCTCGGTCATCTCGCCGCTGTTGTCCCGGTCACTGCTGCTCACCCTGGAGCCGCTCACCGACGACGACCTGCGCGGACTGCTCGGCCGGGCGCTGACCGACGAGCGCGGGCTGGGCGGCGCGGTGACGCTGCCGCAGGAGACCGAATCGCATCTGCTGCGCATCGCGGGCGGCGACGCGCGCCGGGCGCTGACGGCGCTGGAGGCCGCGGCCGGAGCGGCGCTGTCCAAGCAGGAGAAGGAGATCAGCCTCCAGACGCTGGAGGAGACCGTCGACCGCGCGGCCGTCTCCTATGACCGCGACGGTGACCAGCACTACGACGTGGCGAGTGCGCTCATCAAGTCGATCCGCGGGTCCGACGTGGACGCCGCGCTCCACTACCTGGCCCGGATGATCGAGGCGGGGGAGGACCCCCGGTTCATCGCCCGCCGGCTGATGATCTCGGCCAGCGAGGACATCGGTCTGGCCGACCCCACGGCACTGCCCATCGCCGTGGCCGCCGCCCAGGCGGTCGCCATGATCGGCTTCCCGGAGGCGGCGCTCACCCTGAGCCACGCCACCATCGCGCTGGCCCTGGCACCCAAGTCCAACGCGGCGACGCTCGCGATATTCGCCGCCCAGGAGGACGTGCGCAAGGGACTGACCGGGCCCGTACCGGCCCATCTGCGCGATGGCCACTACAAGGGCGCCGCCAAGCTCGGACACGCCCAGGGCTATGTCTATCCGCACGACGTCCCCGGCGGCATCGCCGCCCAGCAGTACGCACCGGAGACGGTTCGCGACCAGCGCTACTACCGCCCCACGCGCTACGGCGCGGAGGCGCGTTACGCGGACGTGGCCGACCGGGTGCGCGAGCGGCTCGGCCGCACGGCCCCCGGCGGGGAGACCGGCCGGGCCGAGGGCTGAGGCGGCCCGGCCGCGTGCCCGGTCAGCGCACCGCCGCCTCGAAGAGGGTGCGCACGGCGTGGCCCAGCTCGACGATGTCCCGCACGGGGGAGGGGAACTCGAAGCGCGCGTCGTAGCACGGCCCCGCCTCCTCGCACAGCCGCACCCGCAGCCCGTACCGGTCCAGCGCCAGCGGTACGACCGAGGGCAGGTGGTGCGGGCAGCGGCCAGCCGTCCGCCCGCCCAGCAGCCCGCACAGACTCCGCAGCTCCTCCCGGTGGGCCGTGTGCAGATGCTGGAGCAGCTCCGCCTCGTGTCCCAGGAGCGGATCGGGGGCCGCGTCCCGCAGCTCGTCGGGCCGGACCTCCCGCGCGCCCCACAGGTCATCGACGTACGCCTCCTCGGTCTCCAGCCGGAGCGTGGTGCGGCCGGGGCCCGCGAGGCCGGGCACGACGGTCAGCCGACCGGAGATCCAGGCCCGGCCGCGGACGCGGTTCGGGACGGAGACGGGGGCGACGTCCGTGATCTCCAGCACGGCGGCCGGATCCTCGCCCCCGGCGTGCGCCACGGCCCGCGCGACCGGGGAATCGGCCGCAAGGCCGAGGAACACGTCGCCCTCCGGACCCACGGTCCTGGCCAGGGGCATCAGACGGTCCGAAGGCAGATGGCGCAGCCCGGGAACGAGCAGCACCGCGGAGCAGGTACTCTGTACGAGAGTTCGTGTGCGCTCGGCTGCTGACGGCATCCGAGTGGTTTCAAGTCCGCTGGGACGCGGCTGACCACGATCTGATCGGTCCTCCGTCGTATCGGCATCCCGAGGGGTGTCGACGCTGTCAGTGCTGTCCGTGATGTGACTGGTGTTCCCCGGGCGAGACATGCGATCTCCTCAACTAAGGTGAGCCTAACCTAACCTACGATGGAGGTCTGGAGAACGTGCCTAACCAGTCGCGTCCCAAGGTCAAGAAGAGCCGTGCGCTCGGTATCGCGCTGACGCCGAAGGCCGTCAAGTACTTCGAGGCCCGCCCCTACCCGCCGGGCGAGCACGGCCGCGGCCGCAAGCAGAACTCGGACTACAAGGTCCGTCTGCTGGAGAAGCAGCGTCTTCGCGCCCAGTACGACATCAGCGAGCGCCAGATGGCGCGCGCCTACGACCGCGCCAAGAAGGCCGAGGGCAAGACGGGCGAGGCGCTCGTCGTCGAGCTGGAGCGTCGTCTCGACGCCCTGGTTCTGCGTTCGGGCATCGCCAAGACCATCTACCAGGCCCGCCAGATGGTCGTCCACGGCCACGTCGAGGTCAACGGTGGCAAGGTCGACAAGCCGTCCTTCCGCGTGCGCCCCGACGACGTCGTGCAGATCCGCGAGCGCAGCCGTGCCAAGGTTCCCTTCCAGGTGGCCCGCGAGGGTGGCAACGCCCCCGACGGCGAGACCCCGCGCTACCTGCAGGTGAACCTGAAGGCCCTGGCCTTCCGCCTTGACCGGGACCCGAACCGCAAGGAAATCCCCGTGATCTGCGACGAGCAGCTCGTCGTCGAGTACTACGCCCGCTGATCCTGGCGTAGTCGCTTTCAACGGTGCTCCGGCCCGCCCTCTCCCGACGTACGGGAAGGGGCGGGCCGGAGTGGTTTTCCGGGGGGCGGCAGCGCTCCGGGCCGCGGTGCCGGGGCTCCCCGCCGGGCCGAGGGGCCGCTTCCCAGCGCCCTGGCCACCGCCGCGTCCGGATCCAGCCGCCCGCCCTCGCGCAGTCCCGACTCGTAGCGGGCGTCCCCCAGCTTCCGGCGGGCCAGCCGCTCGCAGCGGACCCGGCTCAGCCCGAAGTGCGCCGAGCCGAACAGCGGAAGCCCCACCGAGGGCCAGATCCGGTCGGCGGCCCCCTGGAGCACCGCCGCCTCCGCCGCGTCGCCCTCCACCACCGTGACCAGCGCCAGCAGTTCCAGGGCGAGGACCGAACCGAGCAGGTCATGGAAGGTACGGCTGATCGTCAGCGACTGCCCGAGCAGTTCCCGGGCCCGCTCCGGCAGGCCGCGCCGGGCGGCCGTGAAGGCCAGTACGTACAGCGCGTACGACCGGACCCACCGCTCCCCGTGGTCCTCGCACGTGGCCCTGACCTCCTCGCAGAGCGCGGCCGCGCCGTCCGGATCCCCGTCGAACCCGACCACCGCCGCCAGCTCGACCCGGGCCATCAGCACATTGCCGTTGAGCTCGCCGAGATCCCGGTAGCGGTCCGAGGCGTCCTCCAGGTGCTCCCGCGCCCTGCCCAGGTCACCGGTGACGAGCGCCAGACTCCCCAGCCGGTGCGTCGTGTACGCGAGCGCCGCGCAGTCCTCGGTCCGTTCCGCCGCCTCCCGGCACTCCTGCAAGGCGGAGACCGCGCCGACCGGATCGCCCTGGAGCACCGCCACGTACCCGAGCACCCAGAGCGCCTTCAGCCGCGAGGAGTCGTACGGGGTGTCCTCCTCCAGCACGTGATCCAGCCAGTGCCGCCCTTCGGAGAGCCGCCCGCAGCACACCCACAGGAACCACAGCGTGCCGGCCAGATGCTGCGCGAGGTGGGCCTCGCCCGGACTCTCCAGCGAACATTCCAGCGCCCGCCGCAGATTCGGCAGCTCGCTCTCGGCCCGCGCGGCCACCTCGGCCTGCCGGGGGCTGAACCAGTCCAGCTCGCACCAGGTCGCGAGCCCCAGGTACCAGTCCCGGTGGCGGCGGCGCAGCCGGTCCATGTCGCCGGTGGCCGCCAGCCACTCGGCGCCGTACTCCCGCACCGTGTCCAGCATCCGGTAGCGGGTGCCGTGCGCCGAGTCCTCGCGCAGCACGACGGACTGCGCCAGCAGCCCGGACAGCACGTCGAGCATCGACTCGACCGGCAGACCGGCCCCGCCGCAGATGTACTCCACGGCCTCCAGGTCGAACTGCCCCGCGAACACCGAGAGCCGCGCCCACAGCAGCCGCTGCTCCGGCGCGCACAGCTCATGGCTCCAGCCGATGGCCGTGCGGAGGGTCTGGTGGCGGGCGGGCGCGCTGCGGCGGGAACCGGTCAGCAGCCGGAAGCGGTCGTCCAGGCGCTGCAGCAGCTGGGCGATGGACAGAGCGCGCAGCCGCCCGGCGGCCAGCTCCAGGGCGAGCGGGATCCCGTCCAGGCGGCGGCAGAGCTCCCGGGCGGCCGCACGGTCGTCGCCGGTCAGCGGGACGTCCGGCCGGACCGCGGCGGCCCGCTCCGAGAACAGCAGCATCGCGTCCGCGTCCGACATCGGCGCCAGCGGGAAGACCACCTCCCCGGCGAGCTCCAGCGGGAGCCGTCCCACGGTCAGCACCCGCAGCCCCGGGGCCCCGCGCAGCAGATCCCGTACCACCGCGGCGCAGGCGTCCACGAGCTGTTCGAATCCGTCGATCACCAGCAGCAGGCGGCGCGCGGCAAGGTGCTCGACGAGGGCGGCGCGGGGCGGCCGGCCGGTGTGACCGGAGAGCCCGAGGGCGTCGGCGAGGGCGTGCTCCAGCAGCTCGGGGTCATGGAGTGCGGAGAGCTCGGCCATCCGGACGCCATCGCAGTACCGTTTCTCCAGAAGGCCGGCGACGCGGAGGGCGCAGCGGGTCTTTCCCACCCCGCCGACGCCGACCATCGTGACCAGCCTGGATTCCTCCAGGAGCTGGGCGAGACGGACGAGTTCGTTCTCCCGTCCCACGAATCTGTTCAGCTCCGTCGGGAGGCTGCCGGGAGCGGTCGGGGCGCTCGGAACGCGGGGGGACGAAACGGGGCGCTGGGGGCGTCGCATGAAACACGCAGAGTACTGGCACGGGTGCGCTCCGTACAAACCTCGCCGGGTGGCCCTCGACGTTTGCGTGGGAAATGCGGTACGGGGTGCGACCGTCGGCGCGATAGGCTCGGGGGACGACGACCGGCCGTGGCAACGGCCGTCGCCGGACCGAGCAGAGACAGACAGAGACAGTACAAAAGACAGCGACAAGCTAGAGAGCGGTGCACTGTGTCCGGTGGAGAGGTGGCCGGGATCCTGGTGGCCGTCTTCTGGGCGATCCTGGTTTCGTTCCTCGCCGTCGTACTGGTGAGACTGGCCCAGACGCTCCGGGCGACGACCAAGCTCGTGGCGGACGTGACCGAGCAGGCCGTCCCGCTGCTCGCAGACGCCTCCGCCACCGTACGGTCCGCGCAGACACAGCTCGACAAGGTCGACGCGATCGCGACGGACGTCCAGGAGGTCACGTCCAACGCCTCCGCGCTGTCCACCACCGTCGCCTCGACCTTCGGTGGCCCGCTCGTCAAGGTCGCCGCGTTCGGCTACGGGGTGCGCCAGGCCATCGGCCGCAGGACCGGTTCCGAACCGGAGGACGCCCGGCGGCAGGTGATCGTGGGCCGCACCGTGCCGTCCGCGCGCGCCAGGAAGCGCAACGGCAGAAGCTCCCGCGGACCGAAGGACTGACGCAGCCATGTTCCGCCGTACGTTCTGGTTCACCGCAGGTGCCGCCGCCGGTGTCTGGGCCACCGCCAAGGTGAACCGGAAGCTCAAGCAGCTCACCCCCGAGAGCCTGGCGGCGCAGGCCGCGGACCGGGCGATCGAGACGGGTCACAAGCTCAAGGACTTCGCTCTGGACGTCCGTGAGTCCATGGTCCGGCGCGAGGCCGAACTGGGCGAAGCGCTGGGCCTGGAGGCACCGGTCGACCAGGACCTCCCGGTCCGGCCGCATCTCGTCGTGACCACCGAACACCGCAAGCTCCCCTACACGTCGTACAACCGGAATGAGGATCACTGATGGAGTCGGCTGAAATTCGTCGCCGCTGGCTGAGCTTCTTCGAGGAGCGCGGTCACACCGTCGTCCCTTCGGCGTCGCTCATCGCGGACGACCCGACTCTGCTGCTGGTCCCCGCGGGCATGGTCCCCTTCAAGCCGTACTTCCTCGGTGAGGTCAAGCCCCCGGCCCCGCGCGTCACCAGCGTGCAGAAGTGCGTCCGTACGCCGGACATCGAAGAGGTCGGCAAGACCACCCGGCACGGCACGTTCTTCCAGATGTGCGGCAACTTCTCCTTCGGTGACTACTTCAAGGAGGGCGCCATCACGCTCTCCTGGGAGCTGCTCACCAACTCCGTGGCGGACGGCGGCTTCGGCCTCGACCCCGAGCGGCTGTGGATCACGGTCTACCTCGACGACGACGAGGCCGAGCGGATCTGGCGCGAGAAGATCGGCGTCCCGGCCGAACGTATCCAGCGCCTGGGCAAGAAGGACAACTTCTGGTCCATGGGCGTCCCCGGCCCCTGCGGTCCCTGTTCCGAGATCAACTACGACCGCGGCCCCGAGTTCGGCGCCGAGGGCGGCCCGGCGGTCAACGACGAGCGCTACGTGGAGATCTGGAACCTGGTCTTCATGCAGTACGAGCGCGGCGCGGGCGACGGCAAGGAGGACTTCCCGATCCTCGGCGACCTGCCGTCGAAGAACATCGACACGGGCCTCGGCCTGGAACGCCTCGCCATGATCCTGCAGGACGTACAGAACATGTACGAGACCGACACCCTGCGTGTCGTCATGGACAAGGCCACCGAGCTGACCGGCGTCCGCTACGGCGCCGACCACGGCTCGGACGTCTCGCTCCGGGTGGTCGCCGACCACATCCGCACCTCCGTGATGCTCATCGGTGACGGTGTCACCCCGGGCAACGAGGGCCGCGGCTACGTGCTGCGCCGCATCATGCGCCGGGCCGTGCGCAACATGCGCCTGCTGGGCGCCACCGGACCGGTCGTCAAGGACCTGGTCGATGTCGTGATCGACACGATGGGGCAGCAGTACTCCGAGCTGATCACCGACCGCAGGCGCATCGAGACCGTCGCCCTCGCCGAGGAAGCCGCCTTCCTCAAGGCGCTCAAGGGCGGCACCAACATCCTGGACACCGCCGTCACCGAGACCAAGGCCACGGGCGGCACCGTCCTCGCCGGGGACAAGGCGTTCCTGCTCCACGACACCTGGGGCTTCCCGATCGACCTCACCCTGGAGATGGCCGCCGAACAGGGCCTCTCGGTGGACGAGGAGGGCTTCCGCCGCCTGATGAAGGAGCAGCGGGACCGCGCCAAGGCGGACGCCCGCGCCAAGAAGACCGGCCACGCCGACCTGTCCGCCTACCGCGAGGTCGCCGACAGCTCCGGGTCCACCGACTTCACCGGCTACACCGTCACCGAGGGGGAGTCGACCATCGTCGGGCTGCTCGTCGACGGCGTGTCCTCTCCGGCCGCGTCCGAGGGCGACGAGGTCGAGGTCGTCCTCGACCGCACCCCGTTCTACGCCGAGGGCGGCGGTCAGATCGCCGACCAGGGCCGGATCCGGCTCGACACCGGGGCCGTCATCGAGGTCCGCGACGTCCAGAAGCCGGTGCCCGGCGTGCATGTCCACAAGGGCGTCGTCCAGGTCGGCGAGGTCACCGTCGGAGCTCCCGCCTACGCCTCGATCGACGTGAAGCGCCGCCGGGCCATCGCCCGCGCCCACTCCGCCACGCACCTCACGCACCAGGCGCTGCGCGACGCGCTCGGCCCGACGGCCGCCCAGGCCGGTTCCGAGAACCAGCCCGGCCGCTTCCGCTTCGACTTCGGCTCCCCGAACGCCGTCCCCGGCGCGGTCATGACCGACGTCGAGCAGAAGATCAACGACGTGCTCTCGCGCGAACTCGACGTCCAGGCCGAGGTCATGTCGATCGACGAGGCCAAGAAGCAGGGCGCCATCGCCGAGTTCGGCGAGAAGTACGGCGAGCGGGTCCGGGTCGTCACGATCGGCGACTTCTCCAAGGAGCTGTGCGGCGGAACGCACGTCCACAACACCGCCCAGCTGGGTCTGGTGAAGCTGCTCGGCGAGTCGTCCATCGGCTCCGGCGTGCGGCGCATCGAGGCCCTGGTCGGCGTCGACGCCTACAACTTCCTCGCCAGGGAGCACACCGTCGTCGCTCAGCTCCAGGAGCTGGTCAAGGGGCGCCCGGAGGAGCTGCCGGAGAAGATCGCCGGGATGCTCGGCAAGCTGAAGGACGCGGAGAAGGAGATCGAGAAGTTCCGCGCGGAGAAGGTCCTCCAGGCCGCCGCCGGGCTGGCCGAGTCCGCCAAGGACGTACGAGGCGTCGCCCTGGTCACCGGCCAGGTCCCCGACGGCACCTCGGCCGACGACCTGCGCAAGCTCGTCCTCGACGTCCGCGGCCGCATCCAGGGCGGCCGACCGGCCGTCGTGGCCCTGTTCACCACGGCCAACGGGCGTCCGCTGACCGTCATTGCCACCAACGAGGCGGCCCGCGAGCGCGGTCTCAAGGCCGGTGACCTGGTCCGTGCCGCGGCCAAGACCCTCGGCGGCGGTGGCGGTGGCAAGCCGGACGTAGCCCAGGGCGGCGGCCAGGACCCGGAGGCCATCGGCGCCGCCGTGTCCGCGGTCGAGCGCCTCGTCACCGAAACGGCGTGACCGCGGGAATGACGCAGATGCGCCGAGGCCGTCGCCTCGCGATCGATGTCGGGGACGCCCGGATCGGGGTCGCTTCCTGCGACCCCGACGGGATCCTCGCCACGCCGGTGGAGACCGTGCCGGGACGCGATGTCCCGGCGGCCCACCGGCGGCTGGGGCAGATCGTCGAGGAGTACGAGCCGATCGAGATCATCATCGGCCTGCCGAGGTCCCTCGGCGGCGGCGAGGGACCTGCCGCCGCCAAGATCAGGGTTTTCGCCCAGGAGGTCGCCCGCTCGGCCGCACCCGTTCCGGTGCGATTGGTGGACGAGAGGATGACCACAGTGACGGCCAGTCAAGGGCTACGCGCTTCGGGCGTGAAGTCCAAGAAAGGGCGATCCGTCATCGACCAGGCTGCCGCTGTGGTGATCCTTCAGAACGCTCTGGAGTCCGAACGGGCCTCGGGCCGCCCGCCCGGGGAAGCCGTCGAGGTGGTTGTCTGATCGCGATACGGTAACGTTCCGCGCGATGCGGCGGTGTATCGAACAAATACCGCACAGCAAGAGACGGAACGTCGTCTCGCGGCTCTAGGGGATCGATGACTGAGTATGGCCGGGGCCCCGGCTCCGAACCGTGGCATCCCGAGGACCCCTTGTACGGGGACCAGGGATGGGGAGGACAGCAGCCCGCCCCCGGCCAGAGCCAGTACGGCGGCCAGCAGCAGCCTTACGGCCACGATCCTTACGCCCAGCAGCAGCCGCAGGACCCGTACGCGCAGCAGCAGCCGCACGATCCGTACGCGTCGCAGCAGCCGCAGGACCCGTACGCCCAGCAGCAGCCGCACGATCCCTACGCCCAGCAGCAGCCGCAGGACCCGTACGCGTCGCAGCAGCCACATGATCCGTACGCCCAGCAGCAGTACCCCCAGCAGCCCGGCTACGGCGACCAGCAGGACCCGTACGCCCAGCAGGCGCACCAGTCCCAGCAGCCGGCTTATGGCGACGGCGGCTGGCAGACCGGGCAGCAGCCGGCCGCGGCGCCCTACGCCCCCCAGCCGGCCGACCCGTACGGCGGGGGGCAGGGCGGCTACCCGGAGGCGCACGACTCCTACGGCACCCCGGAGGCCTACCCTCCGCCGCAGCCTCCGGGCCACCGCGAGGCCGGTGCCCAGCAGGCCCCCGGCCACCGTGAGGCCGCTCCTCAGCAGCCCCCGGCGCCCGGCGCGGACTGGGATCCCGAGGTCCAGCCGGAGGAGACCCACCCCTTCTTCACCGGCGCCGACGAGCGCGAGGACGACCGGGAGGGCCGGGGTGGCCGCAAGCGCGCCCGGGACGAGGACACCTACGACGAGGACGGCGAGGGTGACGACTCGCGCGCGTCCCGTCGTGGCGGACGCGGCGGCGGCAGCGAGCGCCGGGGCAAGGGCAAGAAGAAGAGCCGCAACGGCGTCGCCTGCCTGGTCGTCTCGCTGGTTCTGGTCGGAGGGCTGGGTGGCGTCGCCTACCTCGGTTACGGCTTCTTCAAGGACCGGTTCGGCGAGGCGCCCGACTACACCGGTGCGGGCACCGGCCAGGTCGAGGTCGAGATCGAGAAGGGCGCCTTCGGCTCCGACATCGGCAACATCCTGAAGGAGAAGGGCGTCGTCAAGAGCGTCGACGCGTTCGTCTCCGCGCAGAACGAGAACCCCAAGGGCAAGTCGATCCAGGCGGGCGTCTATCTGCTCCGCAAGGAGATGTCCGCGGCCGAGGCCGTGAAGATGCTGGTCGACCCCAAGAGCCAGAACCTCCTGGTGATCCCCGAGGGACGCCGCAACGTCCAGATCTACGAGCTGATCGACAAGAAGCTGGACCTCAAGGCAGGCACGACCAAGGGGATCGCCAAGGCCAACGCCTCCGACCTCGGTCTGCCCGGCTGGGTGAGCAAGAACAAGGACGTCAAGGACCCGTTGGAAGGTTTCCTCTTCCCGGCCGCCTACTCGGTCACCAAGGAGACCAAGCCGGAGGCCATCCTCAAGCAGATGGTCTCCCGCTCCAACGAGGTGTACGAAAAGCTCGACCTCGAAGGCACGGCGAAGAAGCACAAGCTGGACGGCCCCTGGCAGGTCCTCACCGTCGCCAGCCTGGTCCAGGCGGAGGGGCTCACGCACGACGACTTCCGCAAGATGGCCGAAGTCGTCTACAACCGCCTGAAGCCCGACAACACCGTTTCGAACGGCAAGCTCGAATTCGACTCCGCGTTCAACTACCTCAAGAACCAGAGCAAGATCAAGATCGGGACAAACGAGATCCGGACCAACCCGGACCCGTACAACACCTACTACCACGCTGGTCTGCCGCCCGGCCCCATCAGCAACCCCGGCGACGAGGCCCTGCGCGCGACGCTCAGCCCGACCGGCGACGGATGGATGTTCTTCATCTCGCTCGACGGCAAGAAGACCCAGTTCACCAAGACGGCCGCCGAGCACGACAAGCTCAATGAGAAGTTCAAGGAGTTGCATGGCCTCGGCTGACCGGCGCCGCCGCGCCGCCGTCCTCGGGTCGCCCATCGCGCACTCGCTCTCCCCGGTGCTGCACCGCGCCGCGTACGCCGGACTCGGCCTCACCGGCTGGACGTACGAGCGGTTCGAGATCGACGAGGACGCGCTGCCCGGGTTCGTCCGGGGGCTCGACGCCGAATGGGCCGGGCTCTCGCTGACGATGCCGCTGAAGCGGGCGGTCATCCCGCTGCTGGACGTCGTCAGCGAGACCGCCGCGTCGGTGGAGGCCGTCAATACGGTGGTCCGCACCGACGACGGCCGTCTGTCCGGCGACAACACCGACATCCCCGGCATGATCGCCGCGCTCCGTGAACGCGGGGTGGAGAAGACCGGGTCCGCCGCCGTCCTCGGTGCCGGGGCGACCGCCTCCTCGGCGCTCGCCGCGCTGTCCGTCCTCTGTACGGGACCGGTCACCGCGTACGTCCGCAGCGAGGAACGGGCCCGGGAGATGCGCGGCTGGGGCGAACGCCTCGGCGTGGACGTCAGGACCGCCGACTGGGCGGAGGCCGGGCAGGCCCTGAGCGCCCCACTGGTCATCGCCACCACCCCCGCCGGAACCACCGACGCCCTGGCCGCCGCCGTACCGGAGAGGCCCGGCACCCTCTTCGACGTGCTCTACGAGCCCTGGCCCACCCGGCTCGCCGCCGCCTGGGCGGAACGGGGCGGCGCAGTGGTCGGAGGTCTCGACCTGCTGGTGCACCAGGCCGTCCTCCAGGTCGAGCAGATGACCGGCCGTACGCCCGCGCCGCTCGCGGCCATGCGGCAGGCCGGTGAAGCCGCTCTCGCGGAACGCTGAGCCCGCGGTCCGTGGTGCCGCGGGCCGTCCGTCTGCTGGACCGGCGGCCGGTCCGGGCCCCGGTTCGTGGGAGGATCGGGGCGGCGGGCCAGGGCCGCGCACCCGGTCGCGCCGTCGCAGTTCCAGGCGCGAGCATGAGGAGCACCGTTGAGCAGGTTGCGCTGGCTGACCGCGGGGGAGTCGCACGGCCCCGCACTCGTGGCGACGCTGGAGGGTCTTCCCGCCGGTGTCCCGATCACCACGGAGATGGTGGCGGACGCGCTCGCCCGGCGCCGGCTCGGTTACGGCCGCGGTGCGCGGATGAAGTTCGAGAAGGACGAGGTCACCTTCCTCGGCGGGGTGCGCCACGGCCTGACGATGGGATCCCCGGTCGCCGTGATGGTGGGCAACACCGAGTGGCCCAAGTGGGAGCAGGTCATGGCGGCCGACCCGGTCGACCCCGCCGTACTGGCCGAACTGGCGCGCAACGCCCCGCTGACCCGCCCGAGGCCCGGCCATGCCGACCTCGCGGGCATGCAGAAGTACGGCTTCGACGAGGCCCGGCCCATCCTGGAGCGCGCCAGCGCCCGGGAGACGGCGGCCCGTGTCGCGCTCGGCGCCGTGGCGCGCTCGTACCTCAAGGAGACCGCGGGCATCGAGATCGTCAGCCATGTCGTCGAGCTGGCCGCGGCCAAGGCGCCCTACGGCGTCTACCCGACGCCCGCCGACGTCGAACGGCTCGACGCCGATCCGGTGCGCTGCCTGGACGCCGACGCGAGCAAGGCGATGGTCGCGGAGATCGACCAGGCCCACAAGGACGGGGACACCCTCGGCGGCGTCGTCGAGGTCCTGGCGTACGGCGTGCCCGTCGGCCTCGGCTCGCACGTGCACTGGGACCGCCGCCTCGACGCCCGGCTCGCCGCCGCCCTGATGGGCATCCAGGCCATCAAGGGCGTCGAGGTCGGTGACGGCTTCGACCTGGCCCGGGTGCCCGGCTCCAAGGCGCACGACGAGATCGTGGTCACCGAGGACGGCATCAAGCGCGCCTCCGGCCGCTCCGGCGGGACCGAGGGCGGCCTGACCACCGGCGAGCTGCTGCGGGTCCGTGCCGCGATGAAGCCCATCGCGACCGTCCCCCGGGCGCTCGCCACCGTCGACGTCGTCACGGGCGAACCGGCCAAGGCGCATCACCAGCGCTCCGATGTCTGTGCCGTTCCGGCGGCGGGCATCGTCGCCGAGGCGATGGTCGCGCTGGTCCTGGCCGACGCGGTCGCGGAGAAGTTCGGCGGCGACAGCGTCGGCGAGACCCACCGCAACGTGCGGTCGTACCTCGACCACCTCCACATCCGATGAGCGGCCCGCTGATCGTCCTCGTCGGCCCGATGGGCGTCGGCAAGTCCACGGTGGGGGAACTGCTCGCCGGCCTGCTCTCCACCGGCTACCGGGACACCGACGCGGACGTGGTGGCCGCCGCCGGGAAGCCGATCCCGGAGATCTTCTTCGACGAGGGCGAGGACCGCTTCCGGGAGCTGGAGCGGCAGGCGGTGCACACCGCCCTCGCCGAGCACACCGGCGTCCTCTCCCTCGGCGGCGGCGCGGTGCTCGACGGGACGACCCGCGCCCTGCTCGTCGGACGCCCCGTCGTCTATCTCTCGATGGACGTCGAGGAGGCCGTCAGACGGGTCGGGCTGAACACCGCCCGCCCGCTGCTCGCCGTCAACCCGCGCAGGCAGTGGCGCGAGCTGATGGAGGCCCGCCGCCACCTGTACACCGAGGTGGCCCGGGCGACCGTCGCCACCGACCAACGCACCCCCGAAGAGGTCGCCCGCGCGGTCCTCGACGCACTGGAACTGCCGGAACGCGGCGACGGCCCCGTCGCCCCCGGCCAGGAGAAGACACGTATGACCGAGCAGGCATCCACCCGCATCCCGATCGCGGGCAGCGCGGGCACCGACCCCTACGAGGTGCTGGTCGGCCGACAGCTGCTGGGCGAGCTGCCCGCGCTCATCGGCGACCGCGCCAAGCGGGTCGCGGTGCTCCACCCCGAGGCGCTCGCCGAGACCGGTGAGGCGGTCCGCCAGGATCTCGCCGGGCAGGGCTACGAGGCCATCGCGATCCAGCTGCCCAACGCGGAGGAGGCCAAGACCGTCGAGGTCGCGGCCTACTGCTGGAAGGCGCTGGGCCAGACGGGCTTCACCCGCACCGATGTGATCGTCGGCGTCGGCGGCGGCGCTACCACCGACGTGGCCGGGTTCGTCGCGGCGAGCTGGCTGCGCGGGGTGCGCTGGATCGCCGTACCGACGACCGTGCTCGGCATGGTCGACGCGGCCGTCGGCGGCAAGACCGGCATCAACACCGCCGAGGGCAAGAACCTCGTGGGTGCGTTCCACCCGCCGGCCGGGGTCCTGTGCGACCTCGCCGCCCTGGACTCGCTGCCGGTCCACGACTACGTCAGCGGCATGGCCGAGGTCATCAAGGCCGGATTCATCGCCGACCCCGTCATCCTCGACCTGGTCGAGGCGGACCCGGAAGGCGCCCGTACGCCCGCCGGGCCGCACACCGCCGAGCTGATCGAACGGGCCATCAGGGTCAAGGCGGAGGTCGTCTCCGGGGACCTCAAGGAGTCCGGGCCGCGCGAGGTCCTCAACTACGGCCACACCCTGGCCCACGCCATCGAGAAGAACGAGCGCTACAAGTGGCGCCACGGCGCGGCCGTCTCGGTCGGCATGGTCTTCGCCGCCGAGCTGGGCCGGCTGGCCGGACGTCTCGACGACGCCACCGCCGACCGGCACCGCACCGTCCTGGAGTCCGTCGGGCTGCCGCTCACCTACCGGGGCGACCAGTGGCCCCGGCTGCTGGAGACCATGAAGGTCGACAAGAAGTCCCGCGGCGACCTGCTGCGCTTCATCGTCCTCGACGGCCTCGGCAAGCCCACCGTCCTGGAGGGCCCCGACCCGGCCGTGCTGCTCGCCGCGTACGGGGAGGTGTCGGCGTGACCCGCCGGGTCCTGGTCCTCAACGGGCCGAACCTCGGCCGCCTCGGCTCCCGCGAGCCCGACGTCTACGGCGCCACCTCCTACGCCGGGCTCGTCGACGCCTGCCAGACGCTCGGCAAGGAACTCGGTTTCGACGTCGAGGTCCGCGAGACCAACGACGAGGGCGAGCTGATCCGCTGGCTCCACGAAGCGGCCGACGGTTCAATTCCGGTCGTTCTCAACCCGGGGGCCTTCACGCACTACTCGTACGGGATGCGGGACGCGGCGGCCCAGCGCACCGCGCCGCTGATCGAGGTGCACATCTCCAACCCGTACGCGCGAGAGGAGTTCCGCCACCATTCCGTGGTCGCGCCGGTGGCCACGGGAACCGTCGCCGGGTTCGGCATCGGCTCCTACCGGCTCGCGCTGCGCGCCCTGGCGGACGGACCGGCCGGCTGACGGACCGGAGGAATCCCGGCCGTTCGGGCACTGCGGCGGCTTCCCGGCCGTTGTCCCTGTGGCGGCCGGGAACGGTACGGTTGCCCTCCCACCAGCGCCAGTTGACTGTACGAGACGGAGTGGCACCGGATGCAGCACGCAGTGGGGGCCCCGCTGCCGCCGCCCCAAGGCCCCGCAGGCGGACCTGTCGGCTGGTCGTACCAGGCCCAGCACCCCGGCCCCGCGGGACCGGCGGGACCGCCGCCCGCGGCCCCGCCCGCGCCTGCCGGATGGAGCGGCCCGGCCCCGTGCCACGCCCCCGGGCCCCCCGTCAGGGAGACCACCGGGCACGTCCAGCTGCCGCCCGGCGGCCCCGTCCCGCTGCCCGTGCCGCCCGCCGGACCCGGCACCGGCAGCGCGACCCTCGCGGTCCTGCTGATCGGCCCGGCGGGCGCGGGCAAGACCACCGTGGCCAAGCTCTGGGCCAGCCGCCGCCGGGTGCCCACCGCCCACGTGAGCCTCGACGACGTCCGCGAATGGGTCTGTTCCGGCTTCGCCGACCCGCAGGCCGGGTGGAACGACCACTCCGAGGCGCAGTACCGCCTGGCCCGGCGCACCTGCGGCTTCGCCGCCCGCAACTTCCTCGCCAACGGCATCTCCTGCATCCTCGACGACGCCGTCTTCCCTGACCGGCCGGTCGTCGGACTCGGCGGCTGGAAACGCCATGTCGGCCCCGGTCTCCTGCCGGTCGTCCTGCTGCCCGGCCTGGAGATCGTGCTGGAGCGCAACGCCGCCCGCAGCGGGAACCGCCGCCTCTCGGACGAGGAGGTCGCCAGGATCCACGGCAGGATGGCGGGCTGGTACGGCTCGGGTCTGCCCATCATCGACAACTCGGCCTATGACGTGGAGACCACCGCCCGTGTCCTGGACGACATCCTCGCCCGGTCCATAGCCAGCCCGCCGAGCTGGTGAATCCTCGCCCCCCGGTCGGATGCGCTGACCGCGCAGGTCCGCGCCACCGCTCGTAGGCTCGTGGCATGTCAGAGGTGTACGCCGTCCGCCGCGGAGCGCTCCGCGACCAGTGCGCCGCCGCGGGTGCCGCGGCCGCCCTGGTCTCCCGCCCCGCCAACGTCCGCTATCTCGCGGGCGGTGCGCCGCCCGGGGCCGTGCTGCTGCTGGGCCCCGGCGAGGACATGCTGTTCTCGCCCCGCGCCCTGGGCGGTGATCACGCCGAGGGGCGGACCGACGACCGGCTGCGGGTGTCGGTGCTGCCCGTCGCCGACGGCGATCCGGCGGTGGCGGCCGCCGATGTGGCCGGTTCCGCGGGGGCGGAGTCCCTCGCCGTCGAGGAGCACCATCTGACGGTCGCCCGCCACCGGGCCATGGGGTCGGTCGCCCCGCGGCTCCGGCTGGCCGATCTCGGGACCGCCGTCGAGCAGCTGCGGGTGGTGAAGGACGAGGAGGAGATCGCCTGTCTGCGGATCGCCGCCGAGATCACCGATCAGGCCCTGGGCGAACTCCTGGAGTCCATCCTGGTCGGCCGCACCGAGCGGCATCTCGCCCTGGAGCTGGAGCGCCGTCTGGTGGACCACGGTGCCGACGGCCCCGCGTTCGCCACCTCCGTGGCCACGGGGCCGAATTCCGGCCGGGGCCGCCACCGCCCCTCGGACCGACGGGTCGAGGAAGGGGATTTCCTCTCCGTCTGCCTGGGCGCGAGCTACCGCGGCTACCGCTGCGAGATCGGCCGCACCTTCGTCATCGGGACGGCGCCCGCCGATTGGCAGATCGAGCTCTACGAGCTCGTTTTCGCCGCTCAGCGGGCCGGTCGCGAGGCGCTGGTGCCGGGCGCCGCGTACCGCGACGTGGACCACGCGGCGCGTAATCTCCTCGATTCCGCGGGGCACGGCGGCGGCCTGGCGCCCTGGACCGGGCACGGCGTGGGACTCGAAATCGACGAGGACCCGCAGTTGGCACCTGCGGCCATGGGTAAACTGGACGCTTGTGTGCCGGTCACCGTCGAACCGGGGGTCCACCTCCCGGGCCGGGGCGGAGTCCGGATCGATGACACGCTCGTCGTGCGCCCCGAGGCGGACGGCGGACCCGAGCTACTCACCATCACGACCAAGGAGCTGCTCGCGCTCTAGCGCGGATCCTCGGTCGTCCACCAGCTTCAGCCCAGGAGATTCCGCAACCGTGGCTTCCACGAACGACCTCAAGAACGGCATGGTGCTCAAGCTCGACGGAGGCCAGCTCTGGTCCGTCGTCGAGTTCCAGCACGTCAAGCCCGGCAAGGGCCCGGCCTTCGTGCGCACCAAGCTCAAGAACGTGCTCTCCGGCAAGGTCGTCGACAAGACGTTCAACGCCGGCGTGAAGGTCGAAACGGCCACCATTGACCGTCGCGACATGCAGTTCTCCTACATGGACGGCGACTACTTCGTCTTCATGGACATGGAGACCTACGACCAGCTCCACGTGGACCGCAAGTCCGTCGGCGACACCGCCAACTTCCTGATCGAGGGCTTCACCGCCTCGGTGGCGCAGCACGAGGGCTCGGTGCTCTACGTCGAGCTCCCGGCCGCCGTCGAGCTCGTCATCAAGGAGACCGAGCCGGGTGTCCAGGGCGACCGTTCCACTGGTGGAACCAAGCCCGCCATCCTGGAGACCGGTTACCAGATCCAGGTCCCGCTCTTCATCACCACCGGTGAGAAGGTCAAGGTCGACACCCGCACGAGCGACTACCTCGGCCGGGTGAACAGCTAACCGTGGCTGCCCGGAACAAGGCCCGCAAGCGCGCCTTCCAGATCCTCTTCGAGGCCGACCAGCGCGGTGAGTCCGTGCTCACGGTCCTCGCGGACTGGGTGCGGCACTCGCGGTCCGACACCCGTCAGCCGCCGGTCGCCGAGTACACGATGGAGCTCGTCGAGGGGTACGCGCAGTACGCGGACCGGATCGACGACCTCATCGTGACGTACGCCGTGGACTGGGAGATCGACCGCATGCCGGTCGTCGACCGGAACATCCTGCGCCTCGGTGCCTACGAGCTGATCTGGGAGGACGGCACGCCGGACGCGGTGGTGATCGACGAGGCGGTCCAGATCGCCAAGGAGTTCTCCACCGACGACTCCCCGTCCTTCGTCAACGGGCTGCTGGCCCGCTTCAAGGACCTCAAGCCGAACCTCCGCCGGGAGCAGTAGCCCCGGCGGCCGTTCAGCCGTCGAAGGGCCCGCGGTCCCCGTGACCGCGGGCCCTTCGGCATGGCGCGGCGGTGCGGCGGGCACGAGGCAGCCGTGCCCGGGGGTGCGGAGGGCACGAAAAAACCGTGCCGGCGCGAGCACCCGATGGGGTGACCCGCGCCGGCACGGCGGTACGTCTCTCGTGTGGGCCTCAGCCCTCTTCGTGGGCCACGGCGCGGCGCGCGTCCGCGTCCAGCACGCCCCAGCTGATCAGCTGCTCCGTGAGTACGGAGGGCGACTGGTCGTAGATCACGGCCAGCGTGCGCAGGTCGTCCTGGCGGATCGACAGCACCTTGCCGTTGTAGTCGCCGCGCTGGCTCTGGATCGTCGCGGCGTAGCGCTGGAGCGGACCGGCCTTCTCCGGCGGCACGTGGGCCAGACGCTCCAGGTCCAGGACCAGCTTCGGCGGCGGCTCGGCGGCGCCACCGGGCGTCGTGCCAGGCAGGAGCTCCTGCACCGGGACACCGTAGAAGTCCGCGAGCTCAGCGAGGCGCTGCACGGTCACGGCACGGTCGCCGCGCTCGTACGAACCGACCACGACGGCCTTCCAGCGGCCCTGGGACTTCTCCTCCACGCCATGGAGGGAGAGACCCTGCTGGGTGCGGATGGCACGGAGTTTGGCCCCGAGCTGTTTTGCGTATTCGCTGGACATAAAGCTCCCCGGACGCTGGGACATTGCGCGGCTCCGCCGCGTTGCTGGTAACTCACTGTGAGGTTACGCAGCGTTACTTGGTTGCGTCAAGCTGAAAGGGTCGGACCTGCCTCTCTCGGGGGTGCGAACAGAGGCCGACGCAAGCCCTGGTAACGTGGATGACGCAAATTCGACGTCCTTTAAGGTCCGTCCCGTGAGGCGGAGAAGGAGGTCCGTTTCTTATGGACGCACAGCACGAAGCCACCGGCAACGCGGCACGCCCCGTTCTGGAGGCCCCGGACATCGCCCGGGTTCTGACCCGTATCGCCCACGAGATCGTCGAACGCGCCAAGGGCGCCGACGACGTGGTGCTCCTCGGCATCCCGACGCGGGGCGTCTTCCTCGCCCGTCGGCTCGCCGAAAAGCTCGAAGAGATCACCGGCGGAAAGATGCCGGTCGGCTCCCTCGACATCACGATGTACCGCGACGACCTGCGGCTGCGCCCGGCGCGCGCCCTGGCCCGCACCGAGATCCCCGGTGAGGGCATCGAAGGCCGCCTGGTCGTCCTGGTCGACGACGTCCTCTTCTCGGGACGCACGATCCGCGCCGCGCTCGACGCCCTGGGCGACATCGGCCGTCCGCGCGCGGTGCAGCTCGCCGTCCTGGTCGACCGGGGCCACCGCGAACTGCCGATCCGGGCCGACTACGTCGGCAAGAACCTCCCGACGTCGCTGCGGGAGACGGTCAAGGTCCAGCTCGCCGAGGAGGACGGCCGGGATGCCGTGCTGCTCGGCGTCGAGCGGACCGCCCCGACGGGCGAGCAGTAGCCCACCCCCCCGTACGGCCCGTTGCACGCCCGTACGGCTGCTCACGCACGCCCGCATGCCTGAACCCTCCATCCACCGGAGAACACCCCAGATGAAGCGTCACCTCATCTCGGCCGCCGACCTCACCCGCGACGACGCCGTCCTGATCCTCGACACCGCCGAGGAAATGGCCCGGGTCGCGGACCGGCCGATCAAGAAGCTCCCCACCCTGCGCGGCCGTACCGTCGTCAACCTCTTCTTCGAGGACTCGACACGTACCCGCATCTCCTTCGAGGCCGCGGCCAAGCGCCTGTCGGCCGACGTCATCAACTTCTCCGCCAAGGGCTCGTCCGTCTCCAAGGGCGAATCACTCAAGGACACCGCGCTGACCCTGGAGGCGATGGGCGCCGACGCCGTCGTCATCCGGCACGGCGCCTCCGGGGCCCCGTACCGCCTCGCCACGTCCGGCTGGATCGACGGCGCCGTCGTCAACGCCGGTGACGGCACCCACGAGCACCCCACCCAGGCGCTCCTGGACGCCTTCACGATGCGCCGCAGGCTGGTCGGGGCCGACAGCGGTCTCGGCCGTGACCTCGAAGGCCGCCGGATCACCATCGTCGGCGACATCCTGCACAGCCGGGTCGCCCGTTCCAACGTCCACCTGCTGAACACCCTCGGCGCCCACGTCACCCTGGTGGCCCCGCCGACCCTGGTGCCGGTCGGCGTCGAGCAGTGGCCCTGCGAGGTCAGCTACGGCCTCGACGAGGTGCTGTCGACGTCCGACGCGGTGATGATGCTGCGTGTGCAGCGTGAACGGATGAACGCCGCGTACTTCCCGACCGAGCGCGAGTACTCCCGCCGCTACGGCCTGGACGCCGACCGCATGGCGAAGATGCCCGGCAACGCCGTCGTCATGCACCCCGGCCCGATGGTGCGCGGCATGGAGATCACCGCCGAGGTCGCCGACTCCGACCGCTGCACGGCCGTCGAGCAGGTCGCCAACGGCGTCTCGATCCGCATGGCCGTCCTGTACCTGCTGCTCGGCGGGTACGAATCCGCCGCCCCCGCCCCCGCCGCTCCGTCCCGTACCGAGGAGAACAAGTAACCATGAGCAAGACCCTGATCCGCGGTGCGAAGATCCTCGGCGGCGAGCCCCAGGACGTCCTCATCGACGGCGAGACCATCGCGGCCGTCGGCACCGGTCTCGACGCCACCGGCGCGACCGTCGTCGAGGCCGAGGGGCAGATCCTGCTGCCCGGCCTGGTCGACCTCCACACCCATCTGCGCGAGCCGGGCCGCGAGGACTCCGAGACCGTCCTGACCGGGACGAAGGCGGCGGCCGTCGGCGGCTTCACCGCCGTGCACGCCATGGCCAACACCTTCCCCGTCGCCGACACCGCCGGTGTGGTGGAGCAGGTGTGGCGGCTCGGCAAGGAGTCCGGCTACTGCGACGTACAGCCGATCGGCGCCGTCACCGTCGGCCTGGAGGGCAAGAAGCTCGCCGAGCTCGGAGCCATGCACGACTCGGCCGCCGGGGTGAAGGTCTTCTCCGACGACGGCAAGTGCGTCGACGACGCGGTGATCATGCGCCGCGCGCTGGAGTACGTGAAGGCCTTCGACGGTGTCGTCGCCCAGCACGCCCAGGAGCCCCGCCTCACCGAAGGCGCCCAGATGAACGAGGGCGTCGTCTCCGCCGAGCTCGGTCTGGGCGGCTGGCCCGCCGTGGCCGAGGAGTCGATCATCGCCCGTGATGTGCTGCTCGCCGCCCACGTCGGCTCCCGGGTGCACATCTGCCACCTGTCGACCGCCGGTTCCGTGGACATCGTCCGCTGGGCCAAGTCGAAGGGCTGGAGCGTCACCGCCGAGGTCACTCCCCATCACCTGCTCCTCACCGACGAGCTCGTACGGTCCTACAACCCGGTCTACAAGGTGAACCCGCCGCTGCGCACCGAGGCCGACGTCATGGCGCTGCGCGAGGCGCTCGCCGACGGCACCATCGACTGCGTCGCCACCGACCACGCCCCGCACCCGCACGAGGACAAGGACTGCGAGTGGGCCGCCGCGGCCATGGGCATGGTGGGCCTGGAGACCGCGCTCTCCGTCGTCCAGCAGACGATGGTCGACACCGGGCTGATCGACTGGGCGGGGGTCGCCGACCGGATGTCGTTCCGTCCGGCCGCCATCGGACGGCTCGACGGACACGGCCGCCCCGTCTCGGCGGGCGAACCCGCCAACCTCACCCTGGTCGATCCCGCTTACCGTGGTGTCGTGGACCCCGCGGGCTTCGCCTCCCGCAGCCGCAACACTCCGTACGAGGGGCGCGAGCTGCCGGGCCGAGTGACCCACACCTTCCTGCGGGGCCGTGCAACGGTCGTCGACGGGAAGCTCGCGTGACATCACTCACCCCTCTCTACCAGCTCGCTGCCGAACAGAAGTCGGCCGAGGTCACCGACTGGTCCGCCCGGATCAGCTGGGTCATCGGCCTGATCGTCCTGATCGCCTTCGTCTACTGGCTGATGCGCCAGGGATGGAAGTGGCGGGGCAGCCTCCAGTCCGACCTGCCGGAGCTGCCCACCACACCGGAGGCGTTCGCGGACGGTGAGCCACTGCTCACCCTGACCGGCCGGTACCACGCCTCCACCACCGCGGGGCAGTGGCTCGACCGGATCGTCGCCCACGGCCTGGGCACCCGCAGCCGGGTCGAGCTCACCCTGACCCCGCAGGGCCTGGACGTGGTCCGCCCCGGTGCCGCCGACTTCTTCGTACCGGCCGAAGCCCTGCGCGAGGCCCGTCTCGACAAGGGGATCGCGGGCAAGGTCCTCCCCGAGGGCGGCCTGCTGATCATCACCTGGGCACACGGCGGCAAGCTGATCGACTCCGGCTTCCGCTCCGACCGCTCGGCCGAGCACCCGGCCTGGGCCGAGGCCATCAACCAACTCACCACCACCACCGCTACGGAAGGCGCCGCACGATGACGATCTCCACCCGGGGAGCCGCCAAAGCTCCCGCCGTACTCGTCCTGGAGGACGGCCGCACGTTCCGCGGCCGTGCCTACGGGGCCGTGGGGGAGACCTTCGGCGAGGCGGTTTTCTCCACCGGCATGACCGGCTACCAGGAGACGCTGACCGACCCCTCCTACCACCGCCAGGTCGTCGTGATGACCGCCCCGCACGTCGGGAACACCGGGGTCAACGACGAGGACCCCGAGTCCGGCCGTATCTGGGTCTCCGGCTACGTTGTCCGCGACCCCGCCCGGGTGCCCTCCAACTGGCGCGCGCGCCGCTCCCTCGACGAGGAGCTGGAGACCCAGGGCGTCGTCGGCATCAGCGGCATCGACACCCGCGCCCTCACCCGCCACCTGCGCGAGCGCGGCGCCATGCGCGTCGGCATCTTCTCCGGCGACGCCGTCGCCGATGAGGCCACGCTGCTGGCCCGGGTCCAGGAGGCCCCCGAGATGGTGGGCGCCGACCTCTCCGCCGAGGTCGCCACCAAGGAGGCGTACGTCGTCCCCGCGATCGGCACCAAGAAGTTCACCGTCGCCGCGATCGACCTCGGCATCAAGGGCATGACCCCGCACCGGATGGCCGAGCGCGGCATCGAGGTGCACGTGCTGCCCGCCACCGCGACCCTGGAGGACGTCTACGCGGTCGGGCCCGACGGCGTGTTCTTCTCCAACGGCCCCGGCGACCCCGCCACCGCCGACCACCCGGTCTCCGTCATGCGCGGCGTCCTGGAGCGCAGGACCCCGCTCTTCGGCATCTGCTTCGGCAACCAGATCCTGGGCCGCGCCCTCGGCTTCGGCACCTACAAGCTGAAGTACGGCCACCGTGGCATCAACCAGCCGGTGCAGGACCGCACGACCGGCAAGGTCGAGGTCACCGCGCACAACCACGGCTTCGCCGTCGACGCCCCGCTCGACCGAGTGTCCGACACCGCCTTCGGCCGCGCCGAGGTCTCCCACGTCTGCCTGAACGACCAGGTCGTCGAGGGCCTCCAGCTGCTCGACCAGCCGGCCTTCAGCGTCCAGTACCACCCCGAGGCGGCCGCGGGGCCGCACGACGCCGCGTACCTCTTCGACCGTTTCGTATCCCTGATGGAGGGCCCGCGTGCCTAAGCGCTCCGATATCCAGTCCGTCCTGGTCATCGGCTCCGGCCCGATCGTCATCGGCCAGGCCGCGGAGTTCGACTACTCCGGCACCCAGGCCTGCCGCGTCCTCAAGGCCGAGGGCCTGCGCGTCATCCTGGTCAACTCCAACCCCGCGACGATCATGACCGACCCGGAGATCGCCGACGCCACGTACGTCGAGCCGATCACCCCCGAGTTCGTCGAGAAGATCATCGCCAAGGAGCGCCCCGACGCGCTGCTGCCCACCCTGGGCGGCCAGACCGCGCTCAACACCGCGATCTCCATGCACGAGAACGGTGTCCTGGAGAAGTACGGCGTCGAGCTGATCGGTGCCAACGTCGAGGCCATCAACAAGGGCGAGGACCGCGACCTCTTCAAGGGCGTAGTGGAGGCCGTCAACGCCAAGACCGGCCACGGCGAGTCCGCCCGCTCGGTCATCTGCCACTCCATGGACGACGTCCTGGCCGGTGTCGAGACGCTCGGCGGTTACCCCGTCGTCGTCCGCCCCTCCTTCACCATGGGCGGCGCCGGTTCCGGCTTCGCCCATGACGAGGCGGAGCTGCGCCGCATCGCCGGTCAGGGCCTCACGCTCTCCCCGACCACCGAGGTGCTCCTGGAGGAGTCCATCCTCGGCTGGAAGGAGTACGAGCTGGAGCTGATGCGCGACCGGAACGACAACGTCGTGGTCGTCTGCTCCATCGAGAACTTCGACCCGATGGGCGTCCACACCGGTGACTCGATCACCGTCGCCCCGGCGATGACGCTCACCGACCGCGAGTACCAGCGGCTGCGCGACATCGGCATCGCGATCATCCGCGAGGTCGGCGTCGACACCGGCGGCTGCAACATCCAGTTCGCGATCGACCCCGAGGACGGCCGGGTCATCGTCATCGAGATGAACCCGCGCGTCTCCCGCTCCTCGGCGCTCGCCTCCAAGGCCACCGGCTTCCCGATCGCCAAGATCGCCGCCAAGCTGGCCGTCGGCTACACGCTCGACGAGATCCCCAACGACATCACCGAGAAGACCCCGGCGTCCTTCGAGCCCACCCTTGACTACGTCGTCGTCAAGGCCCCGCGCTTCGCCTTCGAGAAGTTCCCGTCCGCGGACTCCACCCTCACCACCACCATGAAGTCGGTGGGCGAGGCCATGGCGATCGGCCGGAACTTCACCGAGGCGCTCCAGAAGGCGCTGCGCTCGCTGGAGAAGAAGGGCTCGCAGTTCGCCTTCACCGGCGAGCCCGGCGAGAAGGCCGAGCTGCTGGCCGAGGCGGTCCGCCCGACCGACGGCCGGATCAACACCGTCATGCAGGCGATCCGGGCCGGTGCCACCCAGGAGGAGGTCTTCGACGCGACGAAGATCGACCCCTGGTTCGTCGACCAGCTCTTCCTGATCAAGGAGATCGCCGACGAGCTCGCCGCCGCCGACGAACTCGGCCCCGAGCTGCTCGCCGAGGCCAAGCGCCACGGCTTCTCCGACGCCCAGATCGCCGACATCCGCAGCCTGCGCGAGGACGTCGTGCGCGAGGTGCGGCACGCTCTCGGCATCCGCCCGGTCTACAAGACGGTCGACACCTGCGCCGCCGAGTTCGCCGCGAAGACGCCGTACTTCTACTCCAGCTACGACGAGGAGACCGAGGTCGCGCCCCGCACCAAGCCCGCCGTGATCATCCTCGGCTCCGGCCCCAACCGCATCGGCCAGGGCATCGAGTTCGACTACTCCTGCGTCCACGCCTCCTTCGCGCTGAGCGACGCGGGCTACGAGACCGTGATGGTCAACTGCAACCCGGAGACCGTCTCCACCGACTACGACACCTCCGACCGCCTGTACTTCGAGCCGCTGACGCTTGAGGACGTGCTGGAGATCGTCCACGCGGAGACCCTCGCCGGTCCGGTCGCGGGCGTCGTCGTCCAGCTCGGCGGACAGACCCCGCTCGGCCTGTCCCAGGCGCTCAAGGACAACGGCGTGCCGGTCGTCGGCACGCCCCCGGAGGCGATCCACGCCGCCGAGGACCGCGGCGCCTTCGGCCGGGTCCTCGCCGAGGCCGGGCTCCCGGCCCCGAAGCACGGCACCGCCACCACCTTCGACGAGGCCAAGGCCATCGCCGACGAGATCGGCTACCCCGTGCTCGTACGCCCCAGCTACGTGCTCGGCGGCCGGGGCATGGAGATCGTGTACGACGAGACCAGGCTCGCCTCGTACATCGCCGAGTCCACCGAGATCAGCCCCACCCGGCCGGTCCTGGTCGACCGCTTCCTCGACGACGCGATCGAGATCGACGTCGACGCGCTCTACGACGGCACCGAGCTGTACCTCGGCGGCGTCATGGAGCACATCGAGGAGGCCGGTATCCACTCCGGCGACTCCGCCTGCGCGCTGCCCCCGATCACGCTCGGCGGCCACGACATCAAGCGGCTGCGGATCTCCACCGAGGCCATCGCCAAGGGCGTCGGCGTCCGTGGACTGATCAACATCCAGTTCGCGCTCTCCGGGGACATCCTCTACGTGCTGGAGGCCAACCCGCGCGCCTCGCGCACCGTGCCCTTCACCTCGAAGGCGACCGCGGTCCCGCTCGCCAAGGCCGCCGCCCGCATCTCGCTGGGCGCCACCGTCGCCGAACTGCGCGCGGAGGGCCTGCTCCCGGCGAACGGCGACGGCGGCACCCTGCCGATGGACGCGCCGATCTCCGTCAAGGAGGCCGTCATGCCGTGGTCGCGCTTCCGCGACATCCACGGCCGTGGCGTCGACACCGTCCTCGGCCCGGAGATGCGCTCCACCGGCGAGGTCATGGGCATCGACTCGGTCTTCGGCACGGCGTACGCGAAGTCGCAGGCCGGAGCCTACGGGCCGCTGCCCACCACGGGCCGCGCGTTCATCTCGGTCGCCAACCGCGACAAGCGCTCGATGATCTTCCCGGCGCGCGAACTCGTCGCCCACGGCTTCGAGCTGCTCGCCACCTCCGGCACCGCCGAGGTCCTCAAGCGCAACGGCATCAACGCCACCGTCGTGCGCAAGCAGTCCGAGGGCACCGGCCCGCAGGGAGAGCGGACCATCGTCCAGCTGATCCACGACGGCGAGGTCGACCTCATCGTCAACACGCCCTACGGCACCGGCGGCCGCCTCGACGGCTACGAGATCCGCACCGCGGCCGTGGCCCGGTCCGTACCGTGCCTGACGACGGTCCAGGCGCTCGCCGCGGCCGTCCAGGGCATCGACGCGCTCACCCATGGCGGCGTCGGCGTCGGTTCGCTCCAGGAACACGCGGAACATCTGACCGCGGCCCGCGACTAGCACACCGGCAGAGGGGGACACCGAGAGCGGTGTCCCCCTCTCCGTGAGGACACTTGCGATGTACAAGCTCTTCTTCCGGCTGTTCTTCAAGCGGATGGACGCCGAGCAGGCCCACTACCTGGCCTTCCGGTGGATCCGCCTGGCCGTCCGCGTACCGGTGCTGCGCACCTTCGTGGCCGCCGCGCTCGCGCCCCGCTACAAGGAGCTGCGCACCGAGGCACTGGGCCTGCGCATGCACGGCCCCTTCGGCCTCGCCGCGGGCTTCGACAAGAACGCCGTCGCGATCGACGGCATGGCGATGCTCGGCTTCGACCACGTCGAGATCGGCACCGTCACCGGCGAGCCGCAGCCCGGCAACCCCAGGAAGCGCCTCTTCCGCCTTGTCGCGGACTGCGCGCTGATCAACCGCATGGGCTTCAACAACGAGGGCTCCGCCGCCGTCGCCGCGCGGCTGGCGGCCCGCAGGCCGGTCTTCCGGACCACGCTCGGCGTCAACATCGGCAAGACCAAGGTCGTGCCGGAGGCCGAAGCCGCCGACGACTACGTGAAGTCCACCGAGCGGCTCGCCGCCCACGCCGACTACCTGGTCGTCAACGTCTCCTCGCCCAACACCCCGGGCCTTCGCAACCTCCAGGCCACCGAGGCGCTGCGGCCGCTGCTCGCCGCCGTGCGCGAGGCGGCCGACCGCACCGTCACCGCACGACGCGTCCCGCTGCTCGTCAAGATCGCCCCGGACCTCGCGGACGAGGACGTCGACGCGGTCGCCGACCTCGCGGTCGAGCTGGGCCTGGACGGCATCATCGCCACCAACACCACCATCGCCCGCGAGGGCCTCGGCCTGACGTCCCCGCCCGACCTGACCGGCGAGGCCGGCGGACTCTCCGGCGCCCCGCTCAAGGCACGCTCCCTGGAGGTGCTCGCCCGCCTCTACGCACGGGTCGGCGACCGGATCACCCTCGTCGGCGTCGGCGGCGTCGAGAACGCCGAGGACGCCTGGCAGCGCATCCTCGCCGGAGCCACGCTCGTCCAGGGCTACAGCGCCTTCATCTACGAGGGCCCGTTCTACGCCCGGTCGATCCACAAGGGCCTGGCCGCACGCCTGGCCGCCTCCCCGTACGCCACTCTCGCCGAGGCCGTCGGCGCAGCAACCAGGAAGGCCACCGCATGAGCCCCGAACCGTTCGGCGCGCGCCTGCGCCGTGCCATGGACACCCGCGGCCCGCTCTGCGTCGGCATCGACCCGCACGCCTCGCTGCTCACCGGCTGGGGCCTGAACGACGACATCGCCGGGCTGGAGCGCTTCACGCGCACGGTCGTCGAGGCGCTGGCCGACCGGGTCGCCGTGCTCAAGCCGCAGTCGGCGTTCTTCGAGCGCTTCGGATCGCGCGGCATCGCCGTCCTGGAGAAGGCGGTGGAGGAGGCGCGGGCGGCCGGTGCGCTGGTGCTGATGGACGCCAAGCGGGGCGACATCGGCTCCACGATGGGCGCCTACGCGGCCACCTACCTCGACCCCGGCTCGCCGCTGTTCTCGGACGCGGTCACCGTCTCGCCGTACCTCGGCTTCGGCTCGCTGCGCCCGGCGCTCGACGCGGCGGCCGCCTCCGGCTCCGGGGTCTTCGTGCTCGCCCTCACCTCCAACCCGGAGGGTGCCGAGGTGCAGCGGGCCACCGCCGCCGACGGCCGCTCGCTGGCCCAGCTGATGCTCGACCGGATGGCCGAGGAGAACGCCGGGGCCGAGCCGCTGGGCTCGGTCGGCGCGGTGGTCGGCGCCACCCTCGGGGACGCCGGGGTGGACCTGGCGATCAACGGCCCGCTGCTCGCTCCCGGGATCGGGGCGCAGGGCGCGACGCCCGCGGATCTGCCCGGGGTGTTCGGCGCCGCGGTGGGCAATGTGGTGCCCAGCGTGAGCCGGGGCGTGCTGCGTCAGGGGCCGGACACGGCGGGGCTGCGCGAGGCCGCCGAACGGCTGACGGAGGAGATCCGGACCGCTCTGGCGGGCCGCTGACAGCGTCCCGTAACAAGGCGTTGACCAACTCCTGACCAAAAAACTCGGTTGTTATGCCTGGATTGTCCTGGTCGGGCAAGGCTGACCAGGACTTTTCGTTGGTTCTCGCTGACTCGGGCGGCCATGGCCGCTAGTCTCCGTCGAGAGCCGACGTACACGAGTGGTCCGTCGCTCACCTGGTGTGGAGCTTTTGGCTTCCTCACCGGTCCGTATCCGACAGATCGACATCCGAGGTGACGTAGGCGTGGCTCTTCCGCCCCTTACCCCTGAACAGCGCGCAGCCGCGCTCGAAAAGGCCGCCGCGGCTCGCCGGGAGCGGGCCGAGGTCAAGAATCGACTGAAGCACTCCGGCGCCTCCCTCCACGAGGTCATCAAGCAGGGCCAGGAGAACGACGTCATCGGCAAGATGAAGGTCTCCGCCCTCCTGGAGTCCCTGCCCGGCGTGGGCAAGGTCCGCGCCAAGCAGATCATGGAGCGGCTCGGCATCTCCGAGAGCCGCCGGGTCCGGGGCCTCGGCTCCAACCAGATCGCGTCCCTGGAGCGGGAGTTCGGCGGCAGCGCCGCCTGAGTTCTCAGGCACCCCTGAGAACCTGGATAATCGCTCCATGGCTGCAACATCCCGGGGGACGTCCCCCGTACCCCCGGACGTACGTCCGCGGCTGACCGTGCTCTCCGGCCCCTCCGGGGTCGGCAAGAGCACGGTCGTCGCCCATATGCGCAAGGTTCACCCCGAGGTCTGGCTCTCGGTGTCGGCGACGACCCGTAAGCCGCGCCCCGGCGAGAGCGACGGCGTCCACTACTTCTTCGTGGACGACGAGGAATTCGACAAGCTGATCGCCAACGGTGAGCTGCTGGAGTGGGCCGAGTTCGCGGGCAACCGCTACGGCACGCCCCGCCGCGCCGTGCTCGACCGCCTGGAGGCGGGCGAGCCGGTGCTGCTGGAGATCGACCTCCAGGGCGCCCGGCTGGTCCGTCAGTCGATGCCGGACGCCCAGCTGGTCTTCCTGGCTCCGCCGAGCTGGGAGGAACTGGTCCGCCGCCTCACCGGCCGCGGGACGGAGGCGCCCGAGGTGATCGAGCGCCGTCTCACCGCCGCCCGGGTCGAGCTGGCCGCCGAGGCCGAGTTCGACACGACGCTGGTCAACACCTCCGTCGAGGACGTGGCGCGTGAGCTGCTAGCCTTGATGTTGGAGGTTTCCGGCCGCCGCGCCGAGAACGACTGAGGCGTACCGGCCCTCACGCACCAGCGCACGTACCGGCACAGCCGACACGTGTGACCGCGGACCTCCGCACCATCAAAGGTTTCTTTGATTCTCACCCCCTTCGGAAGGCAGAGAGTGTCCTCTTCCATCACCACGCCCGAGGGCATCATCAACCCGCCGATTGATGAGCTCCTCGAGGCCACCGACTCGAAGTACAGCCTCGTGATCTACGCCGCCAAGCGTGCGCGCCAGATCAACGCGTACTACTCGCAGCTCGGCGAGGGCCTCCTGGAGTACGTCGGTCCGCTCGTCGACACCCACGTGCACGAGAAGCCGCTCTCGATCGCGCTCCGCGAGATCAACGCGGGCCTGCTCACCTCCGAGGCCATCGAGGGCCCCGCGCAGTAAGCAGGAAATCGCGTCTTCGTCCCGGGCCCGGCAGCCATGGCTGCCGGGCCCGAGGTGTGTCCGGGGCGGCCTCGGCCGGGCGGGCGCGGTGAGGCAGCATGGGAATGTTCGTATCCGAGTGCGGGGAGACGCAGTGGACAAGCCGAAGGTCGTTCTGGGGGTCAGCGGGGGCATCGCCGCGTACAAGGCGTGCGAGCTGCTGCGTCGGCTGACCGAGTCCGGTCACGACGTGCGGGTGGTGCCGACCAGCTCCGCGCTGCACTTCGTGGGGGCCGCCACCTGGTCGGCGCTCTCCGGTCACCCGGTCTCCACCGAGGTCTGGGACGACGTCCACCAGGTGCCGCACGTCAGGATCGGGCAGGAGGCCGACCTGGTGGTCGTCGCCCCCGCCACCGCGGACACGCTCGCCAGGGCGGCCCACGGCCTCGCCGACGACCTGCTGACCAACACGCTCCTCACCGCCCGCTGTCCGGTCGTCTTCGCGCCCGCCATGCACACCGAGATGTGGGAGCACCCCGCCACCCGGGAGAACGTCGCCACCCTGCGGCGCCGCGGCGCCGTCGTCATCGAGCCCGCCGTCGGCCGCCTCACCGGCGCCGACACCGGCAAGGGGCGGCTGCCCGACCCCGGGGAGATCTTCGAGGTCTGCCGCCGGGTGCTGGCCCGGGGCCCGGCCGGGCCCGATCTGGCGGGCCGCCACGTGGTGATCAGCGCGGGCGGCACGCGTGAACCCCTCGACCCGGTGCGCTACCTCGGCAACCGCTCCTCGGGCAAGCAGGGCTACGCGCTGGCCCGTACCGCCCTCGCCCGTGGCGCCCGGGTCACGCTGATCGAGGCCAATACCGGGCTGCCCGACCCGGCGGGCGCCGACATCCTGCGCGTGGGTACCGCCGTGCAGCTGCGCGAGGCGGTGCTGAAGGCCGCCGCGGACGCCGATGTGGTCGTGATGGCCGCGGCGGTCGCCGACTTCCGCCCCGCCGAGTACGCCCAGGGGAAGATCAAGAAGAAGGACGGGCAGGAGCCCGCCCCCATCACCCTGGTCCGCAATCCCGACATCCTCGCCGAGGTGTCCGCCGAGCGCGCCCGGCCGGGGCAGGTCGTCGTCGGCTTCGCCGCCGAGACCGACAACGTCCTCTCCAACGGCCGCGACAAGCTCCGCCGCAAGGGCTGCGACCTCCTGGTCGTCAACGAGGTGGGGGAGCGCCGTACCTTCGGCTCCGAGGAGAACGAGGCGGTGGTGCTCGCGGCCGACGGCGGCGAGACCCAGGTGCCGTACGGACCCAAGGAAGCGCTCGCCGACACGGTCTGGGACCTCGTGTCGCCGCGGCTCGGATGAAGATCTTGTGTTGGTTGCCGACGGTCCGAATCCCTTGAAATATGGGGGTAAAACGCGCGTACCGAGGGGTTTTGGGCCGCTTCGGAAGGGAGTGGGGCGGGTCACAGATCGCCCAAAGGGCGAGACATGCTGTCCGCCGGACGAATCCGACCGATAAACTGGCTCTGGATTGTGCCGGGCGCAGCTCCCGGCGGTCCGCCAAATGATCAGCCAGCAGCCGCTGCAACCCCAGGGAGCGATGTGTCCCGCCGTCTCTTCACCTCGGAGTCCGTCACCGAGGGTCACCCCGACAAGATCGCCGACCAGATCAGCGACACCATTCTCGACGCGCTGCTCCGCGAGGACCCCCGGTCCCGCGTGGCCGTCGAGACCTTGATCACCACCGGTCTGGTCCACGTAGCGGGTGAGGTCACGACCAAGGCCTACGCCGACATCCCGACCCTGGTCCGCAACAAGGTCCTGGAGATCGGCTACGACTCGTCGAAGAAGGGCTTCGACGGTGCCTCCTGCGGCGTCTCGGTGTCCATCGGGGCGCAGTCTCCCGACATCGCGCAGGGCGTCGACACGGCGTACGAGCAGCGGGTCGAGGGCGACGAGGACGAGCTCGACAAGCAGGGCGCCGGTGACCAGGGCCTGATGTTCGGCTACGCCTGCGACGAGACGCCCGAGCTGATGCCGCTCCCGATCCACCTCGCGCACCGGCTCTCCCGGCGCCTGTCCGAGGTCCGCAAGAACGGGACCATCCCGTACCTGCGCCCCGACGGCAAGACCCAGGTCACCATCGAGTACGACGGCGACAAGGCCATCCGTCTCGACACCGTCGTGGTCTCCTCGCAGCACGCCAGCGACATCGACCTCGACTCGCTGCTCGCGCCCGACATCCGCGAGTTCGTCGTCGAGCACGTGCTCGCGCAGCTCATCGAGGACGGCATCAAGCTCGACACCGACGGCTACCGGCTGCTGGTCAACCCCACCGGGCGCTTCGAGATCGGCGGCCCGATGGGTGACGCCGGTCTGACCGGCCGCAAGATCATCATCGACACCTACGGCGGCATGGCCCGGCACGGCGGCGGCGCCTTCTCGGGCAAGGACCCGTCGAAGGTGGACCGCTCGGCTGCGTACGCCATGCGCTGGGTCGCCAAGAACGTCGTCGCCGCGGGCCTCGCCGCCCGTTGCGAGGTCCAGGTCGCGTACGCGATCGGCAAGGCCGAGCCGGTCGGCCTGTTCGTCGAGACGTTCGGCACGGCCGCCGTCGACACCGAGAAGATCGAGCACGCCATCGGTGAGGTCTTCGACCTCCGCCCGGCCGCGATCATCCGTGACCTCGACCTGCTCCGTCCGATCTACGCGCAGACCGCGGCCTACGGCCACTTCGGCCGGGAGCTGCCCGACTTCACCTGGGAGCGCACCGACCGGGTGGACGCGCTGCGTGAGGCGGCCGGGCTGTAGGACAGCCGCCGCACCGGTCCGTACGACGGGGCCCGGACACCGCACAGGGTGTCCGGGCCCCGTCGCGTTGAGGCCCGGCGTTCCTCAGCGCGGCCGCTGTCCGTGCCCTCTGATAGGAATGTGGCTGTGAGCAGCGAGAACGAGCGGCCCGAGGACCCCGGCGACGGGGCCCCGGAGCAGCTCGCGCTGATCCGCGAGACGGTACGCCGGGCCAGCGTGCCCCGGGCCAAGCCGCGGACCTGGCGCGGCGCCGCGCTCGCGAAGGAGCTGCCCGTCGCCCGGGTGCTGGTCAACAAGGGCGCCCTCCACCTCGACCAGTACTTCGACTACGCGGTGCCCGAGGAGCTGGACGCCGAGGCGCAGCCCGGGGTGCGGGTGCGGGTCCGGTTCGGCGCCGGGGGACGCCAGGTCCGGGGCGGGCGCCGTGAGGGCGGCGGGCTGATCGACGGCTTCCTGATCGAGCGGCGTGCCGAGTCGGACTACCAGGGCGCCCTCGCGGCGCTCGCCTACGTGGTGTCGCCCGAACCTGTGCTGGGGCCGGAGCTGCTGGCCCTCGCCCGCGCCGTAGCCGACCGGTACGCGGGCAGCCTCGCCGACGTGCTCCAGCTCGCCGTGCCGCCGCGGAACGGGCGGGCCGAGTCGAAGCCCTCCCCCGCGCCGCTGCCGTCGCCGCCCGCGCCGCCGGCGGGGAGCTGGCAGCGGTACGCGCGGGGCCCGGCGTTCCTGCGGGCGCTGGCGGAGGGGGGCGCGCCCAGGGCCGTATGGACGGCGCTGCCCGGACCCCACTGGCCCGAGGAGATCGCCCGCGCCATGGCCGCGACCCTCGCGTCCGGGCGCGGCGCGCTGCTCGTCGTCCCCGACGGCCGGGCCGCGGCACGGGTGGACACCGCGCTCACCGCACTGCTCGGCCGGGGGCACCACGCGCTGCTCACCGCGGACTCCGGACCGGAGAAGCGCTACCGCGAGTGGCTCGCCGTCCGGCGCGGCTCGGTGCGGGCGGTCGTCGGGACGAGAGCGGCGATGTTCGCCCCGGTCGCCGACCTCGGCCTGGTCGCCGTCTGGGACGACGGGGACGCCAGCCACAGCGACGACAACGCCCCCTTCCCGCACGTGCGCGAAGTGCTCGAACTGCGCGCCGCGCACGGCCGGTGCGCCTTCCTCCTCGGCGGTACGAGCTGCACGGTGGAGGCCGCCCAGCTGGCGGAGAGCGGCTGGGCGCTGCCGCTGCGCGCCGACCGGGAGCAGTTGCGGATCGCGGCCCCCCTGGTGCGTACGGTCGACGACGGGGAGCTGGCGCGGGATGGCGCGGCGCGGGCCGCCCGGCTGCCCAGCCTGGCGTGGCAGACGGTGCGGGACGGGCTGCGCCGCGGCCCGGTCCTGGTCCAGGTGCCCCGCCGCGGCTACGCGCCCCGGCTGGCCTGCGAACGCTGCCGTGAGCCCGCCCGCTGCCGCCACTGCGCGGGCCCGCTCCAGGCCCCGGACCAGCGGGACCTGGACTGCGCCTGGTGCGGGCGGCCCGAGACCGCCTGGCACTGCCCGGCCTGCGGCTCCGGCCGGCTGCGGGCCCGGATCGTCGGTGCCCGGCGGACCGCCGAGGAGCTGGGCCGGGCCTTTCCCGCCGTGCCGGTGCGGACCTCCGGCCGTGACCATGTGCTCGACGCGGTGCCGGACGCGCCCGCGCTGGTCGTCAGCACCCCGGGCGCCGAGCCCGTGGCCGAGGGCGGTTACGCGGCGGCGCTGCTGCTGGACGGCTGGGCGATGGTGGGCCGCCCCGATCTGCGGGCCGGTGAGGAGGCGCTGCGGCGCTGGACGGCCGCCGCGGCGCTGGTGCGCGGGCAGCCGGAGGGCGGCACGGTGGTCGTGGTCGCCGAGCCGACGCTGCGGCCGGTACAGGCCCTGGTGCGCTGGGATCCGGTGGGGCACGCCCGCCGTGAGCTGGCGGACCGGGCCGAGCTGGGCTTTCCCCCGGTGTCCCGGATGGCTTCGGTGACCGGTACGCCCGAGGCGCTGGCCGGGTTCCTCGCGGCGGCCGAACTGCCGCCGGAGACCGAGACCCTGGGCCCGGTCCCGGTGCCCGCCGCCCCGCCCGGACGGCCCCGCAGACCCGGCCAGGCGCCGCCGGGGGAGTCCTGGGAGCGGGTGCTGCTCAGGGTGCCGCCGGGCAGCGGGGCGGCGCTGGCGCACGCCCTGAAGAGCGCGCAGGCGGCGCGGCTGTCCCGGGGCGGTGGCGAGCGGGTCCGGATCAGGGTCGACCCGCCGGACATCGGCTGACTCCCGGGCCGCGGAGAGGGGCCGGGGAGAAGAGTCCCGGGAAGCCCGGAGAAGGGTCGGGGAGAAGAGTCCCCGGAAGCCCGGAGGAGGGCCAGGAAGAAGGCCCGGGGAGAAGCCCCGCCTGGGGCATGGGGCTGCCCCGCCGCACGGGGCGTGCGACGGGGCAGCGGACGGACAGGCGGGGCGGTCAGCCGTTGCGTGGGCCGGGGAAGGCACCCGGGCGCAGGTCATCGCGCAGTGACGGTCGGTCCGTCGACGGCTGCGGCGGCATGGAACGGGCTGCGGGCACGGCGGGCAGCGCGGACGGACCGCCGGAGCCCGGGACGGGCAGGCCGCGCGGCACGGCGGCCTCCCCGCCGGTCTCGGCCACCCCCGGCTGGCGGGTGTTGCGGCGCGCTCCGTAGCGGCGGTGCACCGCCTGCTTGGTGACCCCGAGCGCGGAGCCCACCGCGTCCCAGGAGAAGCCCAGTGAGCGGTCGAAGTCGACCGCGGCGGTGACCAGCGTCTCGACGCTGTCACGCAGTTCCTGCGCCAGCCTGACGGTGGGGGCCGGGGCCCTGCCGTAGACGACGAAGCCCGTGGACGGGCCGGAGCGGCGCGGACGGTAGACGTTGCCCAGTTGGGCGGTGAGCGTGCGCAGCGCGTCCACCTGCCGCCGGACCCGCTCGATGTCCCGCACCAACAGATGCAGACTGGCCCTCGCTTGGGCGTCGTGGGTTGCGTGGTCGGCCATGAAGAAGCCTCTCGAACCGGCGTTGAAAGGGATCGGGCCGCACCAGGGCGGCTCGCTTCGGTCAATCTCTCTTGACCAACGCCCGAGCTGGGGTTCTGGTCACGCTTCAGGGGCGCGTACGCCCTTCAAAGGGGCGCACGGGCATGCGTACGCCCCCTGGTGCTCCGGCCCATAGACTTGTGCGTTGCTCGTCACCGCACTTCGGCCCGAGAGGCAGTCAGCCACCCATGAAGCTCGTCTTCGCAGGCACCCCCGAGGTCGCCGTACCCGCCCTGGACGCCCTGATCGCCTCGGACCGGCACGAGGTGGCCGCCGTGGTGACCCGGCCCGACGCCCCCGCCGGGCGGGGCCGCCGTCTGGTCGCCAGCCCGGTCGCCGAGCGCGCCGAGGAGGCGGGCATCGAGGTGCTCAAGCCCGCCCGGCCGCGCGACGAGGACTTCCTCGCCCGGCTGCGGGAGATCGCCCCGGACTGCTGCCCGGTCGTCGCCTACGGGGCGCTGCTGCCCAAGGCGGCGCTCGCCGTGCCCGCCCGCGGCTGGGTCAACCTCCACTTCTCGCTGCTGCCCGCCTGGCGCGGCGCGGCCCCGGTGCAGCACGCGGTGATGGCCGGGGACGAGCTGACCGGCGCGTCGACCTTCCTGATCGAGGAGGGGCTCGACTCCGGCCCGGTGTACGGCGTACTCACCGAGGAGGTGCGCCCCACCGACACCAGCGGCGACCTGCTCACCCGGCTGGCGTTCGCCGGAGCGGGGCTGCTCGCGGCGACGATGGACGGCATCGAGGACGGCACCCTGCACGCCGTGCCGCAGCCGGCCGACGGCGTCACCCTCGCCCCGAAGATCACCGTCGAGGACGCCCAGGTGCAGTGGTCGGCGCCCGCGCTCCGGGTCGACCGGGTGGTACGCGGCTGCACGCCCGCGCCCGGCGCGTGGACCCTGTTCCGCGGCGAGAGGCTGAAGCTGATCCAGGCCGTGCCCGTCCTCGACCGCACCGACCTGGCCCCCGGCGAGCTGTCGGCCGCCAAGAACAACGTCTACGTGGGCACCGGATCGCACGCCGTCGAGCTGCTCTGGGTCCAGCCGCAGGGCAAGAAGCCGATGCGGGCCGCGGACTGGGCGCGCGGGGTACGGATCGCCCACGGCGAGCTGCTGGGGAGCTGAGGCGTACCCCGGCCGGGGCGGCGACGTAGGCTGGGAGGGTTCGCCCCCTCACCCTCAGCGGAGCACCTTTCACGTGAACGACCAGCAGCGTCGCCGTCCCGCCCAGCCCCACCGCCGCCCGAAGAAGGACCCGGTCCGTTTCCTCGCCTTCGAGGCGCTGCGGGCGGTCGACGAACGCGACGCGTACGCCAACCTCGTCCTGCCGTCGCTGCTGAAGAAGGCCCGCGCCAACGGGGACTTCGACCACCGGGACGCGGCGCTGGCGACCGAGCTGGTCTACGGCACGCTGCGCCGTCAGGGGACGTACGACGCGATCGTCGCGGCCTGCATCGACCGGCCGCTGCGCGAGGTCGACCCGCCCGTCCTGGACGTGCTGAACATGGGCGTGCACCAGCTGCTCGGCACCCGGATCCCCACCCACGCGGCGGTCTCCGCCAGCGTGGAGCTGGCCCGGGTCGTGCTCGGCGAGGGCCGCGCCAAATTCGTCAACGCGGTGCTGCGCAAGGTCTCCGCGGACGACCTCGACGGCTGGGTGGCCCGGGTGGCCCCGCCCTACGAGGAGGACGCCGAGGACCACCTCGCCGTCGTGCACTCGCACCCGCGCTGGGTCGTCTCGGCGCTGTGGGACGCGCTGGGCGGCGGCCGGGCCGGGATCGAGGACCTGCTGGAGGCGGACAACGAACGGCCCGAGGTCACGTTGGTGGCCCGCCCCGGCCGCGCGACCACCGGTGAACTGCTCGACGCGCTCGGTGAGGAGAACGGCCTCCCGGGCCGCTGGTCGCCGTACGCCGTACGGATGGCGGAGGGCGGCGAGCCCGGCGCGCTGGAGGCGGTGCGCGAGAGCCGGGCCGGGGTCCAGGACGAGGGCAGCCAGCTGGTGGCCGCCGCTCTTGCCGCCGCACCGCTGGAGGGCGGCGACAGCCGCTGGCTCGACGGCTGCGCGGGCCCCGGCGGCAAGGCCGCCCTGCTCGCCGCGCTCGCCGCGGAACGGGGCGCCGCCCTGCTCGCCGCCGAGAAGCAGCCGCACCGGGCCCGGCTCGTCGAGCGCGCCCTGGCCGGGAACCCCGGCCCGTACCAGGTGGTCACCGCCGACGGCACCCGCCCGCCCTGGCGTCCCGGCAGCTTCGACCGCGTGCTGATGGATGTGCCGTGCTCGGGCCTCGGCGCCCTGCGCCGCCGCCCGGAGGCGCGCTGGCGCCGCCGCAGGGAGGACCTGGAGCAGTTCGCGCCGCTTCAGCGTGCTCTGCTCCGCGAGGCGTTGAAGGCCGTCCGGGTCGGCGGCGTGGTCGGCTACGCGACCTGTTCGCCGCATCTCGCGGAGACCCGCACCGTGGTCGAGGACGTGCTCAAGGGGCGCGGTGGCCAGGCCGTGGAGGCCGAGTGGGTGGACGCCCGCCCGCTGATGCCGGGCGTGCCCGCGCTGGGCGACGGCCCCGATGTCCAGCTCTGGCCCCACCTGCACGGCACGGACGCGATGTACCTGGCCCTGCTGCGGCGTACCGCCTGAATGACGACAGGAACCGGCTTCCCCGTGCATCCCGGACCCCGGTCGGTGCTGGGGACCGCGCTCCCTCCCGGCCGGATGATCACGTCCGACGAGGGCGACGGCGACGAGCAGCCCCTGTGGCTCAGCGACGGTCCGGCCACGGCCGGGCTGTGGGCGCGGGTGCACGCCGAACACGCGGGCTCCGGGCTGTGGCCGCTGCTGCTCGCCCCGCTGGAGCCGGACGACGACGGTCTGTTCCGCCCCTGGGGATCGGGCGAGGTCTACCCCGAGGACGTGTCCGTCCCGGCGAGCCACGATCCGGCCGCTCTGCTCGCGAAGTGGTGGGCGGCGTACACGGCCGCCGGTGAGGGCGACGCGCTCAGTGAGGCGGAGCGGGTCGCCGTCACGGCCCCCTTCGGACAGGACTGGCCGGGCCTCGCGCCGGGCCGGGAGGCGACGGCGGACGCCGGCCGGCTGGCGTCCGCCTGCGCGGAGGCGTTCCTGGCCGACCGCCCGTCGGCACGGCTGGGGCTGGTCGCCGCCGCCTCCGGCGCCGAGGCCCTCGCGGCCGCGGGCTGGTCCGGGCCGCTCAACTACGACCACGACACGGCGAAGTTCTCCGCGGTCGTCCGCGACTGGGAGCACCGGTTCGGCGTCCGCGTCGTCGGGGTCGGCTTCGCCACCCTGCACCTCAGCGTCGCCGCTCCGCCGACGACCGCCGGAGAGGCCCTGCGGGTCGCGGCCGAGCACTTCGCGTTCTGCCCGGACAACGTCTGGCAGAGCCGGCGGCCGCACACGCTGGCCGCGTACGCCGGGCGGATCGTCGGCGCCGCGCGGTGGGACTTCTGGTGGGACTGATCCGTCCCCGTCGGCGGTCCGCTGGACCGGCAGGGCCGTACGAGCCCACCCGAAACACCACCTATCGAGCGGCCGGAGCCTCATGATCACGCGAACTGTAATGATCCCGTGAGGCTTTGGCCCGCAGCAGGGCGGGGAAGTGGCGCGGAGCATGGCAGGCTTGGGGCATGGCCCAGATCAACCCCAGCATCCTGTCCGCCGACTTCGCCCGTCTCGCCGAGGAGTCCAAGGCCGTCGAAGGCGCGGACTGGCTCCACGTCGATGTGATGGACAACCACTTCGTGCCCAATCTGACCCTCGGTGTGCCGGTCGTCGAATCGCTCGCCCGGGTCACGGACACCCCGCTGGACTGCCACCTGATGATCGAGGCCCCGGACCGCTGGGCCCCGCAGTACGTCGAGGCGGGCGCCGGTTCCGTCACCTTCCACGTGGAGGCCGCCGCGGCCCCGGTGCGGCTGGCGCGGGAGATCCGCGCCAAGGGGGCCCGCGCGTCCATGGCGCTCAAGCCCGCGACGCCGATCGAGCCGTACGAGGACCTGCTCCCCGAGCTGGACATGCTGCTGATCATGACGGTGGAGCCCGGCTTCGGCGGCCAGGCCTTCCTGGACATCATGCTGCCGAAGATCCGCCGCACCCGTGAGCTGATCTCCAAGCACGGTCTCGAACTGTGGCTCCAGGTCGACGGTGGGGTCTCCGCGTCCACCATCGAGCGGTGCGCCGAGGCCGGTGCCGACGTCTTCGTCGCGGGCTCGGCGGTGTACGGGGCGCAGGACCCGGCCGAAGCGGTGCGCGCGCTGCGCTCCCAGGCCGAGCGGGCCACCGCCTCGGCGGCCTGGGCATGCGGCCACTGAGACCGTCACAGGCCGCCCCTCACCTGCGTGGGTCGGGCAGGCCAAGGTCAGATGAACGTGGTCCGACGGGGCCGGTCAGGGAACGCCGGATCTGACAGGATGAACGGCGTATCGAGAGTGTGAACAGCAGTGAGGAGAGCGCGGTGTCTGCAATGTCGGCGGGCCGGTCCGCCCTGCGGATGGGGCCCGCGGAGCTGGTACAGGCGGCGGCCATGGCCCGCCGCTTCTACCTTGAGGGAAAGTCGAAGATCCAGATCGCGGAGGAGTTCGGGGTCAGCCGCTTCAAGGTGGCCCGGGTCCTGGAGACGGCACTGGAACGCGATCTCGTACGGATCGAGATCCGCGTCCCCGCCGAGCTGGACGCCGAGCGCTCCGACGCGCTCCGGGCCCGCTACGGGCTGCGCCACGCGGTCGTCGTCGAATCCCCGGCCGAGGAACAGGACGACGCACCGGATCCGGAGAACCTGGGCGAGGTCGCGGCCGATCTGCTCGGCGAACTGGTGAACGAGGGCGATGTGCTGGGGCTGGCCTGGGGCCGGTCCACCATCCACATGGCCGCGGCCCTCGACCGGCTGCCGCCGTGCACGGTCGTGCAGCTCACCGGGGTGTACGACGCCGGGACGGCGGAGCGCGGCTCGGTCGAGGCGGTCCGGCGGGCCGCCCAGGTCTCCGGCGGCGAGGCCCACCCCATCTACGCGCCGATGCTGCTGCCGGACCCGGCCACGGCGGCGGCCCTGCGCCACCAGACGGGCATCGCCCGCGCCTTCGACTACTTCGACAAGGTGACCGTCGCGGCGGTCTCCATCGGCTCCTGGGAGCCGGGCATCTCCACCGTCCACGACATGCTCTCCGACCAGGAGCGCGCGCACTACGCCTCGCTCGGCGTCGCGGCGGAGATGTCGGCGCACCTCTTCGACACCGAGGGCCGGAGGGTCGGCCGGGACCTGGGCGAGCGGTGCATCACGGTCGAGGCGGACCGGCTGCGCCGGATCCCCGAGGTGGTGGCGATCGCGGGCGGCCAGCGCAAGGCCGCGGCGATCGGAGCGGTGCTGCGCTCCGGTCTCGTCACCAGCCTGGTGACGGACACGGCCGCGGCGGACTATCTGCTGACCGAGTCGGCGGCGCCGCTGCGCCCGGCGCTGGAGCGGGCCGACCCGGACGGCGACTGACCCGGACCCGGACACGGGTCCGCCCGGACGACGTACGCGTCGTCCGGGCGGCCGGTGACCGGTGGCGGCCGGTTCAGTCCTGGGCCACGCCCAGCACCCGCGCCTCCAGATACTCCTGCGGCTCCTTGTACTGGCTCACGTCCGCCGGGTTGTAGCGCGGGGTCTGCCGCGACCAGTCGAGATTGCCGCGCATCCAGCTCCGCATCCCGTCCAGGTAGGGCCGGAGCATCCAGGAGAGCCGCGGGTACGCGGCCAGCAGCTCGGACTCGGCGGTGAGGAAGCGCTCCGTCTCCGTCGTGAGCTCCGCGCAGACGTGCTCCAGCGCCTGCCGCTCGCCGTAGCCGCGGTGGTGCCGGACCAGGTGGACGAGGTTGTGGATCTCGCCGAGCACCTGCTCCTTCTCGTACGAGTACACGTCATTGGCCCAGCACACGACGTTGCAGGAAGCCTCCAGCGCGGTGATGAACCGGCGGTCGTTGTGGATCGACTCGGGCGCCTCGATGCCGGCCACGATCTCTATCAGGTCCATGCAGACGTGTATCGCACCGGTGTGGCGCCGCTTGGCGATGTAGGTCTCCTCGGACGGCACCACACCCGAGGCCCGGTTCCCCGCCTCCCAGGTGGTGGTCGTCGTGAGATACGTGGTCAGGTGCCAGCCGAAGCGGGTGCGCCAGTGCGGGGCGGCCATCGGCGTCGTACGTTCCCACAGATCGGCCAGGGCGGTCACGGCGGCGGGCAGCCGGCCCTCGGGCAGCGCGCCCGGGGTGTCGCTCCGGATGACGTCCCGCATCAGCTCGACCACGTCCCGTACCCGCCCCGGGCTGCGGCCGAGGTGGCCGTCGTCGAGCTGGTCGTCGACGAGGAAGAGCCAGACGAACCAGTCGGCGACCAGGTCGAGGTTCTTGCTGTCGGCGGTCGGGTACACCATGCCGACGAACGCGCCGAAGTCCGCCTGGACGAAGCGGTCCCTGGCCGAATCGCGGTGCACCAGACCGGTGTCGCGGGTCCACTCCTCCAGATGAACTCTGGTGTGCGGCACGTTCGGGTTGGTGAGCTGGGGGAACGGGCAGTAGATGTCCGGCAGTTCGCTCTCCACGAGTGGGTCGTGATCCTCTCCGGTCGTACGTATGACGGAAGTTGCAGCTCTTCCGGCTGTTCCTCCGGGGCGTTGGTGCGACCCACGGGACCTGCGGATTTGAAGCTACCGGACCCCTCGTCGCCAGGTCCAGGGCAGATGATCGGGAATGATTCGCATGCCTTCGGGTAGGGTCCGCGGGCAGGGTGAGCTCACCCTGCCCGGGACTCCCGCGGTCCTCTTTCGGAGGAATGCACGAATGCGGGTGTCTTTTGTTGTGCCTTTGCGGTCGCGACCTGCTCGGATTCGTGTGAAAAAATGAGCCTTATGCGTTTTCTTGAGCCCGGTACTGGTCGTTACACAGAGTCCCCCTCGGTCCCCTACGACCTCACGTACGACGACGTCTTCATGGTCCCGGGCCGTTCGGCAGTCGGTTCCCGCCAGGGTGTCGACCTCTCCTCGCCCGACGGCACCGGCACCACCATCCCGCTCGTCGTGGCGAACATGACGGCCATCGCGGGCCGCCGGATGGCCGAGACGGTCGCCCGGCGCGGCGGGCTCGTCGTCATCCCGCAGGACATCCCGATCGAGGTCGTCACCGACGTCATCACCTGGGTGAAGTCCCGGCACCTGGTGCTCGACACCCCGATCGTGCTGACCCCCGGCCAGACGGTCGCCGACGCCCTGTCGCTGCTGCCCAAGCGCGCGCACGGCGCGGGCGTCGTCGTCGACGACGAGCGGCGGCCCCTCGGCGTCGTCACCGAGCACGACCTGGCCGGAGTCGACCGCTTCACCCAGCTCACCGAGGTCATGTCCAAGGACCTGGTGCTGCTCGACGCGGACATAGACCCGCGCGACGCGTTCAACAAGCTGGACGGCGCCAACCGCAAGCTCGCCCCCGCGGTCGACGCCGAGGGCCGCCTCGTCGGCATCCTCACCCGCAGGGCCGCGCTGCGCGCCACCCTGTACACCCCCGCCACCGACGCCGGGGGGCGGCTGCGGATCGCCGCCGCCGTCGGGATCAACGGCGACGTCGCGGGCAAGGCCAAGCAGCTGCTGGACGCGGGCGCCGACACGCTCGTCGTGGACACTGCCCACGGCCACCAGGAGTCCATGATCAACGCGGTCCGGGCGGTCCGCGCGCTCGACCCCGCGGTCCCGGTCGTGGCGGGCAACATCGTCGCCGCCGAGGGCGTGCGCGACCTCATCGAGGCGGGCGCCGACATCATCAAGGTGGGCGTCGGCCCCGGCGCCATGTGCACCACCCGGATGATGACCGGCGTCGGGCGGCCGCAGTTCTCGGCCGTTCTGGAGTGCGCCGCCGAGGCGAAGAAGTACGGCAAGCACGTCTGGGCCGACGGCGGAGTCCGCCACCCGCGCGATGTCGCCATGGCGCTCGCCGCGGGCGCGTCCAACGTGATGATCGGCTCCTGGTTCGCCGGTACGTACGAGTCGCCCGGCGACCTCCAGCAGTCCGCCGACGGCCGCTTCTACAAGGAGTCCTTCGGCATGGCGTCCGCGCGCGCCGTGAAGAACCGCACCTCGGACGAGTCCTCCTACGACCGGGCCCGCAAGGCGCTCTTCGAGGAGGGCATCTCCACCTCGCGGATGTTCCTCGACCCGGCCCGGCCCGGTGTGGAGGACCTGATCGACTCGATCATCGCGGGCGTCCGGTCCTCCTGCACCTACGCCGGCGCGGCCTCCCTCGCGGAGTTCGCCGAGAAGGCGGTCGTCGGGGTGCAGAGCGCCGCCGGATACGCCGAGGGCAAGCCGCTGCACGCCAGCTGGAGCTGATCCTCCCCGCCCGGCATCGCCGGAGCCCCGCCGGGCCGTTCGCGCCCGGCGGGGCACCGGCGTATTCCGGGCCGGGCACCGCGTCCGGCCGATGTCCGGATCACGGCCGGGGCGGCCGGGCTCTCACCGTCAACCCCGTTGGAATGTAAGTAACATGAACCCCAGTCAGTTGCCCGTTTCTCTGTGGTAAGGGATCTCATGTCCTTCTTCATCGACCTGGCCCAGCAGTACATCGACGGAGAGTGGAGGCCGGGCAAGGGATCCTGGGACATCATCGACTTCAATCCGTACGACGGGGAGAAGCTCGCCTCGATCACCGTGGCCACGGCCGAGGAGGTCGACCAGGCCTACCGCTGCGCCCAGCAGGCCCAGCGGGCCTGGGGCGAGACCAATCCGTACGCCCGGCGGACGGTGCTGGAGCGGGCGCTGCGCATCGTCGAGGAGCGCGAGTCCGAGATCAGTGACGCGATCGTCGCGGAGCTGGGCGGCACCCGGCTGAAGGCGGCCTTCGAACTGCATCTGGCCAAGGAGTTCCTGCGCGAGTCGGTCCAGCTGGCGCTGCGGCCCACCGGGCAGATCCTGCCCTCGCCGACCGAGGGCAAGGAGAACCGGGTCTACCGGGTGCCGGTCGGGGTCGTGGGCGTCATCAGCCCCTTCAACTTCCCGTTCCTGCTCTCGCTGAAGTCGGTCGCCCCGGCCCTGGCGCTCGGCAACGCGGTGGTCCTCAAGCCGCACCAGAACACCCCGGTCTGCGGCGGCACCCTGGTGGCGAAGGTGTTCGAGGAGGCCGGGCTGCCCGCCGGGCTGCTGAACGTCGTGGTCACCGACATCGCCGAGATCGGTGACGCCCTGCTGGAGCACCCCGTCCCGCAGGTCATCTCCTTCACCGGCTCCGACAAGGTGGGGCGGCATGTCGCCACGGTCTGCGCGGCCCACCTCAAGAGCGCCGTGCTGGAGCTCGGCGGCAACAGCGCGCTGATCGTCCTCGACGACGCCGACCTGGACTACGCCGTCGACGCGGCCGTCTTCAGCCGGTTCGTGCACCAGGGCCAGGTCTGCATGGCCGCCAACCGCATCCTGGTCGACCGGTCGGTGGAGAAGGAGTTCACCGAGAAGTTCGTCGCCAAGGTCGCCTCGCTGCCGGTTGGCGACCCGGCCGACCCGTCCACCGTCATCGGCCCGCTGATCAACTCCTCGCAGGCCGAGGCCGTCTCCTCGCTGGTCGAGCAGACCGTGGCCGCCGGCGCGACGGCGCTGCTGCACGGCCGGATGGAGGGCAATCTGGTGAGCCCGTCCGTGCTGACCGGGCTGGCCGCCGACTCGCCCGTACTCTCCCAGGAGATCTTCGGGCCGGTCGCCCTGCTGGTGCCCTTCGACGGCGAGGACGAAGCCGTACGGATCGCCAACGACACCCCGTACGGTCTCAGCGGCGCCGTGCACACCGGCGACATCGAGCGCGGTGTCCGGGTCGGGCGGCGTATCCACACCGGCATGATCCACATCAACGACGGCACGGTCCACGACGAGCCGATCGTTCCGTTCGGCGGCGAGAAGAGCTCCGGCCTCGGCCGCCTCAACGGGGACGCCATGGTCGAGGCCTTCACCACCCAGAAGTGGATCTCGGTGCAGCACGGCCGCTCGGGCTTCCCCTTCTGACCGGCCGCACCCGGTGACGGTCGCGCCCGGCGGGGCGCGGCCGTGGTCTACTTCGGGGGCGGCCCGCGCCGCCCCCGAGAACCGGCCATCGCAGAGAAGTGAACCGCCCGACGTGCGCCTGAACGACCTCGACGAACGCATCGTCCACGCCCTCGCCGAAGACGCCCGGCGCTCCTACGCGGACATCGGCGCGGTGATCGGCCTGTCCGCGCCCGCCGTGAAACGCCGCGTGGACCGGCTGCGCGCCGAGGGCGCCATCACCGGCTTCACGGTCCGGGTGGACCCGGCGGCGCTGGGCTGGGAGACCGAGGGCTTCATCGAGATCTACTGCAGCCGCAACACCTCGCCAGAGGCGATCAGGCGGGGCCTGGCGCACTACCCGGAGATCGCCTCGGCGTCCACGGTGACCGGCGAGGCCGACGCGATCGTGCAGGTCTTCGCCGCGGACATGCGCCACTTCGAGCAGGTCCTGGAAAGGATCGCGGGCGAGCCGTACGTGGAGCGGACCAAATCCGTCCTGGTGCTGTCGCCGCTGCTGCGGCGCTACTCCGCGGGCGCCCCGGAACAGGCCCGGAGCGCCGGACCGGGATGAGATCCAGGTCACCCGCGTGACCTGCGAAGACGGCGCGCGCAATGAATCGCCGTACAGGGCCTTCGGCGCGCAACGGATCGACGGTGGACGCGCAACACTCGCGCCTTGTCCGGCGCGATCGGCGGACCGTACCGTCGATACGTCCCCGCCCGCCCGCACCGCCCGAGGTCAGCCATGCCGCCGTTGCGCACCGCCCTGCTCCAGAGCTCCGGACGCCCCGGGCGGGTCGGCCACAACATCGAGGCCCTCGACGGGGCCGCGCGGCGGGCGGCCGACAGCGGTGCCCGGCTGCTGGTCTGTCCCGAACTCTTCCTGACCGGGTACGCCATCGGCGCCGATGTGCCGCTGCTGGCCGAGCCCGCCGACGGGCCGTCCGCCCGGAGGATCGCCGAGATCGCCGCACGGTACGGGCTCGCCGTCCTGTACGGCTACCCGGAGCGCGCGGACGAGAAGTTCTTCAACTCCGCCCGGCTGATCGGCCCGGACGGCGTGGCCCTGGCGAACTACCGCAAGACCCACCTCTTCGGCGACTTCGAGCAGAAGTGGTTCACCCCGGGCAGGCAGCCCGTGGTCCAGGCCGAGCTGGACGGCGTCCGCCTCGGCATCCTGATCTGCTACGACGTCGAGTTCCCGGAGAACGTCCGGGCCCACGCCCTGGCCGGCACCGATCTGCTGCTGGTGCCCACCGCGCTGATGCACCCCTTCCCGTTCGTCGCCGAGTCCCTGGTGCCGGTGCGCGCCTTCGAGAGCCAGATGTACGTGGCGTACGTCAACCGGGCCGGTCAGGAAGGCGCCTACGAGTTCCTCGGGCTGAGCTGTCTGGCGGGGCCCGACGGCACCGCCCGGACCCGCGCCGGGCGGGGCGAGGAACTCCTCTTCGGTGAGGTGGACCCGGCGTTCCTGCGTGCCTCGCGCGCGGCCAATCCGTATCTGCACGACCGCCGCCCCGGTCTCTACCGCTCGCTCGTCTGAGCCCGTTCCCACCGCCCCACCGCTTCACCTCTCATCCGCGCAAGGAGTCCGTACCCCATGACGTCCACGGTGCCCAACGCCGTCCAGCACACCGACGCCACCGAGCCGATCACCATGTTCGGACCGGACTTCCCCTACGCGTACGACGACTTCCTGGCGCACCCCGCGGGCATCGGTCAGATACCCGCGACCGCGCACGGCACCGAGGTCGCCGTCATCGGCGGGGGACTCTCCGGCATCGTCGCCGCCTACGAGCTCATGAAGATGGGCCTCAAGCCCGTCGTCTACGAGGCGGACCGGATCGGCGGGCGGCTGCGGACCGTCGGCTTCGAGGGCTGCGACGCGGACCTCACCGCCGAGATGGGCGCGATGCGCTTCCCGCCGTCCTCCACCGCGCTCCAGCACTACATCGACCTGGTCGGCCTGGAGACCAGGCCGTTCCCCAACCCGCTTGCCGAGGCCACCCCGTCGACCGTCGTCGACCTCAAGGGAGAGTCGCACTACGCGCGGACCATCGACGACCTGCCGCAGGTCTACCGCGATGTGATGGACGCCTGGAACCGCTGTCTGGAGGAGGGCGCCGACTTCTCCGGCATGAACCGTGCGATGCGCGAACGCGATGTGCCGCGCATCCGGGAGATCTGGTCCGAGCTGGTCCGCAGGCTCGACAACCAGACCTTCTACGGTTTCCTCTGCGACTCCGACGCCTTCACGTCCTTCCGGCACCGGGAGATCTTCGGCCAGGTCGGCTTCGGCACCGGCGGCTGGGACACCGACTTCCCCAACTCCATCCTGGAGATCCTCCGCGTCGTCTACACCGAGGCCGACGACCACCACCGGGGCATCGTCGGAGGCAGTCAGCAGCTGCCGCTGCGGCTCTGGGAACGCGAGCCGCGCAAGATGGTCCACTGGCCGCTCGGCACGTCGCTCTCCTCGCTGCACGACGGCGAGCCGCGAGGCGCCGTGACCCGGCTGCACCGTACCGCCGGGAACCGGATCACCGTCACCGACGCCACCGGCGACATCCGTACCTTCCCGGCCGCGGTCTTCACCGGCCAGTCCTGGCTGCTGCTCTCGAAGGTCGACTGCGACGACGCGCTCTTCCCGATCGACCACTGGACGGCGATGGAGCGCACCCACTACATGGAGTCGTCCAAGCTCTTCGTCCCGGTCGACCGCCCGTTCTGGCTGGACAAGGACCCGGCGACCGGGCGCGACACCATGTCCATGACGCTCACCGACCGGATGACCCGGGGCACGTACCTGCTGGACGACGGACCCGGCAGGCCCGCTGTCATCTGCCTGTCCTACACCTGGTGCGACGACAGCCTGAAGTGGCTGCCGCTCTCCCCGAACGAGCGCATGGACGTCATGCTCAAGTCGCTCGGCGAGATCTATCCGGGCGTCGACATCCGCAAGCACGTCATCGGCAACCCGGTGACGGTCTCCTGGGAGAACGAGCCCTGGTTCATGGGCGCGTTCAAGGCCAACCTGCCGGGCCACTACCGCTACCAGCGGCGGCTGTTCACCCACTTCATGCAGGACCGGCTCCCCGCGGACCGGCGGGGCCTGTTCCTCGCGGGCGACGACATCTCCTGGACGGCCGGCTGGGCCGAGGGCGCCGTGCAGACCGCGCTCAACGCCGTCTGGGGCGTGATGACCCAGTTCGGCGGCGCGACCGACCCGGCGAACCCCGGCCCCGGCGACGTCTTCGACGACATCGCCCCGGTCGAGCTCCCGGAGGACTGAGAGCCGCCCGGCGCTACGCGGGCCGGCAGACGCTGCGCTGGCGGCCGAGGCCCGGGATCTCGACCTCCACCACATCGTCCGGGCCCAGGTAGGGGAAGCGGCCGGACAGCGCCACGCCCTGCGGAGTACCGGTGTTGATGACGTCGCCGGGCTCCAGCACCAGGTACTGCGACAGATGGTGCACCAGATGCGCCACGGTGAAGATCATGTCCGCGGTGCTGGAGTCCTGCCGCGGCTCGCCGTTGACGTAGCTGCGCAGCCTCAGGTTCTGCGGGTCGCCGACCTCGTCGGCCGTCACCAGCACCGGGCCCAGCGGGTTGAACGTGGCGCAGCTCTTGCCCTTGGACCACTGGCCGCCCGACTCCTCCAGCTGGAAGGCCCGCTCGGAGACGTCGTTGCTGACGGCGTAGCCCGCGATGTGCGCGGCCGCGTCGGCGGGGGATTCCAGATAGGAGGCGCGGCGGCCGATGACCACGGCCAGCTCCACCTCCCAGTCCGTCTTCTTCGAGCCGCGCGGAATGAGCACGTCGTCGTACGGGCCGACCACGGTGTTCGGCGACTTGTAGAAGAGGATCGGCTGCGCGGGCGGTTCGTCACCGGACTCGGCGGCGTGCGCCGCGTAGTTCTGGCCGATGCAGAGCAGCGCGGAGGGGCGGGCCACCGGGGCGCCGATCCGCTCGCCGGTGATGCCGGTCGCGGGGAGCGCGGCGTCGGCGGGGATCAGGTCCGGGTCGTCCGCGAGCGCCGCGAGGAACGCGCCGTCGATGTCGCCGGTGATGCCGGACAGGTCGTAGTGGCCGCCCTCGGGGCGGACGAGGACCGGGCGCTCGTGGCCCGGCTCGCCGATGCGCATCAGTCGCATGAAGGGATCTCCTGACGGGTGTAACGGATGTGCGGGTGTAACGGGTGTACGGGGCGGACACGCCCTAATGCAGGCGGGCGAGGGCACCGGCCGTGACCGCGTGGAGCGGGGGCCGCCCGGAGAGCAGCCGCAGCACCTCACCGGCGGCGCTCGCCCCGAGCCGCCGACGGCACTCCACGGTGCCCGCGGCCTGGTGCGGGGTGAGCAGGACGTTCGGCAGGGCGCGGAAGGGGTGGTCCACCGGCAGCGGCTCCGCGTCGAAGACGTCGATCGCCGCGTCCAGACGGCCCGTGGCCAGCTCGGCCAGCAGCGCGTCCTCGTCGACCAGCCACGACCTGGCGGTGTTCACCAGCCCGGCCCCGTCCGGCATCAGCGCCAGCTGCCCGGCGCCGAGCATCCGGTGGGTCGCCTCGGTGACCGGGGCGTGCACGGCCACGATCCGGCTGCGGGAGAGCAGCGTCTCCAAGGGCACGGACTCCACCCCGAGCTCCCGGGCGTCCGCCTCGGAGAGGTACGGGTCGGTGACGCTCACCCGCGCCCCCATCGCCCGCGCCAGGGCGATGTAGGCGCGGCCGGTGCGCGAGGCGCCGATCACCCCGATGCCGCTGCCGTGGATCTCGTGGCGCGGCGGGGCCTGGCCCGCCGCCTCCCACTCCAGCCCGCCGCGCAGGGCGTGGTCGAAACGGTGGACGCGGTGGAGCAGCGAGAGGGTGAACGCCAGGGCCACCTCGGCGACCGGGCGGGCCATCTCGTCCCCGGCCTGGGTGACCAGGACACCGCGCCCGAACACCTCCTCGGTGACATAGGGAGCGACCGCCGAACCGGTGTGCGCCACCAGCTCCAGCCGGTCGGCCGACGCCAGGAGCGCGGCGTCCACCCGCGGCGCCCCCCACGCGGTGATGAGCGCACGGGCCCCGGGCAGCGAGGCCGCGAGGGCCGCCCGGTCCCGGTGGTCGTCCGGCACCACCAGCTGGGCCGCCCGCTCCAGCTCCGCCCACACCTCGGTGGTGAACAGCTGCGCCCGCAGATCCGGCGGTACGGCGACGACCACCCGGGGGCGGCCGGACGGATCAGGAGAGCCAGTCATCGAGGTGCTCCGCGACGAAGGCGTCGTCGGTCAGCCAGGGGTAGGCCGCGGCCACCCGGCTGATCTCCTCGGCCTGCCCGGGGGAGAGCGTCTCGGCAGGGTCCAGGCACCGGATGTTCGCCAGCAGGCCCTGGCGGCGCAGCACTTCGTGGACCCCGGCGATGCAGCCGCGGAACGCGCCGCGGACATCGAAGACCGCGCTGTTGGCGTCGGTCAGCTCGGGCCGCCGGGCCAGGCAGCGCACCATCGCCGCGTGGTCCCCGCCGCGCGCCCGGCGCACATCCTCCAGAAGCGTCACCGCGGAGCCGGTCCACACGGCCCACTGGCCCAGCAGCCCGCCCGCGAACCAGCGCGGCGCGCCGCCCGCCGTCTCGTACGGGGTGAGCAGGTCACCGATGATGTCGTCGTCGTTCCCGGTGTACAGCGCCACCTCGGCGGCCCGGTCCGCGACGGCCACGGCCCGGATCACGTCGGCGGTGCGGTAGCGGTCGAACGGGGCGATCTTCACCGCGACCGTGTTCGGCAGGTCGGTGAAGGAGGACCAGAAGCGCGGCGAGAGATACCGTCCGCCGACGGCCTCCTGGAGGTAGAAGCCGATCACCGGCAGCACGTCGCCGACCGCCCGCGCCCGCTCCAGCAGGCCCTTCTCGTCCGCGCCGGGCACGGCCGGGCTGAGCAGCACCGCGTCGTAGCCGAGCCCGGCCGCCGTCTCGGCCTCCGCCACCGCCTGCGCGGTGTAGCCGCAGGCTCCGGCGACCTTGACGAACGGGCGCCCGGCCTCGGCGTCGATCGTCTCGGCGGCGAGCTCCAGCACCGGCCGGAACAGGCCGACCGAGGGTTCGCGGATCTCGAACTGGGTCGTGTGCACGGCGACGGCTGCGCCGCCCGCGCCGGAGGCCAGGTAGTAGCGGGTCAGCGCGCGCTGGCGGCGCTCGTCGAAGGAGCCGTCGTCGTGCAGGGCGAGCGGGTGCGCGGGGATCACCGTGCCGTGGGCGAGGGCGTCCAGGGCGGGGCTGCGCACGGGGGAGGGAGTGGACATGGGGTGGATCAGAACCTTCCGTCACGGACCTGGAACTTGGTGGGCTTGCCGGAGAGCGGCAGCCCGCGGCGCAGCCAGTCGGCCTGCCACTCGACGAGGGTGCGCAGTGGCACGTCCGGGTAGCCGAACAGGGCGTGGCAGCGGCTCGCGTCGGAGAGCAGAGCGGTCGGCGCCTCCTGGCCGCAAAGGACCGGCTCGGTGCCGAACTCCTCGCCGAACCACTGGGCGAGGCGCCGTACGGACGCGGTCTCCGGACCGGTGAGGTTGAGGGTGAACGCCTCGCCGTCGGTGGCGTGCAGCAGCGAGCGAAGGGCCACCTCGTTGGCGTATCCCTGCCACACCACGTTGGCGTGGCCGGTCGTCACGTCGACGGGCTCGCCGGTCCGTACGCGGTGGGCGATGTCGGCCAGGACGCCGTAGCGCAGGTCGACCGCGTAGTTGAGCCGGATGTTCGCGACTCTGGTGCCGCGGGTCAGTGCCGCGTGGCCGAAGACGCGCTCCCGGCCCAGACACGACATGGCGTACTCGCCGACCGGGCCGACCGGGTCGCTCTCGGTGCAGCCGCCGGAGGAGACCGGCACCAGCGGGTAGACGTTCCCGGTGGAGAACGCGGCGATCCGCGCGCGGGCCCAGCGGCGCGCCACCCGGTCCGGCATGGCGGCGTTCACCGCCCAGGCGTGCGAGGGGGCCCCGGCGGAGCCGAACTTGGCACCGACCATGAAGACGACGTTCCCGGCGTCCGGCAGCGCGGCCAGGTCGGCGGCCGGGTCCATCAGGTCGAAGGCGACGGTGGTGACGCCGACGGCCTCCAGCTCGTCGGCGGCGGCCCTGTCCGACCAGCGGGAGACCGCGTACACGGTCACGTCCTCGCGGCCCGCGGCATCCAGCGCGCGACGGGCCAGCCTGCACAGGCTGGGGCCCATCTTGCCGCCCGCGCCGAGCACCAGCAGATCGCCTTCGAGGCGGCCGAGGTCGGCGACGAGGGCGGGGGAGGGGGTGGCGAGCCGCTCTTCGAGCGCGGCCTCATCGGTGAACATGTGTGACTATCCCTTGATTCCGGACGCGGTGACGCCCTCGGTGAAGTAGCGCTGGCCCACCATGTACGCGGCGAAGATGGGTACGAACGCGATGACGGAGCCGGAGAGCACCACGTTGAGCGGCACGTTCTGCTGCTGGAGCGAGGCGATGCCGACGGTCAGGGTGCGCATGTCGGTGGACTGGCCGATGACCAGCGGCCACAGGAAGTCGTTCCAGTGCCACAGGAAGACGAAGACGCCGAGCGTGGCGAGGATCGGCTTCAGCAGGGGCAGCACGATCCGGTAGAAGATCTGCCACTCGCTGCAGCCGTCGAGCCGGGCCGCCTCGAACAGTTCGTCGGGCAGCCCCTGGATGAACTGCCGCATCAGGAACACCGCCTGGGCGTTGGCCAGGGTCGGCACGATCAGACCCCAGTACGTGTCCACGCCGCCCAGCTTGGCGATCATCGCGAAGGTCGGGATCATCGTGACGTGGTACGGGACCATCACCATCGACAGGAACGACCAGAACATCGTCTCCCGGCCCGGGAAGCGCTTCTTGGCGAAGGCGTATCCGGCGAGCGAGGCGAGCAGCAGCACGCCGACCACCGAGACGACCGAGTAGATCAGGGTGTTGGCGAGCCAGCGCGGCACGTCCTGGGCGTTCATGACGGTGTCGTACGCCTCGCCGCTGAGCGGCCACGGCACCAGGCTGCCGGGGAACTCGACCGCCGCGGACGGCTTCAGGGAGAGCACGACCATCGCGTAGAACGGGAAGACCGTGACGATCGCGGCCACCGTCAGCAGGGCGGCGCGGCCGATCCGGCCGGCCCGGGTGGGCCGCATGCCGTGCGGGACGGTATCCCGGTCGGCGAGCTTGCGCAGCCTGCGTTCGGCGCGGCGGGCGGCCCGGTCCGGGGCGGCCGGGAGGGGGGCGGCCGGGGCCTCGGGGGTGGCGGGTGCTGCGGTCATGGTCACTGGTCCTTCCCGATCACGAGCCGCTGGATCACCGCGACCACCACGGTCAGCGCGAAGAGCGCGACGCCGATGGCGGAGGCGTAACCCAGGTCGAAGTACTTGAAGCCCGCGTCGTAGAGCTGGAAGACGAGCGTGTAGCTGGCGTTGGCGGGGCCGCCGCCGGTCATCGTGTAGACCGCGTCGAAGACCTGGAAGGAGGCCGTGGTCTCGATCACGGCGAGGAAGAACAGCGCGGGCTTGAGCTGCGGCAGCACGATGTACCGGAACCGCTGCCAGGCCCCCGCCCCGTCGGTGAGGGCGGCCTCCTCCAGCTCCCGGGGGATGTCCTGCATCCGGGCCAGCAGGATCAGCATCCCGTAGCCGAAGCGGGACCAGACGCCCACCAGCGCGAGCGCGGGCAGCACCAGCACGTCGTCGGAGAGCCAGGAGCCCTCGGACATCCCGAACCAGCTCATCAGGGTGGACCAGGGGCCGCCGGTCGAGAAGATCCAGACGAAGACGGTGGCGGCGAGCACCAGTGAGGTGACCACCGGCAGGAAGAACACCGAGCGGAAGAACTTGGCGCCGCGGAACGCGCGGCGGGTGATCAGGGCCAGCGACACCGAGGCGATGAGCGTGCCCGGCACCGCGAGCACCGTGTAGAGGACGGTGACCTTCAGCGCCTGCCAGAACAGCGGGTCGTCCCAGAGCCGGGTGAAGTTGTCCAGCCCGACGAAGCTGCCGCCCCCGGTGAGGGTGTAGTCGGTGAAGCTCATCAGCACCCCGGCGATGCCCGGACCGAACCGGAACGCCAGGAAGAGCAGGAAGCAGGGGAGGACGAACAGCAGGCCGATCCGGGCCTCGCGGCGCGCCTGCGGCCCGCTGCGACGGCCCCGGCGGGCGGGTTCCGCGACGACTGCCACGGGGATCTCCTTGCGGTACGGGGGAATTGCGGGGGATCAGGGCGGGGAGCCCTGGGCGGGTGCGGGGCCTCTCCGGGTGCGGCCGGAGAGGCCCCGCACCAAGATCAGCGGCCGAGCATCGCCTGGGCGGCCTTCTGCGCGGCGTTCAGCGCCTCCTGCGGGCTCTTCTTGCCCAGCAGCGCCGCCTGGATCTCCGGGGCGAGCATGCCCTGGACCTCGCGGGCCTTGTCGTGCAGCGGGCCCACGGTCATGGTCGGCAGTGTGGCGCCGACGGCCGCCTGGAGGGCGTTGCCGGGGTAGAGGTCGCCGCTGGACTTGCGGGCCGGGAAGTAGCCCGCCTCCTTCTCCAGGCCGGCCGCGTTCTTCGCCTCGGCGACGAAGTTCAGCCAGTCGCCGGTGTTCTTCTTGTCGGCGCCCTTCAGCATCGACAGCGCGCCGACCGTGCCGTAGCCGACCGACTTCACGTCCTTGAGCGGCGGCTGGACGACGATGTTCTCCTTGCCCCAGAAGGGCTCGACGTCCGTGGGGGTGTTCTGCCAGGTGCAGGCCACCTTGCCCTTGGCGGTCGGGGTCTGCTCCAGCTTGGGCGTGGTGGTGACCAGGTCCTTGTCGGTGTAACCGCCGTCGACGAGCTTCTTCAGGTACGTCAGCGCCTTGACGCCCGCGGCGTCGTTGAAGGTGACGGTCTTGCCGTCCTCGGAGAAGACGTCGCCGCCCGCCTGCCACAGCAGCGGGTAGAACGTCGAGTTCAGGGTCTGCTGGGTGTCGCCGCTGTAGCTGGTGGCGTAGTAGCCCTTCGCCTTCAGCTTCGGGGCCAGCGCCTCCAGATCCGCCCAGCTCGTCGGGTAGTTCTTCTCGCCGATGGCGCTGAACACCCGCTTGTCGCAGATCAGCGGGTTGGCGCTGGTCAGGACCGGGACGCCGAGCGCCTTGCCGTCGGCGGTGACGGACGTCAGCGCGAAGTCGGTGTAGTCGGCCTTGGCGTCGGCCGCCATGTACTCGTCGGCCGGGATGATGCTCTTGGCGTACTTCGGCAGCTGGTCGGGGATCAGGTAGACCGCGTCCGGGCCCTTGCCGGAGGCGATCGCGGTGGCCAGCGCGGTGTCACGGTTGGCCCAGGGGAAGGTCTCCACCTTCACCTCGACGCCCTTGTGGTCCTTCTCGAAGGTCTTGATCAGACCGTCCCAGTACGCCTTGTTCTTGGCCTCGTCGAAGATGACCGGGTAGGTCCACATGGTGACGGTGCTGCCGTCGCTGCCGCTGCCGGAACAGCCGGCCAGCACACCGGCGGCGAGCGCGGTGGCCACCACGGGGGCGGCGACAGCGCGGATTCTGGAACGGCGGGTGAGGAGACGGGACATGAGGTGGTCCTCCGAGGACGTGAGGGTGGTGCGGGGAAGAGGGGGAGTCACTGCGCCGGGACCGTCTGGACGGTGCCCGTGTGCCGGGCGCGTTCGGCGGCGAAGGCCGCGAGATGGCTGCCGAGCGAGGTGGCGGGGCCGGAGCGGACCGCTCCGGCGTCACCGGTGGCGACGGCGGTGACGAACGCCTCGACGAGCGCGGCGTCCCCGCCGCCGTGCCCGTCCGCCGCGTTCGAACCGGACGTGCCGAGTTCGTGGACGGTGGTGGCGCCGGTCCGGAAGTCCTGCACCGTGACCCGCTCGCCGTCGCCGGTCAGCCAGCCGTGCGAGCCGAAGATCCGGGTCTGGCGGTGGGTCTGCTCGGTGAACGCCACCATCTGGAAGGTCGCGGTCACCCCGCCGGTCAGCTGCATCGCCAGGACCTGGTGGTCGACCACGTCGTTGTCGCTCCGGTACGCGCAGACCCCGTACGGGCCCTCGCGCAGCGCCCGGACGAGACCGGCCTCGTCGGTCGCCTCGGTGACGTGGGTGACCGGCCAGACCGCGCCCTTCTCGCGCAGCGTCGGCATGTACAGCTTCAGCGCGCTGTACGGGCAGCCGTCCTCGACCGCACAGTCGAGGCAGCGTTCCGCGGACCCGGCCGGGGCGTTCTCGGGCCGGAAGTGCTTCAGCCCGCCGAAACTGGACACCTGCTCGATCCGGCCGCCCATGACGTACGTGATCCAGTCCAGGTCGTGGCAGGACTTGGCGAGCAGCATCGGGGAGGAGTCCTTCTCGCTGCGCCACGGTCCGCGCACGTAGCTGTGCGCGTAGTGCCACCAGCCGACCGGCTCCAGATGGTCGAGGGAGACCAGCTGCCCGAGCACACCGGAGTCCACGACCTCCTTCACCAGGTCGGTGTACGGGGTGTACCGCATGACGTGGCACACCGCGAACAGGGCCCCGGACCGCTCCACTCCCTCGACGATCCGCCGGGTCTCCTCCTCGGTCGGGGCGAGGGGCTTCTCGGCGAGGATCGCGTAGCCGGCCTCGGCCAGGGCCAGCACCGGCTCCACGTGGAAGCGGTCCTGGGTGGCGACGACGACGGCGTCGGCGATCCGGTTCTCGGCCAGCGGGCGCCAGTCGTCGAACTCGACGGGGGCACCGGCGGCGGCCCGCGCCGCGGGGCGCGGGTCGGCGACGGCGACGAGTTCGGCGCGCTCGGGGTGCGCCTTGATCCACTCGGCGTACGTCAGACCGCGGTTTCCGGCGCCGACGAGCGCGACCCGTACGGGCCGGCCGGTGATCGGGGTATGCGTGGACACGGGGAATCCCTGGTGCTCGATGGGGTGAGTCAGATGCGCAGCGTGGCCGCGCTGTGGGCGACGCGCTCGCCCTCGTCCGGCATCGCGGTCCGCTCGGTGCCGTCCTCGACGCAGCCGGTGTGCAGCAGGTGGCCGGTTCCGGCGAAGGCGGCGGGCCGCAGTTCGAGCCGTCCGCCGGTGAAGGTGGAGCCGGTGGCCCGGTAGCGGTTGGTGCCCTCGGTGACCAGCACGTGGGCGGTGCCCTTGGGCGCGGACGAGTCGAGTCCGGACAGCTGCCAGTCGACGGTGCGGGCGCCGCCCGTGCGGGACAGCAGTGCGCCGTCCTTGTTGGTGCCGGTCAGCCGGGCGCCGTCGACGCGCAGCCGCTGGTCCTTGTCGGAGGCCAGCTTGAGCCCGGTGTCGCGGAGTTCGCCGCCCAGCACGGTGATGTCGGTGTGCTTGAGGGCGACGGGGGCGGTGTCCTTGGAGCCGGTGAGCGTGCACTGGTCCAGGACGAGCGGCCCGGTGCCGTTGAAGACCGCGCCGTCGACGCCCTTCAGAACGGAGCGCTGGACGGTCAGCGGGACGGTGACGCTGGCCTGGGTGACCTCGGCACCGGACGCGAAGGCGAACGCGGAGTCCGCGATCACATTGGGCCGCTGCGACAGGTCCGAGGCCCGGGAGACGATCAGCGGGCCGGTGGCGGTGCAGCCGCGCATCTGGACGCCGTCGGCGTTGACCCAGAGCATTCCGGAGCCGGACAGCGACTTCTTGCCGATGACCAGCACGTCCTCCAGGGTCAGATCGGTGATCTTGACCCGGGCCACGAACCAGGAGCAGGCGTGCCGTCGTACGGTGATCCGCTTCGCCCGGCCGCCCCAGGCGGCACCGGAGTTGGCGAAGGTCATCAGGCCGGAGTTGCCGGTGTAGACCAGGTCGTGCTCGAACTGGCCGTGCGTCACGAACGGGCCCTCGTCGTCGCCGTCGCCGTGGCAGTTGGTGACGTAGCAGTAGGCGGACGCCGTGAAGTCGTTGAGGTGGCGGGCGTTGGAGGTGTGGCAGTCCTCGACGTGCCCGTACAGGCAGTAGATCTGCTGGGTGAGGTAGCCCGCGCCGCCGTAGGTGACCGACTTCGGGTTGGTCAGCGAGCACTGCTCGGTGCGGTAGTACGTGCACCAGCGCCGCATCACGACCGGCCAGAAGGTGCCGATGGCCTCGATCCCGGAGACGTCGCAGCGCACCGCGTACTCGTAGGCGACCGGGTGCGAGCCGGTCATCTCGTCGTCGCCCCAGCCCTCGAAGACCATGTTGCGGACGTGGGCGCGGTCGACGGGCTCGACGCGGGTCCAGGTCAGGGTGCGGCCCGCGGCCAGGTCCCAGCCGATCTGGTAGTTGACCCGGATGTGCTGCCCGTCGACGACACCGGTGACCTGGACGAGCCGCTGGATCTCCTTCTCGTACTTCCCCGCCAGGGCGTTGATCTCCACGGCCCACCACTGGCCGACCGCGAACTTCGAGGAGTCGCCGACCTCGAAGAGGTCCGAGAGGTCGGGCATCGCCGCGCTCAGGGTGTGCGTGACGGTGGTGTCGGTGACGGTGCCGCGGAAGGAGAAGACGGCGCCGAAGGGGTTGTCGTGGGTGTTCTTCTCGATGCCTTCGGTGCGTATGCGGTGGCCGCCGAAGTCGAGTTCGATGTTCGAGCGGCTGA